>JAWVEM010000170.1:0-7189 GCA_033856735.1 Blastocatellia bacterium
TCCTCAGGCTTCCACTCGTTTCCGCGATACAACTTGAACACCTTTCCATCCGGGCCGACGATCGCCGTGCGCATTGAGTGGATGACTTGTTCATCATTCGACTCAGTGTCGTGATAGTAGCGCAGCCCAAAAAACTGCGCGAGGCCTTTCACTTCGTCTTTAGTCCCGGAAGCAAACTCCCAGTGTTGAAAGGTTTCATCGGAATAGCGGCCAGTATGGGAAGCGCCATAGCTGCGAAGAACTTTCGGTGTGTCATAGTCCGGATCGAAACTGACGGTGAGCAGATGCGTTTTGTCGTAAGTCTCGGGCTGTTTCTGCAGGGCCTGATCGATGGCGGCAAAGTTGTTACTCATCAAGGTGCATTGATCCGGTTGCGGACAACGAGTGTAGACGAACGTCAACAGCAGCGTCCGGCCCCGGTACTGGGCCAGATGAATTCGTTTGCCGTCCTGATTGACGAGACCAAAGTCAGGCACTTCGGTGCCAGGTTTAGGTTCGCCAGGCACGTCTACATTCTGCGAAACGGGAGGGTCGCCTTCGACAATCGCAGAGATCTCAACCCATGATGACAGGCCGTCGATAACCAACGTTCCGGTTAACTGATCGCCGGGCTTCACCATCTCCAGGTCGGCGTCATTCTTAATCTGGAACGGCATGGTCATCCCGGGCATGTAGCCGACAATGTCCTCGTGGGCGATGGTCACGGTGCGATCGGTTTTGTCCACGGCGACGACTTTGCCTTTGATCGGATAGCGCTTTTCGTTAGCTGAGCGACGAGGGCGACAGGCTGACGGAATAATCAGTATGAGCAGGAAGAGAAGAAACGAGACGGCGAGCGACGGCCTGGCTTTTATCATGATTCCAATAATCCCTGGATTAATTTAGCTGAGCTTTGAATACAGAGCAGATTAGACGGTTGGCGCGGCTAGCTCAAGTTCAACTCAATTTCGGTAATCGCTGATCCACCAGAAACGGACACCCCATTGGTGCCCGGCGAGGGTTGAAATCGGTCGCTTACGCCGAAGGCGTTACATAACTTAGCCCAGGGGATCACCCTGGGGGGAAGGTTCAATTATTCATGACAACGCTGAAAGCGTTGAATAGCGGCTCGCGTTACATGTTACGATTACCGCCAATGGTTTCAGCAGAAAAAACACGTGCGCAAAGTCTTGACGGTCGAGCAGTCGCCGATCAAATCAAGCAGGAAGTTGCGGTAGAAGTGCAGCGGTTGTTGGATGAACATGGCTTAAAGCCGCGCTTGGCTGCCGTGCTGGTTGGCGACGACGACGCCTCCGCGGTTTATGTTCGGAACAAAGTGCGCGCGTGTGCTGAAGTCGGTATTGAATCCGACCAGAGACGTCTGCCGGCGACCACCACCACCGCAGAGTTGCTGACTCTCATTCGGAATTTAAATCAAGACGAAGACGTTGACGGCATCCTGGTTCAGTTGCCGCTGCCACAGCAGATCGACGAAGCGGCGATTATTGAAGCAGTCGATCCCGCGAAAGATGTCGATGGTTTTCATCCCGTAAACGTCGGATTGCTGGCAATGGGTAAACCGCGATTCGTTCCGTGCACGCCCGCCGGAATTATCGAGTTGTTGGATCGCAACCAGATCGCGATCGCCGGAGCAAATGCCTGCGTCGTTGGCCGTAGTCAAATCGTCGGCCGGCCGGTAGCCGGGTTGTTATTGCAGAGAAACGCCACGGTCACTATCTGTCATTCCCGAACGCGCGATCTCCCAGCGGTAACGCGGCAGGCGGACATCCTGGTCGCGGCTATCGGGCGCCCAGCTTTCATCCGCGGCGACTACATCAAACCTGGCGCCGTCGTGATCGACGTCGGGGTGAATAAGGTTACCGACATTGAAAAAGCGCACACTCTTTTTGGCCCCGAAGCCGGGAAGAGAATCGAAGCGATTCAAAAACGCGGGTATACCCTGGTCGGTGATGTTCATCCGGCGGAGGCTGATCTGGTCGCAGGCCGGCGCACGCCGGTGCCGGGCGGCGTGGGCTTGCTGACGGTGGCTATGCTGATGAAGAACACACTGCAAGCCGCAAAATGGCGAAGAGGCTTGTAAGGACAGGCCCTGTGCCTGCCCATTTAGGTGCGGGCAAGGACAAGTCTTGCCCCTATGACTATGCTGAAGGTTGGCCTTACCGGATCGATTGCTGTCGGAAAATCCTTTGTGCTCGGTGTCCTGGCTGAGCTTGGCTGCCGCGTGCTGGACGCGGATCTTACCGCACGGGAAGTAGTGTCGCCCGGGACAGCCGGGTTGAATGCGGTGGTCGACAGGTTCGGGAACGAAGTCGTGCGGGCAGATGGCGCTCTTGACCGCGCTAAGTTGGGAGCGATTGTTTTCACTGATGAAGAGCAGCGCCAGGTCCTCAATTCGATCCTGCATCCTTTTATCATCGCCGCGCAGGACGAACAAATTAGGCGTTGGCAGGAAGAAACCCCTGACAGCATCGCGGTCATCGATGCGGCGTTGATGATTGAGTCCGGCGGCTTCCGCCGTTTTGATAAGCTAATCGTCGTTCACTGCCGTCCAGAGGTGCAATTAGAGCGTCTGATTTTGCGCGATGGCCTTTCTCCCGAAGATGCCGCGCAGAGAATAGCCGCGCAGATGCCACAAAATCAGAAGATGAAGTACGCCGACTTCCTGATCGATACTTCGGAAGGATTCGACAGTGCCCGCAAGCAAACCGAAGCAGTGTTTCGAGAATTGAAGTCTGATGAAGTTTAGTTGGCCACAACCGTTGCGTGTTTAGAGTCAGTCTACCGCCCGAATGGAAGCGGGCAGTAGCCCGCGTCTAAACCTCGGACTTAATTTGACCTGATACCTCCGGAAAAGATATTGCCCACACCGCAGACGCGTGCTACTTTGAAACGCTGTGCCAATCTTGACGACTCAGAGATGGAGAACGTTCCGATGGGTGGCCGCCTGTCCTTCCCACTGCGCTTCCATGCTGATTCTGATCGCGACCCTGATCACCGCGGGCTGTGCTGCTTCCGCGAGCAACAAACTCTTTTTTGGTAAAACCGATCCGCCCCGTGACAACGTGATGCGCTATGTGTCTGGCTCGGAGCCGGAATCGCTCGATCCGGCAATCTCAGATGGCCAGCCGGAAGCTCGCATCTACATGGCGCTTTACGAAGGACTGGTCGAGTACGATCCGAAGACGACGGTCCCAATCCCCGCCCTGGCCGAGCGCTGGGAAGTAAACAAAGACTCTTCTGAATTGACTTTTCATCTGCGTCACAACGGCCGCTTCTCAAACGGCGATGGCATTACCGCGGCCGATTTTGTTTACACGATTCAGCGGGGTCTAGCGCCGGGGCTCGGCTCGCGGAACGCGGCGCTGGCTTATTACATTAAATACGCACAGGCTTACAACGAAGGCGCAGTGTTTGTTCAGGACCCGGCGACTCAAAAGTTTCTGCTGGCTGACGATTTTGATGAAGGCAAACAGCAGCCGGTGAAAGTTGCCGCGGATGCGAAAGCTGAAACCTCGCCGCCCAAGCGTCACGGACCGTTGAGTTCAGAGCGAGTGAATTCCGTCGCCGACGAGTACCCACCGATCCCTGAAGACAAGACACCTGATGCCGATACTCCGTTTCATCAGTTCATGCATTCACCCGAACGACTCGTGTTGCCGGGCGATGAAAAGAAACGAGGGAGAGTCGTCGAGGTAAACCCACGGCTGAAAGAGGCGCTGGCCGGCAAGCAGTTAATACCGGTGGCAGCTAAAGACATCGGCGTGGAAGCGGTGAATGACTATACCCTGCGCATCTCGATGTCTCAGCCCGCGCCGTTCTTTCTCAGCCTGATGCCTCATCAATTCTTCCGCGTGGTTAACCGCAAAGCAATTGAAAAGTTCGGCGGCGCCTGGACGCTCGAACAGAACATCGTGACCAGCGGCCCGTTCACGCTCGCAGCCTGGAAACATTACGACCGGGTCATCGTGAAGCGCGATCCGATGTATTGGGACGCGGGAAATGTGAAGCTGGACGGTATTGTTTTTTATGCGCTGAACGACAGCTCGACAATCATGAATCTTTACAAGGCGGGCGAGATCGACGCGATGTACAATCACAACGTGCAAGCTCCGTGGTTGGACACGATTGTTCCGTTCAAGGATTACATGGACGCAGCCGAAGCTACGACTGAGTTCTACCAGTTTAATTGCACGCGACCGCCGACAAATGACGTACGAGTGCGAAAAGCGCTGAACATGAGTGTCGACAAGAAGGCCGTAGCGGCGTGGCGCCACTCGCAAGCTTTGACGACGATTACTCCCGCTGGAATGTTTCCGGGGTATCCACAGCCCCAAGGCGATCCATTCGATCCCGAGAAGGCGAAGACTCTCCTGGCCGAGGTGGGATACCGGGACGGTGCAGGCAAGTTCGATCCGAAAAAGTTTCCAGTCGATCAGGTTGAACTAACGGTAAATCCCGATGGCGGAAATGTCCCGATAGCTGAGTTCATTCAGGCGCAGTGGAAGCAAAACCTTGGGGTCACGATTCCGATCCATACGATCGAGCAGAAAACATTTCTCGCAGGTCGTGCGAAACTCGAATACAAAGGCATGGCCCGTAATGGTTGGTCAGCCGACTATATGGATCCCTTTACATTTCTCGGACTGTACTACACGGCATCGAGTAACAACGGCACCGGTTGGTGGGATCCGAAATACGTAGCACTGCTGGATGAGGCGAACTCAACCGGCGATCGTCAAAAACGTTACGAATTGTTGGCTAAGGCTGAAGCGCTCGCGCTGGATGCGCAACCGGTCCTGCCGCTATATACCGGAAGCGCCCGCTGGATGAAGAAGCCTTACATAAAGGGAATGTATCCGAATGCCGCGTCTCTGTTTCCCTGGAAGTGGATATACATTGAGCGCGATCAAGCCAAGTGGGACTATGGGGTTCCGAGTATGAATGAGTAGAGCCTTAAGGTTTAGTAGCGGCCTACCGCCCGCTGAGTCGGGCGATAGCCCGACTCTAAACATTCGCGATAACTATGCTTCGCTTCATCATTCGCCGGGTAGTCATAATCATCCCCATGCTGTTCATTATTGTGTCGATCACCTGGGGGCTGATTCGGCTGGCGCCGGGAAATTTCTACACCGGCGAGAAGAAGCTGGCGCCCGCGATCGAGCAGAACCTGCGCGAAAAGTATGGCCTGAATAAGCCCTGGTACGTTCAGTATCGCAAGGTGCTTTGGAACATGGCGCGCTTCGATTTCGGTAACTCGCTGAAGTATGAAGGACAATCCGTTAATCAGATTTTGCTCAGGGCCTTACCGGTCTCGGCCACGCTGGGATTGTGTGCTTATCTTTTTGCTCTCGCGGTTGGCATAACTACCGGAACTCTGGCAGCGCTCAGGCAAAATTCATGGATCGACTACGCCAGCATGACGTTGGCGATGCTGGGTATCTCGATTCCAAACTTTGTTCTGGGTCCGCTGCTCGCCCTGGTGTTCGGGCTCACGCTCTTCTGGTTACCGCCCGCATTGTGGGACGGGTTTCCGAGCCGGAGCATTATCCTGCCGGCGCTGACGCTCTCGGCGCTGTATATCGCTTACATCGCCCGTCTCACGCGTGCGGGAATGCTGGAAGTGATGCGATCGGATTACATTCGCACAGCGCGCGCCAAGGGTTTGAGTGAACGTCAGGTAGTGATGCGGCATGCTTTGCGCGGTGGGTTGTTGCCGGTCGTTTCGTTTTCCGGACCGGCGCTGGCTTTCTTGATCACCGGGACCGTGGTCGTCGAACGAGTATTTGCACTGCCAGGCTTAGGGAACTATTTCATCAATGCCTGTTTCAACCGTGACGAGCCGCTAATCATCGGCATAGTGGCCTTCATCGCGGTTACCGTTTTGATTTTCAACCTGCTCGTAGATATTTCGTACGGAGTGATCGATCCGCGCATCAGGTATTGATGTAGCGCAAGTTGTTAACTTGCGTCATGGTCTGATTTCGATAAGCGACGACGCGAAATATTTTGGAAGATAACAAAGCACCTTTAGCCCCGCTCGGAACGCAGGACCCGCCGGATCTCTTCATCGGGCCCGAGTATGCCTTTGCCGAAAAGGACGTCGGCGAAGTGATTAGCGGTGAGGTCATTGCTGGTACCTCCCTCTGGCGAGACGCCTGGCGGCGGCTGATGAAGAACAAGCTGGCTGTGCTGGGCATGATCATCGTGATTGTGATTGTAGTTGCTGCCGTCATTGGACCCACGATAATCAAACAGGCTACGGGCTACGCTTACGATTTCATTCCCAAAGACCAGACACTGACAAAATCGTTTCCTCCTTTTCGCGGGCCGGACGGCAGGTTTTCATGGATCCATCCGATGGGCACTGACAACGCCGGTCGCGATATGCTGGCGCGCGTCCTCTCCGGCGGTCAGATATCTTTGATGGTAGCGCTGATCGCCACGATCGTGTCGCTCCTGATCGGGGTTTCTTACGGCGCTACGGCTGGATACGTGGGTGGGCGCATTGACGATCTAATGATGCGAGTTGTCGACGTGCTCTACTCTCTGCCATACGTGATCATCGTGATTGTGCTGTTAGCGCTGCTGCCGGCAAAGACGCCTACAGGTCAGTTGGCCCAGTTGTTCCTGGCGCTCGGCGCCGTCTCGTGGTTGACGATGGCCCGCATCGTGCGCGGGCAGGTGATGTCGCTGAAGAACCAGGAATTTATTCTAGCGGCGCGCGCGACCGGGGTGTCGACCACGAAAATCATCTTTCGTCATCTGGTTCCGAACACGCTCGGTCCGGTGATCGTCTATGCGACGCTAACTGTGCCGACGGTAATGCTGAGTGAAGCTTTCCTGTCATTTCTGGGTCTGGGCGTGCGGCCGCCGCGAGTATCGTGGGGCAGCCTGGCAGCCGAAGGCGCCCAGAGCCTGGCGATTTATCCTTGGCAGCTTATTTTTCCGGGAGTGACGATGGCGCTGATGCTTTTCTCGCTCAACTTTCTGGGGGATGGGCTGCGCGATGCACTCGATCCGCAGATGCGTAAACAATGACTCTTGAACTTTTGAGAGTTAGGAAGAGGAGGTTGAGATGACGGTTGAATTGAGTGTCTCGCGAAAGGGTTCGGGGTGGATCTTTTGGCCGGGGTTCGTAGCGGGGATCGTGGGTCCATTACTCGCAGGTCTTCTGATGCGATGGATGGCA
>JAWVEM010000171.1:0-8345 GCA_033856735.1 Blastocatellia bacterium
GTACTAGTGTAAACAGTCAGTTAGACGCTTAATTGCTTTAGATCAAAGGATGCTATCTGGCGGCTATAGTTCAGTTGGTTAGAACGCCTGACTGTGGCTCAGGAGGTCGTCGGTTCGAACCCGACTAGCCGCCCCATACATTACAATCGATTCGAAGGAAATATTAATGCCTGATTCGCAGAAAACAGCACAGCACGCTCAGACCTATCTGGTCGACGCCGAAAGTTTCGCATTCGAAACCGTGGAACAGGACAACGGCCAGGCGACGGTGATTCGATTCCAGCTTGCAGACCCTCGTTATCAGGCCGGAGACGTACTTCTGGTTTTGTCCGGCAGCGAAATTCACTTTCATGGAATGATTGGCAGGATTGGTGATGGCATGGCCATCGCATCCGACCCGCGCGGGTCGCTCTTACCCGCGACTGTGCAGTAAAAGTCTTAAGGCAACGCGGCTGCCGCGACGTGTTTTGAAAACGCCGTGACACCCTTAAGGAGGTAACCATGAAGCGCATCTTGTTCATCGCGATTCTTGGTCTCTTGGCTTGCCCACCAAATGCCTCTGCGCAGCAGTCCGCAAGAAAACACGTCAAACAGGGTGTCGAACGCTTTAGTAAGGGTGATATCGCGGGAGCGATTGTTGAATACGATCGCGCGCTGTCGATTGATCCAAAGCTGGCTGACGCTTATCTAAACCGCGGCAAGGCCAAGCGAGCCGGAGGTGATCTTGACGGTGCGATTACGGATTACGAAGCCGCCAGCGAACTGGACCCACAGTTGGCGCTGAATAATCACGACATTACCGAGGCCTATCTGAATCGCGGTTACATCAGATCGAATCGGCTGGATGTTGACGGCGCTCTGTCCGACTTTGACCGGGCCATTAAGTTCAACCCCAACGACGCCGAAGCCTACTTCAAACGCGGCCGGGCCTTCCTCATTGACGGCAACGCAAAATTCGCGATTGCGGATTTTGACAAGAGCATCTCGCTCGACGATCGTAACCCGCTGGTTTTTGCCGAACGCGGTTTTGCCCATCGAAGCCAGGGACAGGATGGTGAAGCTCAAAAGGATTTTCAGCGCGGGCTGAAGCTGAACAATGATCTGCGTTTGATGCTGGATCTGCACCTGCTGGATCTGCAGATACAGATAAAAGAGATGCGCCGCAGGCAAGCTGCGATTCAAAGGAACATTGCGCGCGCTACTTTGAGTAACCCGCCGGATGCCGTATTTCCACGTCTCGTTCCAGCGGTTTGATCTCCAGGCGATGGAATCCTTTTTCCGGGTGACTGGAAAGATAAGTCAAAGCTATCTGCATTGAAATCGAAGCCTCGATCTCCTTAATAAAAGGATCAAAGCTGACTGGAGCCCCCATGCCCTCGAAGAAGGCGAGCCCACCCGTTTCTTTCGAAAGTCTTGCCAGACAACTTTGTCCGTTAGCGCCCAACAAACCGCCGGCGTCCCCAGCCGCTGGCGCATAGATTGAATAGATGGCTACGCTACGGCGCTGCGCTTCAGTGATTGCGCGCTGCAAATCCAGACTCTGTCCCGGTGATGAACTATCGATTCCACGCGACAGGTCGACGCCGTCGGAAACCAGCACGATCGCCCGGCGTCCCAACGGTTGCGAATCAAACCGTCTGAGCGCCTCAATCACTTCAACGAACGGATTGAAAGGACCGGCGCTGCTCAATCCCAACGGCGGACGCACGCCCGCAGCCGCCTTCTCGAGATCGGAAGTGAACTTACGTCGCAGGTCGAGACTGCCGCTGCGAATATAGCCCACCATGACTCGCGAGCCGGGGGGCAACCGCCGCACAAAATTCGCAACCCCTTTGGCCTCGGTCGAGATCGACGAAGCCAGATCGTCCTGCATCAGGATCGCCAGAGTGACCGGATTCTCAGACGGTTTGCGAATCGAAAGAATAGTCTGGACTTCCCCGTCTTCTTTGAGAATGTAATCCACAAATCGCATTTCAACTTCACGCTTCTGCTTGATTCGAATCGTCACCGGCACGGTGACCGGCTTCTCTCCCCCACCTTTGCGGCCATCGCGTTGGCCCTGGACTAATTGGACGGCCGACAGAAGAAAAACTACCGTGGCGATTAGGATGGCTTTAGTTTGTCGCGTTTTGATCATCGTCGTTCTCTAATACTACCGGGCCAATCATATTACAAGGCCGGCGCGCGAGAAAGCGGACTTTCCGATCTCGTGAACTAGCCTGTCCTTCGGCACCCTAGTATGATTTACCTTATCCGGAGAACATCGCTCGCCCCTGGCCCGTAGAATCTACCGGAGCAGCAACGGTCGGCTATATGAACGAAAGCGATCAGTCCAAGAAACTGACAGTCCGCGAGAAAAAGGCCGCCCGCCTTTGGCAGATGGCGCCGTGGCTTGCTCTGTTTGCCATAACCCTCGGCCCGGCCGCGGCTCTCCTGCTCGCATATTTGTTCTCCGGGGCGGCGACCGTGTACCTGGTTCTGGCGCTGACCTCGATTCCATTTGCCCTGATCGCGGCCGTCGTAATCGCAATGGTCATCGTTTTGTTTAGACGCAGATGGGCGCGACAGCTTCGCGACCACCTTGCCTCTGATGGTATTACCGCCGACGAAGTTGGATATTTTCTTTCCGAGCTTACCAGCGGGGAAAGACGCGCGCTGAAAGACATGCAGACGAAGCAGCCTTTGCTGGCCGACGCCTATCGCGAAACCCTGGCCCTGCGATTAAACGCTTCACGATTAACAACCAGCGCGCGACGCGACCTCCTGCTGGTTGAAAGGCGCATCAGCCGGGCGCGATATTTGAACTCTGCTGATACCGCGGTCTTGATTGAAGAGTTGAGCCGCGATCGGGTCCGGCTGGACGGTCTCAAGCAGGAAGGCGCGTCACGCAGGGCCGAGGCCGAAGCGCGGCTGCAGATGATCGAAGCCGCCGCCACTCGCGGTGCGAGCTGGACCGAAACTAATTACATGTTGCAGCGTCTGGATGAGGGCCGCAGGCATGTCCCGCTGGCATTGGAAAACGAGCGGGTCGAGCAACAATTGCGCGAAGACTCGGCGCAAGAGCTGCGCAAAGAATTAAGTGCGCGAGAGTAGGGTTCTAGTTTAGCAGCGCCCTACCGCCTGCTGGTCCGGCAATAGGCCGACTCTAAACTTCCGAAGTGCGGCTAACCAAATGGCTACCAAAAACACGAAAGCGACTATTCACTTCGCAGGCAACGATTTTTTCGTCGGCGTCACCCCATCGGGGCACGCGCAGGCGATCGAAACCGATTCGGATCGCGCCAGCGCGGCGACTCCCATGGAACTCCTTCTAATCGCCCTGGGTAGTTGCACCGGCGTCGACGTAATTTCGATCCTGAAAAAGAAACGGCAACACGTTACCGACTATCGCATCGAAGTAAGCGGCGAGCGGCGCGAGGAGTTTCCCAAGAGCTACACGCGATTGCACGTCAAACACATCGTGCGTGGCCGCGGGGTTTCCGAGCAGGCGTTGGCGAGCGCGATTGAGCTTTCGGACACGAAGTACTGCAGCGTGGCCGCGACCTTACGCGGCAGCGCTGATATTGTTACGAGTTACGAGATCGTGGAAGAGGATGAAGTAAATGGGTCGGCTTGATCATTCGTTACGTTTTCGTTTTCACAAACTGTCCAACCTCTGTCTGGTTCTGGCTCTTGTTTCCTTTGCCTACTCTCAGAGCGCAACCGATGCTTCGCTCAACGCTGTACGAATCAGCGATCGCGCCGATCGCTCTGCCAACGGAAAGCTGGCGCCCCGGATTACCGCGGCTGAGCACATGCGCCGCGCGGGAATTTACCTGGCCAACCGGGCGTTCGCCCCGGCACGTGAACACTGGCAAGCGGTCCTCGATAACTATCCCAACGATGCTAACGTCCCTGCCGCGCTGTATGGCATGGCGCGTTCGTACTATGTCGAGCGGCGCTACGAAGATGCCCGGCAGACATACGAAAAACTGGCCCACGATTATCCGCAAACCAAAGAAGGACGCGAAGGCTCTAACTTTGCCGCATCGTCGCTCTTGCGCATGGGCCGCGGCGCCGAAGCCGCTGCGCGCTATGCCGAGTATCTGGGAAAATATCCTAATGGCGAGCGTGTCGACACCGCGCACTTGAACATCATCGACGGTTATCGAGAGTCTGGCCGCCCACAAGACGCCATCCTCTGGATCGATCGCACCCGCGAGCGATTCGCTGGGAATTCCGTGGAGACAAGCGCCGTCTTCGCGCGCCTCAGGCTCGACATCGCCTTATCGGATTGGCCGCACGCCGTGCAAACCGCGGATGAGTTACTGCAAAAGCCCCTCACCACCGCGAGCAACACGAATGCCGACGAAGTGCTCTACTTAAAGGCCCACGCGCTCGATCGTGCCGGCCGAACGCAGGAAGCCATTCGTACTTATTTGATGATTCCGGACAACGTCAATTCTTATTACGGCGGCCTGGCCACTAACAGGTTGGCATCGATTAACGATGCAACCGCGCGCCAGAAAGCCGCCGAGCGATCACAGTCGGTTCAAGCCGCGCTCAACGCCGTCGACTATCCGGCGCCTTACCGTTTTCAGGTTGTTAGTGAAGCCAAGAAACGCGGACTCGATCCTCGTCTGGTGCTCGCCATCATGAAACAGGAGAGCGCATTCAAGCCCAACGCCAAGTCGCCCTCGGCGGCGCGCGGACTCTTGCAACTGACAATCGATGCCGCCCAGAAATATGCGACGCGCGCCGGCCTCAATCAGGTCACCGATGACTCGCTTTATCAGCCTGCGATAAATATCGCGGTCGGCAGTGAATACCTGAGCGAGCTTTCAAGAATGTTCGCCGGGCTGCCGGAAGCGATCGCCGCCTCCTACAACGGCGGCGAAGACAACGTGGCGCGCTGGCTCGGCCGCACAAATCAAAGAGACGAAGGCGTCTTCGCCTCGGAAGTCGGATTCAGCGAATCAAAGAACTACGTCTTCAAAGTGATGTCCTACTACCGCGCCTACCGGCAGCTATACGACTCGAACCTCAAGAGGCGGTAAAGCTGGAGCGAAGCAGCGGGGGCAAGCTCGCCTTCCTAACCTGAGAGGCTTTGCCATTGATCCATTGCTCCGAAAGCTCCAACCTTGCCCCCTTTCAATCAGAAATCACTATCTCGACTTGATTAAGCTCAAGGTCCGGAAGGCGGGCTTGCCCCCGCTGCTTGCATGCGTTCCATCCTCACTCTTCAAGGCTGCGGACAATACTTCGGCTCGAAACCCTGCGAGCGTTCACGACGATCGAGCACGTCCGGTCTCGGGTAATCGCGGGGAATAATTCCCAGACGTACCAACGCCGCACGATATTCATAACGAATCACGATCTCGCCGGCCGGCCGCGAATCCAAATCCATTTTGATCCACTGCACATCGTTTCGTACCGAACGCCCGATGCCGGTGGCCGCTGATTCATCGTCCGGCGGCGGGGACGATGGCACGCTGCGCGACTTGGCCGCGTCGCGACCGCCTTCGCTGCGCGCGGTAGTGTCTCCCATGCTCTTCGGTTCCGGCGCCGAGCGCTCATCGCGGCTGCGATTTTCTGTTTCATAAGGAGGTCGCGATTGATCGGGAGTGATCGGCATAATCGTAACCGGCCGTCGTTCACGAAAGAAAACCGCCGTGATCAAACCAAGGTTCGACGCCTGGCCCAGTTTCGCCGCGTAGGAATCGCGCTCGGTCGTGAAGTAAAAGCGCCGCGCGTTTTCTCCACTCATTTGCCAGCCGCGCACGTGAATCGTTCCGTAAGGTTCGATCACCCATTTATGCGCGTCCCAGGCGCTGGTGTGACGCGCGTCGATCGAGTTCAAACCGTCGACCGCCAGGGCCACTGCCACCCGCGAACCCGTCGGATTATGAATGCGCAACTCGTACTCGGCATTCTCCAGCGCTTCCACGTAACGACGACCGCGCGCGGCGTATTCCGCCAAAGTGCGCCCGTCCACCAGCACGTCTACCGAGAATCCGTTTTCAGCGATTACCGACTCCGCAGTCGACTCTTCCGGGAGCAGATTCGCCTTCCCACGATCTGCCTGAGCGTTCCGCGAACCATATGCCAGCGCCAACCCGGCGAGCACAACGAAGGCCATCCCCAAACCAAAACCCACCCACATTCTTTTCCGCATCGTTTTATTTCCTCCCTCGCGAGACAATCTACCGACGCTTGCAGAACGCCTCGATTCACGCTTTCTTGCGGCCAAAGACGCAGATCACCTTTACTTCGTGCTAATTTGGCTTCGATCAGAGGTCTGGTTTGAGTAATTCCGGTTGCCGAGCTAAAATGGCCCGTCGTTTTAGGTTCATGTTTTCTTGACGACGGGGCCTGACTAGGCTTCAATGGCCGTATAAATTCCAGGCAATCAGCAATAATCAAATGGCCGAATACGTATTGACCGCAACCAAGAACCATGCCCGCGCCGGCTCGTTCTATGATCGCATCGAAGGTATTTACGACCTCACTTTTAAGTTGAATGGTTACGGGCGCTCACTCGATCAGTATTTCGATGCTCACCCGCTGCCGGTCTTTCCCGGTGCCAGCGTCCTCGATGCCGGCTGCGGTACAGGAACCCTGACTCTGGCTTTGCTGCGAAAGCTGAAAGTCCCGGTCAAGCTCACGGCGGTGGATCTTTCCGCTTCGTCCATGGCCACTGCAAAGAAGTACGTCGAGAAAAACAATCCAAGCGAACAGGCAGTGCGATTCGCGCAAGGCAACGTCCTGGCTTTGCCCTTCGCCAACGAAGCTTTCGATCTGGTTTTGACGAGTGGAGTTCTGGAGTATGTGCCGCTCGACGAAGGTCTGAGCGAACTGGCGCGGGTGCTTGCGCCGGGCGGGCATTTACTGCACTTGCCGATGCGGCCGACGCCGGTCACCGCGTTCCTGGAAATGCTGTTTCGGTTTAAGACCCATCCACCACATGAAGTTACCGAAACTACCGATCGGTACTTCCAGGTAGTAAGCCACTATCGCTTCCCCAGGTTCCAAGCCATCGGCTGGAGCAAATCAGCAGTCTTAGCCCAAAAAGTTTAATGGTGATTTTAAGGAGCGCGGACATCTTGTCCGCCAGCGTGCGCAGCACGCTCACGTTTTGGGGAGGATCGCGTTAGGGTGTTCGCGCTACGCGCTCAGGCGGACAGAATGTCCGCGCTCCGGTAAACGCTCCTCACTTCACCGGCGCCAACCTCAAAATCCGATCATCATCCGCCGCCGGCTGCCCGCGCCCATCCCGATTCGACGTCGAAAAATAAATAAATCCATCCGGGCCTTCAGCAATATCACGAATCCGTCCATACTTGCCTTCCAGCAAATTCTCCTGACTGACGACGCTCCGCCCGTCGGCCACGACGCGAATAATTCGCCGGCCCACCAGGCAGCCAAAGAAAAAGTTACCCTTGAATTGCGGGAACACCGACCCGCGATAGAACATCCCGCTCGCGGGCGCGCAAGCAGGCGTGTACTCCAGCATGGGTGACTCCATGCCTTCATGAGTCGCCCGATGATGAATGACCGGCCATCCGTAGTTTTTGCCGCGCTCGACGATGTTGACCTCGTCGCCACCGCCCGGTCCGTCGAAGCCGCTGGGCCCGTGTTCGGTCTCCCACAAAAGATTCGTGCCAGGCTGCCAGTCGATACCCTGCGGGTTGCGATGTCCGTAACTCCAAATCTCCGGCCGGGCATTCGCCGTGCTAATGAACGGATTGTCGGGCGGCACGGATCCATCATCATTTAGCCGCAGAATCTTTCCCGCCAGCGAATCGAGCTTTTGCGCCAGCTCCCGCTGCGTCGCATCGCCCGTCGTAATGTAAAGCTTGCCGTCAGGTCCAAACCGCAGACGGCATCCCGCGTGGAACTGCGCCGCCGGAATGTTCTCAATGATGATTTTGCGATCGGTTAAGCCGGCCGGCGTCTCTCGATAACGCACTACGCGCACGAGTTGCCCGCCGGTGTTGTAGGCATAAGACAGATAGAGCAAATGGTTCGAGGCAAACTGCGGGTGCAGCACCACACTCATCAGTCCGCTCTCGCCCTTTGGCTCGACATCGGGAACCGTGAAGAGCGACTGTGGCCGCAGCTTTCCATTTTCATAGACGCGCACGCGGCCCGGCCGCTCAGTGAAAATCATCCGCCCATCCGGCGCCCAAACAATCGACCAGACTACTTCCAGATTGGGAATAACCGTTTCAACTTTGAAGCTGGTCTGCGACTGCTGAGACGTTTCAACTTCCCCCGCGCCCCGACCCGGCGGCGGATGACTGCACGCCAGCGCGACTAGCGCAGCCAAACAGGTCACCAGACACGCTAATGACCTGTTATCTCTA
>JAWVEM010000172.1:0-36586 GCA_033856735.1 Blastocatellia bacterium
GATCTGGCAGAGGTTTGTCGCTTCACAGATGATGCCGGCGCTGTTCGATCAGACGACGATCGACATTGGGGCGGGCCGCCTCGTGTTTCGCGCCACCGGTTCAGTGCTCAAGTTCGATGGCTTTCTCAAGATTTACCAGGAGGGCCGCGACGAGAAACCGGCCGACGACGAGGACGAGCGGAACTTGCCGCGAGTCACCCAGGGTGAGACGCTGGTCCTTAATAAGATCGATCCGGAGCAGCACTTCACTGAGCCTCCGCCGCGATTTACCGAAGCTACGCTGGTTAAGATTCTGGAAGAGAAGGGCATCGGCCGTCCTTCGACCTATGCGGCCATCATGACCACGATCCAGGATCGCGAGTACGTCGAAAAGAAGGAAGGACGCTTTCATCCGACGGCCCTCGGCAAGACCGTAAACGACGTTTTGATCGACGGCGGCTTTGCCGATCTCTTTAATGAGACTTATACCGCGAGGATGGAACAGGAACTCGATGAAATTGAGGAGGGCAAGCTTAAATGGACCGATGCCCTTACCGAATTCTACGACAAGTTCAAGCTGGACCTCGCTCAATTTACAAAGTATTCCGCCGACGTTAAGACGAAAGAGACGCCTACCGACGAAGTTTGTTTGAAGTGCAACACGCCGGGGATGGTGCAAAAGCTCGGCCGTTTCGGCAAGTATCTTAAGTGCCTTGAATGCGGCGCGACGCGTGACGCGGAACCAGTAGCCGTCGCCGACGCCCAGACGGCGACCACAGACGGAGAAGAAGAGCCCGAGGTCTGTGAGCTCTGCGGCAAGCAAATGCAGTTAAAGCGTGGCCGGTTCGGACCGTTCTACGGTTGTTCGGGCTATCCCGAATGTCGCAACATTCGCAAGATTTCCAAGAGCGGCCAGGTCTCGGCGCCGCCGGAAGTCCTGGATGAAAAGTGCCCGGTTGATGATGCCCAACTGGTGAAGCGTCAGGGACGGTTCGGCGAATTCATCTCCTGCTCGAACTATCCGAAGTGCAAGTACATCAAACGCGAGACCACCGGCGTGGCGTGTCCGCGGCCGGGATGCAAGGGCGAAATCATCGTCAAGCGATCGAAGCGCGGCAAGATTTTCTACGGCTGCGCTGAGTATCCCAAGTGTGAAATTGTCTACTGGGACAAGCCAGTGATCGAAAAGTGTCCGCAGTGTAGCGCGCCATTCCTGTTGGAGAAGACGACCAAGAAAGGCACGACGCGCCGTTGCGCAAATGAAGACTGCGGTTACAAGAGCGATGTGTTGCCGGTGCCCACGCCTGAGCCGGCTGCGCAAGAGAAGCACGCCTAAATGCCCATCAAGAAAGAGTGCGGGACAGAACCGGGAGCGGTAGCGACCGGATGCCAGCACTCAACTAAGCAGGGATACCGAGTTAGCAAACCTGCGGTCTCAATCACAAAGCCAGCCATCTATAACCTTGGTTGAGTCGTAGCATCCGGTCGCTACCGCTCCCGGTTCTGTAACAATGGTCAATGAAAAATGGAAATGAGAAATAGAAAATGGCCTTATTGCTTCTCGTTGAGATATGCCGCTGAGTACTCAACATAGTTCTGCCAGTAGCGATCAAGATTCAAGACCTCTTCATCAGTCAGCGGCCGCTTAACTCGCGCCGGCATTCCCATCACGAGCGAACGCGGCGGAATTATTGTTCCTGGAGAGACCAGAGACCCGGCCGCCACCAGTGACTGTGCTCCGATCCGCACATCGTCAAGCAGGATCGATCCAATGCCGATCAGCGAGCCGTGCTCGACATAGCAGCCGTGCAAAGTAACGCTGTGTCCGACGGTTACTTCATCTTCCAGGATGGTCGGCAACTCGCCGGTGCGCGTGTGCAAAACGCAATTGTCCTGCACGTTGGTGCGATCGCCGATGCGGACGTAGAACATATCGCCGCGCGCCACGGTGCCGAACCAGACGGAAGCCTGCTCGCCTATGTGCACGTCGCCGATTACCTGCGCGCTGTCGGCGATGAATGCTGTCGAATGAATTTGTGGATGAACTCCGCGAAATGGTCGAATCATGATCTGGCTACTCTTGTCGCGGCTCCGTTCGGAGCCGAATGTTTATAGCACACGACCCGAGCTTGCGAACACAAGCTCCTTTAAGAGCGAAATGTGCGCCTATTGGGGCTAAGATAAGAAAAACGGGCTATTTCAACTATAAACATCACGTCCCTACGGGACTCGGATCGATGCTGATTCCTTCTATCACATTCTCGGCGCCGCCGGTTTGTTCGGTGTGTCCCAGGCGTTGGCGCCGGTGACTTTCAGCTTGCGCTTATACACTCGATCGCCGCACGTCGCGTAGAGCGTGTCAAAGTGCTCGCCGCCGAACGTCAAGTTCGAAACCCGGTTATTGGGCGTTGGCAGGATGCACTGCACTCTCCCTGCCTGGTCGCAGACCTGTATACCCATCGCGGTGGCGACATACAGCCGGCCTTCGCGATCGACGCGAATGCCGCCGGCGTTGCTTTGGTCGGAACTATCAGGAACGTGCAGCCAGTAGAAGCGTTGTTTGTCTTCCAGTGTACCGTCAGCTTTGATGCGATAGCTGTAAACCCAATGTGAGCGATAGTCCGCCACGTAAAGCAGAGTCTGATCCGGAGACAGGGTGACGCCGCTCGCGTCGTTCAATCCGGTATCGACAACGATCTTCTCGCCGTTCGGCTTGATCAGCCAGACTTTGCTCTGTCCGATCGCATTATCGGCCGGAGGATTCGTGACATAGATGTTTCCGTTATGAGCCACGGTGATGTCATTACCAGCCCAGCCTTTAGTGAGAGCAGTCGCTTTCCCATTCAAGTCGTAGACGAGTACTCTCTGCTCGCCCCTCGTCACGGCATAGAGTCTGCCGTCAGGACCGAACGCCTGGCCATGGCCTTTCTTTGAATCAGCAAGCTCCGCGACTTTGTTATCGAGTCCGATCTTATAAGTCTTGCTGTTCGTCACGTCATTAAAGAAGACTTCGCCTTTGGCGTTCGTGGTTGGACCCTCGACGAGCTTGTGCCCCTCACTGGCAAGCTGCCAGTCTTCGCCTGGGATCAGGATGCTCGCGAGCATGTCGTTTCGGGTCGGGCCGCCTTTCACCGCCTTGGGCCAGTCCTTCCACAACCAGCGCATCGCGTCGGGAAAGATCATCGTCGAGTGCTTGCCGTTGTGACCGCCATCGCCCCACGCGTGCTGCACTTCATAGCCGGCGAAGCTAAGCGCGCGTTCCATGGTCTGGTTAGCCATCCACCAATCGCCGGCATAAAGATTGAGATCGTTGGCGCCATCCTGCATGAAGATGCGGATGGGTTTCGGCTCGTACTTGCGAATTAGAGTTGGATAACGCATGCCGCCGCGGAGATCGACGTATGTGCCAATCGCGCTGAACACTCGCGAAAAAGCGTCGGGCCGCTCCCAGGCGGCGGTGAAAGCGGCGATGGCGCCACTGCTTTCCCCGCCAATCGCGCGGTCTCTGCCATCGTGCGAAAGGTTTATCGCGCGGCCATCCGTGGCCCTTTTCGTCTCGACGTTAGGCAGCAATTCGTCGAGTAGGAAACGCACGTAGGCATCACCCAGTCCGTCGTATTCGAAACTGCGATTGAACCGATCGAGAGCAGTGTTGGCGTCCGCGGCCTTCACGACGCCGGGTGCTACAAAGACGGCGATGGTCACCGGCATCTCTTTGCGATTGATCAAATTGTCGAACACCGTCGGCGCTTGAAATCGAATTCCGTCCTGTTGCACATAAACGCACGCCGGCTTGTCCGGCTGGTACTGGGTTGGGACGTAAATCCAGTAATCGCGTGTTGTGCCGGGATAGATCTTTGACTGATCGAAAGTGAATTTGAGTACTTCGCCTTTTGGCACACCGGCCTGTGGCATTGAATCGGGACCGGCTTGATAGTTGTCAGTGGTTTGCGCAGAGACAGGCAGCCAGAGAAAGAACAAGAGAGCGATCAGGAATAATTTGTGTGTCATGGTGATTATGAAGGAGAGCAGGACCGTCCTGCCCTGAGCAGTCAGTTCCGTCGTGCTTCGCGCACGATCTCCAGGAACTGTCGCGCGCGTTCGGTAATCAATTCTTCGTTGCCTTCGTGCAGGGCTTTCGGATCGACCAGGTCGGCGCCGACGCCGAGGGCCATCGCGCCCGCCTTGATGAAATCCGCGGCTGTCTTTAGCGAAACGCCGCCAGTGGGAATGAGCTCGATTTGCGGCAGCGGCGCCTTCAATGCTTTCAGATAGCTGGCGCCGCCGACCGCGCCCGCCGGGAAAATCTTTACCGCGTCGGCCCCAGCATTCCATGCGCGCACAACTTCAGTCGGGGTCAGCGCGCCGGGGAAGACGGCAACGTCATTGGCTCGACAGCAGGCTATGGTTTCTTCGTTGACGGCGGGGCTGACAATGAACTGCGCACCGGCCTGAATGCATTTGCCCGCGGTTTCCGGATCGAGCACAGTGCCTGCCCCGATCAATGCTTCGCTGCCAAAGGCTGCGGCCAGCTTTTCGATCACATCAATCGCTCCGGGAACGGTCATGGTAATTTCCAGCACGCTCACGCCGCCCGCGATGATGGCTGCAACTGCGCGCATGGCCTGGTCGGCTGATTCGGCGCGGACTACTGGAATTAAGCCGGTATCGCGGATGCGTTGGAGAACGTCGATCTTGTTCATAGATTTGGAGCGCGGTGGCAAGCGAAGCGCGACACCGCTTTGGATTGTTTGGAGTTCCGCTTCTTAGGCGGTTTCACGATCATGAAATAAAACCAGCCTGGAGGCAGAACCAAACCAAAGCGCCGTCGCCGCTTCGCTCTGCCGGCGCACTCCAAAGGGTCATCTATCCACGCGCGCCGTGCCGCCCTTCATTACTTTTTCAACCTCTGACAAGGTCGCCATCGTCGTGTCCCCCGGCGTGGTCATTGCCAGGGCCCCATGCGCCGCGCCGCATTCGACGGCCCACTGCGGTCCTTTGCCCGTCAGGAAACCATAAATCAGTCCCGAAGCAAACGAATCTCCGCCGCCAACTCGATCAAAGATTTCCAGGTTTTCGCGCGTGGGCGCCTGATAGAGTTCGCCATCAGCGAAGCAGACTGCGCCCCAGTCGTTGATAGTCGCTGTCTTCGCATTGCGTAGCGTCGTGGCGACTATTTTGAAGTTCGCGAATTCCTGAATCGCGCGCTCGATCATTTTCTGAAAGTTGCGCGCGTCAAGTTTCGCATGGTGCTCGTCGAGCCCCTCGACTTCGAACCCAAGGGCCGCCGTGAAGTCCTCTTCGTTGCCCAGCATGCAATCGATAAAGGGCGCCAGTTCACGATTGACTTTGCGCGCGCGCGCCGGTCCGCCGATGTCCCTCCAAAGCGAGTCGCGATAATTTAAGTCATACGAAATGATTGTGCCATGGCGCTTTGCCGACTCCATGGCTTCGCGCGCAACCTCCGGTGTCGTTTCGGACAGAGCACAAAAAATGCCGCCGGTGTGAAACCAGCGCGCGCCTTCTTCGCCGAAGATCTTTTCCCAATCGATGTCGCCGGGCTTCAGTTGCGAAACCGCCGTGTGGCCGCGATCTGAGCAACCCATCGCCGCGCGCACGCCAAAACCGCGCTCAGTAAAATTCAAGCCGTTGCGCACCTTGCGGCCGACACCGTCGTACTGAACCCACTTCACATGAGACTGGTCTACGCCGCCCTGGTGGATCAGATCCTGAACCAGACGGCCGACTGGGTTGTCAGCCAGAGCAGTAACCAGACCCGTGTCCATCCCGAAGCAGCGACGCAACCCGCGCGCGACATTGTATTCGCCGCCACCTTCCCAAACCTGGAAACTTCGCGCCGTGTGGACTCGTGCGTCGCCGGGATCGAGACGCAGCATGACTTCCCCGAGACTCACCAGATCCCAGCGGCAGTTATCCTTGGCCTTGATGGTTAGACTCATCAGTCTGTGATTTACCTACCGAGATGACTGTTAGAGTCGGGCTACTGCGCGACCAAAGCGGGCGGTAGTCCGACTCTAAACGACCCGGGGTTCTCAACTCAGAAAGTCTTCCCTTATGGGCGAGAAAATGTCCACCAGAATTACCTCTTCGTCCAGCATCGTCGCGCCGTGCCAGGTGCCTGCGGGAAAGTGAAGCACGTCACCCGCCTGGGCGATGCGTTCTTCGTTGCCGATAGTAAAGAGCGCGCGGCCACGCTCTACCAAGGTCATTTGTTCGTGAGGGTGATCGTGCGCCGGCGTAGTCACGTTCGGAGCAATGCGAAGGCGGCAGATCATTAAGTTCTCGCCGACGATCATTTGCCGCTGGATGCCTTCTTCCAGTTGTTCGACCGGGATACTGGCCCAGTCCGTGTGTTGTGCTTTTGTTTGTACGATAGCTGACATTGTCGTTTTTTCCGGTTTGATGATACCAAACGTGATCGAACTAAGGCCCTGGGACTTTTTCAAACTTGATCGTCATGCTCCAATGCATAGTCTTTTGCGCTGGCAGGTGCAAGCGCGGCGACTCGTAAATCAAATGAAGCAGTACCGGCCGGCGTGCCCCTCGGCCAAGGGTGCCATCGCCAGGCGTCCAAACCGAACTGCTCACTCGCCAGTCGGCATTGACGGTAACCAGGAGGCCGGAGTTCTCGCTCATAAGGAAGTCCTGGCGCCGCGGTCCAGCCGGCTGCGTGTCGCGGTTGAATGTGCTGGGGAGGGCGACCCACCAGCGAGATAGCGTCACGTCTTCCTCTGATCTTAAGGTTTCGTCGCGAGTGAGCGTTGAACCATCAATACGCCAGATCACTTCACTCGTGATCCGTGGATCGACAAGCTGACCGGCCTTGCCACCCAGTTGGGCCCAGCGTCGCCAAACCACCCGCAGAGACTTGCCATCAACCCCCGGCTCGATTTCGTCTGCGCCGTCAGTTGTTACCAGCGTCCGGCCGTCGGCCAGTTGCAGGAACGGGACGAGCGACGGATAAACCTGCTCGACTGGATTCGCAAATCCGTCCAGGCCGTGCGGCGCGGGTAGATAGTCGGCGACGCCCGGCTTGGTGCCGGTCGTAATCGGCAGAGTGAAATAGACCAGCCCTTGTCTTACGAGCCAGACTCCGGCCGGCCGATCACCTTTGCGAAAGAACACAAAGCGCGATACGTCGGGCCGCACAATCTCCGCGGGAAAGGTTGATACCTGCTCACGTCTGAGCGCATCCATGAATCGAGCATGGGCCAGCGCGCCTTTGCCAAAGAAGTTTATGGTCTGTTGCCATTCGCGTTCGCGGGTGATGTAGGAATAGTTGCCGCGACCAAAGGCGAAGACCGAGAGCACGTGTGACTTGTCATTATAATCATGTCGCAGCCAACGCCACGCCTGATAGTAAGCGCTGGCCAATTGCTCCAGGGGCGCCGGCCGAAATTCTGGATGCGCCGCGAGAAAGCCGACAATCTCCATCGTGTCCATGTAACTGACGACGCCCATGCTGCGGCCCCATGCATATCCGTAACCATCGGGCAGAACCAGGTCCCACCACAGACGCATCTGCTCTTTCAGCGAAGGCCGGACCGCGTCAAGAATGTCTTTGCGATCGACAGCTTCCGCCGCCTCCCAAACGAAGCGCGCGTATTCGTTTGAGTAGCGATCGAAGCGGCCGGTGGGTGGCGCATCGTCGGAATAAATCCCGCTGTTCGCGAAGGGCCGCGCCGCCCGGGTGACTACGCCGTCGACGAGAGCTCGATCTTTGAGGAGGCCAAGCTGGTAACTGACACTGGCGATGCGCGCCGCCACGCCCAGATAATTTTCGGGAAGGTTAATGACCTGCTGCGTCTGCGGATTGTAAAAAGTAGAGACGTCGAGCCACTGCCGCCAATTCGCGCGTTGCTCCTCGTTAAGGCTTTGCCACACCGGATTGCTGTTCAAGTCACGGCCAAAGAAACGCAGCGCCAGCACGCCATACAATTGCGAGAAGCGGGTTCCTTTCAGACGATGCTCGAGCAAACCAATCTGGCCCACCTCACGCGCGAGATCGCGGTCGCCCAGCGTGCGCTTTTCCCGCAAGGCTGCATACGCGCCGACTGCATTAGCAAAGCTGCCCCAGGTATATTCTCCGGTTGTGCCGGCATTGAAGACTTTAGCCGGTGCGGGATCGTAAGACTTTATGTCGCCGAGATGTGCGGCCATCTCCTGGTCGAAGAAGGCTGTGATTTCTTTATCGAGAGATAAGGCTTCAATGATCTCGACCAGTCGATCCTTTGTGTTAGCGTCGCCGCGCAGGGTTTGCGCGCTATACTCCGGCAGGCGATTGGTCGCGAAGAGCAGAATGAGAGTGGATAGGAAGACTCTCAACATTATCGTTTGGAGTTCCGCCTTTAGGCGGGCTTGATTTCCCATAATATTCCGCCTGAAGGCGGTACTCCGAGCAACCGGCCTCATCTCCCCATCCAGCCGCCGTCAACCAACAGCACGTGGCCGTTCACATAGTCGCTCGCGGCTGAACACAAAAACACCGCGGCGCCGCCCAGGTCAGAAGGCTCGCCCCAACGGCCGGCGGGGATGCGTTCGAGTATCTGGCGGTTGCGCGTCTCGTCCTGTTGCAGCGCGCGCGTATTGTTGGTCCGCATGTAACCCGGGGCGATCGCATTAACGTTGATCCCTCTGGCGGCCCATTCATTTGCCAGCGCCTTAGTCAGTTGGGCCACGCCGCCCTTTGCAGCGGCATATGCCGGCACGGTGACGCCGCCCTGGAACGAAAGCAGCGATGCGATGTTAAGAATCTTTCCGCTGCCGCGCTCGATCATGTGGCGGCCGGCGAGTTGGGCCATCCGAAAGACGCTGGAAAGATTTACTTCAATAACGGTCGCCCAATCTTCTTCCGAATGCTCGGTCGCGGGCGAGCGGCGAATAGTTCCCGCATTGTTAACCAGGATTTCGAGCCGTCCGAAGTGCGCAATAGTTGTATCGATCAACTGTCGCGGCGTGTCTCGATCGCCCAGGTCGCCGGTCAGCGCCAGAGCTTTGCGACCGGCGTTGGTAACACCTTCACAGGTTGCGTCCGGCGCATGAGTGTTGCCGTGACAGGCTACGTCGGCGCCTGCTTCGGCCAGCGCGAGCGCGATCGCCTGGCCCAGTCCGGTAGACGCACCGGTTACCAGCGCGACTCTGCCGTCAAGCCTAAATGCGTCGAGAATATTCATAAAGAAACAGCCGTGAGTTCGCGTTGCGGACGGCTGAACTTACCGAAACCGATCCGAGACAGCGTTCTGTCGCCCGTTTCACGGGCTTACGATCAAAACGCACCCTGCACCCAGCACTGAAGTGCTGGGCTATTTTCAGTCGTCCGCTTCGCGGACGCTAAGAGAGACCTTTCACTAGGCCAGAACTAAACACTTTCGCGCTATTTCAAGTCCGTTGCTTTTCTACCAGCGCTCGTAATCACCATGCCGCTGATGATGCCGGTAATCACACCCACCCCCGCGCCGACGGCCATGTACTTCAGCAGGCCGGAACCTGACACTCTCGAAAGCAGCCCCGTGCACCAGCCGGCAAATGAACCGAAGATGCTCCCCATGAATCCAAAACCTACGATCGTGCCGAGTGAAAATGGTTTGGCCGCTACGGCGTCGACGTAATTCACGGGTTCCATCTTTGGCGCCAGCAGGTGAATGATCAGCAACGCGATTAGGTATGCCGATCCGGCGATCAAGAATGGGATTCGGTAATCGCTGTGCGTGACTTCGAGGATGTAGCCGACTATTACCGCCATGGTCGCGCCGTTAAAGGCGCCGGCCATGCCGCCGATGCCGACGACCGAACCTACCGCGCGACGGGGGAACATGTCAGAGGCCATCGTGAAAATATTCGCCGACCAACCCTGATGTGCTGCCGCAGCCAGCCCAACCAGTCCGACCGCAACCCAAAGACTCTTCACCTTTGCAGCAAAGATAATCGGTGTGACCGCCAGCGCGCACAACAGCATCGCTGTCTTGCGCGCCGCGTTGATTGACCAACCGCGTTTGATCAGCGTCGAAGACAGCCACCCGCCGCCAATGCTGCCCACGTCGGCGATCACGTAGATCACGATCAATGGCAAGCCGATCGTGGAAAGATCCAGGCCGTGATTTTGCCGTAGAAAATTTGGAATCCAGTAGAGATAGAACCACCAGATCGGGTCAGTCATATATTTCCCGATCGCGAAAGCCGAGGTCTGGCGGTGCGGAATTAGTTTGAGCCAGGGAACTCGCGCGCCCGCTGGATCCGGTGGATCACACTGAATGTGAGCAAGTTCTGCTTTCGAGAGGCGTGGATGAGCTTCGGGTTTCGCATACAGCGGAATCCAGAAGGCGAGCCACAACAAACCTATCGCGCCGGTCAGGATAAAGGCCCATTGCCACCCCCAGTTGATCGCAATCCAGGGAACTGTGAGCGGGGCAACGATGGCGCCGACATTCGATCCGGCATTAAAGATGCCGGTGGCGAATGCTCTCTCCTTCTTGGGAAACCATTCCGCGGTCGTCTTGATCGCGGCCGGAAAATTTCCCGACTCGCCGATGCCGAGGGCTGCTCGGGCGATCCCAAAACCAAAAGCCGAGCGGGCCAGAGCATGGCCCATCGCGGCAATGCTCCAGATGATCAAGGCTGCTGAGTAACCAATCTTCGTGCCGAAGCGATCGATCAGACGGCCGACAACCAGCAGGCCCAGCGCATACGCCGCATTGAACGCGGCCACGATGTTGCCATAGTCGAATTCGTTCCAATGAAGCGCCACCTGCAGATCTTTTGAGAGAATCCCCAGCACCTGTCGATCGATGTAGTTGATCGTCGTGGCGAAAAAAAGCAGCGCACAGATCGACCAACGCAGCCGGCCAATGCGCGATCCGATCCCGCCGGCTTCAGCAGCGATGACGGCGCCGGTAATGCTCGATCCCGCGGATGAAGGCGGCGATATTTCGCTTAGAGACTTGGGCAAAGCTGCTGCTTGTTCCGCCTCCACGATTTCTTCCCTCATGGTTTTAGGCTCAAAGACGTTGGCTTCGGTGCTCCCGGCTTCAGCGGCTCCGCGTAAATCTTGATCAGGATCATGGTGAAGTCTTTGTTGGGAGTGCTGCGTTGATGCGGCGTGCCGCGCGGCACGAAGACGAGATCGCCTTTGGTGATTTCGAATGTCTTGCCGTCGATGATGCGCGGGCTGCGCCACTCGCCGGGTTCGGCCTCTTTCGGCGCGTCAAGCTTGCCGCCAAGCACCAGCGTCGCCCCGCCATCCAGCACGTAATAGACATCATCCGAGGCGTCGTGCAGCTCGGCGGCCGCGCCCGTCTTGTTTTTTTCGTGTTGCACCGCCACGCGAATCTGCATGCCCGCGCTGTCGATCAACTCTTCGGTCTTGTTGCCGGGCTGCAGTTTCCGTTTGAGATCGTCAAGCGACTGCGACGACATGACGACGACCGGGCGAGTTGCTTCGGAAGGCTTGCGTTGAGCGGAAACAGTTATAGCTGAAGTGAAAAGCAGAAACGCAACGGCGGTCAGGTTCAGTAACAGCGAGAGGTTAACTAAACGCAGAAATTGCAGAGTGCCTCGCAGAGGTCGCGGAGGAAAACCTGTGCGTTCCGCTGCGAAATCCTCTGCGCCCTTTGCGTTCAGAATTCGAGATGCGCAAGCATTCAAGTTGAGTTTTGACACGTCGTCTCCCTTAACGTCAGGAACACAGACTGAAGTCTGTGCTACTTGCGGCTGGCCTCAAGGCCGCTCCCCGCTTGATCGAATCCCGGCTGCACGGTGACCACGCCGAATTGGCGGTCCTCAACTTCGCGATGCGCCGCCATCATCCACACAAAATTGATCGGATGCCCGGGCACTGAGACGTTCGGATGAAAACCTTTCGGCATGATCACAGCGTCGCCATCCCGCACCACGCCGATGAATTCCGGCTCGTCCGGATTCGTATAAACGAATTGCACCCCGAACGAAGGCGCCGGCATGTCGTAATAAACGTAGAGCTCTTCGAGGATTGCCGCATGTTCATGCGGCGGCCAACTGGTCCAGTGACCCGGCTCGGAAGTAGTAAAGCCGGCGAGGATGCGTCCTGCTTCGACGTTCTTTCCGAGCGTGATGTTCACCGTGCGCGAATTCGATGCTCCACCAGTTTTGAACTTCAGTGAGCTGTCTTTTTCGACGTCTGCATAGCGCACCAACTGCAGCGGATATTTCTGTTCAACCTCTGCGGCGCATTCGACCAGATCAACCGCACTCTCGGTCGTGATCTCGACCTCGGTATCGCGAGGTAGATAGATGGAATCGTATTGTTCGATCTTGTTGGTCTGCCCCTCCGCCTTAATGGTGCATTCACCGGACAGGCAGAT
The DNA here is from genome assembly GCA_033856735.1 of Blastocatellia bacterium. GTDB lineage: Bacteria > Acidobacteriota > Blastocatellia > Pyrinomonadales > Pyrinomonadaceae > UBA11740. The sequence continues at coordinate 12,336 of JAWVEM010000172.1, forward strand.
GAGACCGGATTCGAGCCCGCCGGTTGAGAAGGCCACGCGCGGTACTTCCTGATCCAGCATGACGCGGCCATAAACCAGGTGCTTCATTGAGCTGTTCTCTGGCGTGATCGAAGTATGTCTGCCCTTCCGCTGGTTAGTTCCGCGAAAGATCAGTTGATCTTTTGTTTCCTTCATCTGCGTACTCATGATTACCCTTTCTGATTACTCACAATTCGTTGTTTAGAGTCGGGCTACTGCCCGATTAAGCGGGCGGTAGCCCGCTTCTAAACGTCACATACGACTCAGTTCTGCTTGTGCTCGTCGAGCCAAAGCAGGTCTTCGAGCAAATAATAATTTCCATACACCAGCATCACGTCGCTGGGCCGCGTGCTCGAGCCGTGGCGCAAAGACCCCGGAGGTGTCTTATCATCAGCACTGACCGGCGTCAGGTATCGATCGATCAGCGACTGCACGATGCGCTCGCCTTCGCGGCGATAGGTTGCCGATTGCGCGCGGTCGGCCGTCACCTCAGACAAGCGTAACAGCCCACCGGCCATAATCGCCGCGGCCGAAGCGTCTCGATTACGGAAGTGAACGCCTTCATCGACAAAGTCATACCAAGCCACGCCGTCTTCGGGCAGGCGATCAAGAAGATAGCCGGCGATCTTTTCCGCTGTACTCAACAGGCGCGGATCTTTCGTCTCGGCCGCGGCAACTGAAAAGCCATACAGGGCCCAGGCCGCGCCACGCGACCAGGTAGTGTCCGCGGCAAAGCCCTGATGCGTGTGCGTGAAGACTTGTTCCCCGGGGCGGGCGGTATTCGGAAAGCTGAGTGAAGCGTTTGCTCCTTGCGACGAATAAAACTCCTGTCGATTGTCGCCGGGATTGTAATGTACCGATTGCGCGACCGAACCATCTTTACGAACCAGCCATTCAGCCGACTTCAGCGCATGTTTCAAACCCAGCGCGCGCCACTCGGGATTGTTTGTTTCCCGCGCCGCCCACCACCAGACTTGCAGATTCATCATGGTGTCGATGATCGTGTCGTCGCCATTGACGCCCCAGGCCGCCACCAGCTCAGTCGTCGGATTGTAAAGCTGCTTCAGACGCTCCGCCGCGCGCAAACCACCGGCGCGATACTTCGCATCTTTCGTTAGCTGATAACCTTTGACAGAGGAGTAGTAGTTAAGAAACCCCGTGTCGTGATTCTCCGTCATTTCCTTCCCGAGCAGTCGCGAATTCCAAAGCTCGGCCCAACGGCGGAAGCGCTCATCTTTGGTCTTGCCATACAGTTGCCACAATTCGCCGACCCAGAAGTTGCCCGTCCAGAAGAAACCCTTCTGTTCTTTCCACTCCCCATTCTGGCCATCGCCTTCGGTGAAGAAGCCCAGCCCTTTCCCGGAAGTAAATTCCTCCGCCGGAGTCTGTGAAACGATCGGTTCCCACTTTGTGGCCGTGCGTTCGGCCGACTGTCGCAGGAGGCTGATCGCTTCCTGATAACTTTTTTTCTTTGCCGGTTGCAGCGTATCGGGCGGAGCGGATTGCGCCGCGCCGCTCTTGGAGAGAAGTGTTACCTGCGCCGGTTGCGTGAGCCGTCGGCTCGTCTCGCGCGCGAGTGCGACGAAAGCATCAACCGTCTTCGGCGTCGTCTCAGGCAATTGCAGGGTGCCATAGCGGAATCTGCTGTCGGCTGCACCGGCATCAATAGTCAGGTTGTCGCTGTTCTCCTGGTCCCACACGCCGAGTACATACCAACTAGCCCTTCCGTTGATGAATTGCGGTTGCACCAGGAAATTGAGCGCATCGTCCGGGGCGACTTTGCTGGCGCGGCCTGATGCAATGATCGCCAGCCCGAGATTTTGATCAGGGAGATTGTGGATGGCGGTAGCGGGCGGCCCTTCCTCTTCCACCTGGTGTCCCCACCAGGCGCGCACTAGGGCAGGTTCGGCTGCGGTTGGCGCAAAAACCTTTTCTTCCAGGCCGGGATGACGGACCACTCCGGTGACCAGCGTCAAACCGTCTGCGCCTTCCGCGGTGATGCTATGTTCGAAGCCGTGCTTGCCGGCCCATTGCGTCATGCGGCTGGTGAGGTTTACTTCGCGGCCGCCGACTTTCCAACCTTTGTAAGTGAGTTCGACCATCGTGCGCACCGGCCCGGCACTGATGATTCGCCACTTGCGATCGGCAACGTCGCCAACCTTTACCACCTTGCCGTCAACCAGCGCCGCCACGGCGCCGATTCCGATCGCATCGCCGATTCGGTAAATGTCGCGTCCCAGCGGCGACTCCCAATGATAGACGTACTCCGGCGCGCCAAACATTTCGAGGTAAAGGCCGGGCCGGCGTTTCCCGAAGAAATCGATCGCATTTCGCTTGTCGAAATATATCCGCCAGGCGTTGGCTTCGGATTCCCAGGCGAGGCCGTCGAACTTCATCGTGAATTTCGCTGCGGTACGGTTAGGGTAATGACTCCGCAAGCGCTGCATGGTCGCAGTTTCGCCATAGGCGATCGTCACTATCCGCGTCTGTCTCGGTTTCAGTTCGATCTGGAATGCGAGTTCATCGTATTTGTTGTCACCATCCAGATCGTCGGCCTGCGAAGGCAACTCAATCGTTTGCAGAGTCCGCGCATCTTCCTCGAGCGTGGCGGCGTCGCTGGTGGCGACTATTACATCGCCCGCTTTGAAATCAGGCGCGACGCGTTTTAAGTCCGCGACGCTGAGGACGATGTTTTCATGCAGACGAATCTGGTCGGTAGGATTCGTGATTGAAACTTTCAGTACCTTGACTCGCGGCGCCGCCAGAGCGGACGCGCCAGTCAGCAGGAAAGCCAAACATAGAAGTCTTGTGAAATACTCTGCTCTCAACTATTGTTCCCTCACTTCGGTAACGTTTCTTTCAACTCCTGATAGTATTTCTGCATTACGTAAAATGCTTTTTTCTTCTCACCGCGGTCAGAGATCAATCCCTTGCGGTTGTGGAAGTCCTGGATGCCAGGCAAAGGCCTGCGGGGCGAGCGGAAATCCATTAATATCCAGGGCGACGTGCCGCGCAGGAAAGAGATCTTCTTCAACATGTTCACCTGGTGTTGATAGAAGTTCTCCTGGTATTCCTCGGTCCAGCGCGCGAGCCGATCGCCATGACGTCCGTAGGGCGCTTCGGCGCCAAATTCACTCATGATTAACGGCTTCTGATACTTCGTTCTCCACTCCAGACCATCAGCCTTTTCAGGCAGGCCATCGTACCAACCTACATACTCGTTACAGCCGAGCACGTCGAGGTATTCTCCCAGCGGGTCGTCGATCATCTGCGTTCGCTCACCCACATAATGGCGTTCCATCGCCGCCGATATCAACCGACTGGGGTCGATGCTTCTGGCGTGCTCGATCAGCTTTTTCAGAAACGTCAGGCGCGCATCGCCAAGCGGTGTCTCGTTGGCCATCGACCAGACGATCACCGCGGCGCGGTTCTTATCGCGCGTAATCATCTCGCTCAGTTGATTCCGGGCGTTCTCCAGCGTGGCGGGGTTTTCCCAAAGGATGGTCCAGTAGACGGGAATCTCTGACCAGACCATGATACCCATCCTGTCGGCTTCCCTCACCATGAATTCATTATGGGGATAGTGGGCCAGGCGAACAAAATCGGCGCCCAACTCTTTGGCCCAACCGAGCAGCGTTATTGCATCTTCGCGGCTATAGGCACGACCGCCGCGGAAAGGCGCTTCTTCATGTATGGAAATGCCACGCAGGAAGATTGGCCGGCCGTTCAAGAGAATCTCCGCCCCTCGGGTTTCAATACTGCGGAAGCCAATCTGATCCTGCACTCGATCGGTTTCCCCTTCGATCACCACATCGTAGAGTTTCGGATTGTCAGGTGACCACAATGTTAGATCAGCGTTGAAGGTTATTTGCGCATATCCGTTCGCATCACTAGTGAAGGACTTGCTGATCCTGGCTTCAGGGATTCGCACTGTTACTTTTTGATCGAGCCTGGCGCCATTGAGTCTTACCCAGCCGCTGACCTGGTTTCGCGAACCCTTTTGAAGTTGAATAAAGTAGTCCTGGACGAAACTGGCCGGGGTCTCAATCAGCTTGACCTGGCGAGTGAGTCCCCCATAGTTCCACCAATCCGTGTTCGACGTTGGGACCGCGTCGCGACGGCGCTGGTTGTCTACTTTCACAATCAGAGAATTCGATTTTTCCCGGACCAAATTCGTTATTTCAAAATTGAAGGGGGTGAACCCTCCCTCGTGCCGCCCGATCTTTTCCCCGTTGAGATATACATCGGCCAGATAGTTGGCCGCGCCGAAATAGACGAAGAGACGAGTGTTTTCCTTTCGTTGATAGTCAAAAGATTTCTTGTACCAGATGGTGCCATCGTAGAGCAGCAAGCGCTCTCGTTGAGTGTTCCAATCTCCCGGCACATTCAGCGATTCAGAAGTGTCGAAATCATATTCGACCAAATCACTTTTGGTCTTTGGCTTGGCATCTTTGAAATAGCCATTCGCGCTTGGTTGATAACGATAATCGTAATAGCCGGTTTCATATGGGTCGACGATGGTTTGCCATTGGCCGTCCAGGCTGATGGTCTTTCGGCCATCGGTGTTGGCGATTAGACCAGTTTGCTGAGCGTGTGTGCCGGCGAAAGCCGCGAGAAGAAAAAGACAGACGAAAACGGGCCTCATCTGGTGGCGCCTCCAAGTAATGTTGGTCTTCGTCTCATTATAGTTCGGCCGGGCCAGGTTGCCGCCCAGTCAGCGCCGCCGCCATTGCTTTCGCGTCGCCGCTGCGAGGGCGGGCGATCATATCGAGGACGGTGAAAGAGCTTCGTTCGGCGTCCTGCAAACGCTTTGGACCATCTTTGGACAAATTCCATCCAAAATAACGTGACAGGGTAGCGAGATTGGACGCGTAAGCCTCCCAGCATCCGTGGTTGCCGCTCATGCACAGTGGACCTTCGAGGTTCAGTGGCATGTGCCCGAACCCGCCTGCGATCTGATTGCGGCCCTGAGCAACTTTCCCTTTACTGCAACGCTGGTACCGACCGCCATCTGCGACGCTGATGTAGACGAAGTTATGTTCGCCGATCGCTGCGCCGCGAGCCAGCCACAATTGCGCCAGGCCCGAAGCTCGGCCAGAATTTTCGATGTGCACGGCCAGTCCAGTCGCCGCGGCCAGCTTCGTGCGAATGTCGACATCGCGCCACCCCAACGCCGAAGCGTTCAGAAATTTTCCGGTGCGCTGATCGACCATCCCCGGAGCTATTAACCCGATGCCCTCGCAAGTTAAGCCCAGACCCTGTCTTTTCAGGAGTTTGCGAACGCCGGCGGCGAGGTTTTTCACAAGATCCGGAATCGAGAAAACCGTATCGTAGCTTTCGATTGCCACTTGCCGGCCGGAAAAATCGCAAAGCATCAGATAGGTTCGGCTGAAGCGCACGTTCACGGCTACTACCGGGCGGTCATGTGTTCTGATACGCAGAAGAGTAGGCTTGCGCCCGCGCGCCGCCTCGCCCGTGGCGCCTTCATGAATCGCTTCCTGGGCGATCAGCTCATGGACCAGCACGCTCACTACTCCGCGAATCAGGTTCATCCGGCGCGCCAGGTTTCCACGCGAAATTCGGTGATGCTCCCGGATCAGATAGAGAGCGATGTGCCGGTTGAGATCGCGCGAGGTGGTGCGCGTGGCAACGTGGAAACTCCGGGTATTGATTTTACGCATCAGTCCGTTACTTGGTATTGTTTGAGTTGCGAACAATATCCCTGGATAAGGGATCTGTCAAGACAATTTTTCTGAGACGCGTTATTCGAAAAGGGCGATGGCTTCGTTAAGACCGTGAGGGAAGGTGACAGCAATGTCAGAGAGATAACACATCAGGCAGGCGGTATTCACAACCACCTTCCACGGTAACCAGAATCGAAGGCCAATCCAGAGTGGTCGTAATGATTTCGACCCTCTCGTGGGAAGCGATGCATGTTTCTTCGACTTTTGATCCCGTGATCGAGGGGTTCCACGCGAAGGCTTGTCGTTCGATCACTCGCTCGGTGCATGCTGGATGGGCGACCCAATCACGCGTGCGATAGCCGGTCGCGCCACCCTGATGGTGCAGATGTTCTTCACCGGGGAAACCCGCATCGTTGTAAGCACGCGCGGCAATCTCATACAGTTCAGCCCCGGAGGCGCCGGGTTTGGTAGCTGCCAGGAGCCGGCCCATGACTCCCGCACTGGCTCGCATGCGTTGGCTGAGATCGTCAGGAACTTTCCCTGCACAAACGATGCGCGTGAGCGAGGCGATCAAGCCATGCCGGCGCGCGCAGACAGCCACCATCAAAGTTTGGTCCCAACGGAGGTTGGTCGGGGTCGGATGACGAAAGCGCCGCAGTCGCTCGTCCGCCGCGACAAGTGTGACGACGGAATCCGCTCCGATCCGGCCCAGCGAATCGATGGCGCGACGGGCAACTTCGCGTTCAGATAATCCCAGCGTCAGCGACCGGGCCATCTGGCCGATCGCTTCACCGGCTTCGCGGCCCAACAATCTGAAACGATCTGTTTCGGCGGGTGTGAGTTTATATCTGGCTCGCGCGATTGCCTGGTCAACGACATGCACGGCTGATCCCAAAGGGAAGTCGGAACCGAGGGACAATTGCTGATCCAGCAAAGAGCGTGCGACATCCGCGGCCAGGAATGGATTTGCTTTTTCTTCCTCCCAGCCAAAATCAATCGGTTCGTATTCCTGCCCGTTCAATTGTTCGGCCAGCAAGCGGGTCAACTCGATTCGATTGGCCAGCACAAACTTTCGCCCATCGCTTCGAATGAGCAGGGAGCCCACGCCCGCCTCACGGCTTGCGTCAACGCCATTACTCCCCCCGGCCGACAGCCAGGCAAAGTTCGGTTGAGTGTTGATGAGCACACCGGCCAATCCTTCGGCGGCCATCAGGCGGCTGAGGCGCTCGACCTTTTCGTCGATCTCTTCTTTTACGTCACATTGCATGCGCGTCAGTTGGGTGTCTCACTCGTTTAGCGGCGGCACTTGTCCCGCCGAGGGACAAGTCTCTCGTCTAAACGAAGGATTTGATCTTAATTGGGTAAATCGATCTCGGGCAGTCGGGAACGGTTCATGTTGGAGTGTGCGCGTCTGACGGTCGGCCCATTACTGAAAGAGTTGGCTCAAGTGAAAATCAGAAGGCGAAACTTCCGTAGAAGGCGCTGTTTTCTCCGGCCCGTTCCCAGTTATCGCCGACGGTGTGGCCCGCATAAAGTGCGCTGACGGTGTATCCCACTTTGCGCTGGGTCAAAGGCACCAGCGGGGAGTACCAGACAAGGTTCGGCATGCGGCAGCACAAATCGTTGGGCATCGCCTCGACGTTGATAGCTGCTTCAGCCGAAGTGACTTCGTAAGTTCTACCTTCGTGCTTAAAAGTGATCGGAGCAGTGCGCACAGAAACAATTTCACCAAAGGCATCCCGATAGCTGCGCTTAATCGCGTCGAGCATCGCGACCGACTGATCATGAGTTGCGGACTTGTCGATGATCAATTCAGCGCGGCGACCGGCTTGAGTGTTTGAGAGATTTTCATCAGAGCTAACCACGGCGATCGCGCGGATGCCGGTCAGATCAACTCCGTTCCATTTTCCCGAAGTAACGTTCCAAGCCATGAGCGCGTCGCGGCCCGTCGTGGTGACCTCGCCATTGAAATGGCACGCGCCGGCAAACACGCTGGCGGTCCGGACCTCGACATAGTCACCTTTAATAGTTGTATTTTCAGCCTGAGAGCTAAACGTCAGGGCGCCTACGCAAGCGATCCCGGCTAGCATTATCGTCCAGAATCTTTTCATCTTCGCACCTCCGGATACTATGACTCTAGTCTACAACGCGCCGGCCTCAAACGCCGAACGGTAGCAATCACGAGCTGCCGTGCAAGACTCAGGCTGGACCGATCCCCCATCGGGACCGATCACTTGTTGCGTCACCCGGCACCAACAGTGATTGCTGCCATCCAGGTACTGCGACGCGTCTGTCGGCAAAGCATCAACCATAAAAAATTTCTTCGAGCGCAGTGAGCTGCAAAAGGCACTTTGGGGAACAACGCTCGTGGTGATCTCGCCGGAGCTTTCCCGCTGAGTTGTTTCATTTGCCATCGTAGTTGCACCTCTGCTTAAGCATTCACTCCCGCGGCCCTGGCGAGCGCGCGCCGAACCAGTGTCTGAGTCAGGGGGATCTTATAAGCGTTCTTTTCAAGCGGCTTCGCGCCTTCCAGAGCGATCTTGGCAATATTCAAAAGCACTTCATCGCTCATCGTCTTTCCGATCAAAGCCGCCTCAGCTCGGGGCACGCGCCAGGGAATCGGCGCCACGCCGCCCAGCACCAGGCGCGCTTCAGTCACAGTATTACTTGCGCCCAGCGTCAATGCCGCGGCTACTGAAGCCATCGCAAAATCGAGCGAGTCACGCTCTTTGAATTTCAGATAAGTCGAGTGGGCCGCAAACTTCGAAGCCGGTACATGTATTTCAGTGATGAGATCGTCATTTTGGAGGACGTTCTCACGCCGCAGGTTTCCTTCAGCCGGCAAAGTGAAAAACTTATCGAGCGGAATGATCCGTTTGCCGGCGGCGCCCACTACGGAAACGCTGGCGCCCAGAGCGAGCAGCATCGGCGCGAGGTCCGAAGGATGGACAATGTACGACGGCCCGCCGCCGAGGATCGCGTTGTACTTATTCTCGCCTGTGGCGGCGAAACACTCCGATCCCCCTTTCTTCAAACAGACCGCTTCTTCCAGACGAAAATACCAGCAGCGCGGGCGCTGGCAGAGGTTGCCACCGACCGTACCGAGATTGCGAATTTGAGGTGTAGCAATCGAATGGGCAGCTTCGGCCAGTCCCGGAAAATTGCGGTGTACAACTGGATGCTCTTCAAGTTGGGTCAACGTAACCAGAGCGCCAACGCGTAATCCGCCTTTCCCGTCGTCAGCGATCCGGTCGAGTCCGCGAATGCTTTTCAAATTCACCACGCGCGCCGGGCGCGTGATGTAATCCTTCATCGTAGTCAAGAGATCCTGGCCGCCGGCGATGGGTCGCGGGGCGTCATCGGGATCGACGAAACCTGGAGCCGTCTTCAGAGCGCTAACGGCGTCATCAAGGGTCGATGGGCGCATCCACTCGAAAGCTTTCATGCGTTCCTCCTCTCGCTCACCAGACCCATTAGGATCTTATCGGGCGTGATGGGCAGCTCGCGCACGCGCACGCCGCACGCGTTGAAGACCGCATTAGCCAGCGCGCCGAGCGAAGGAATGATGCACGCTTCGGCGATGCCGATAACGGCTTCGCGTTTATCGTCGTCGTCAATAAGGGGAACGAATTCAGGCATCTCAAGAGAGCCCGGCAATTTGTAATCACCAAAACCCGGATTGAGTTGCAGCCCAAGCTTCGAGTCCATCACCCGGCCTTCCCAGAGGGCCATGCCCAGCGATTGAATCATTCCGCCATTGAGCTGACTTTCCATGGTGAGCCGGTTGAGAGGCAGTCCACCATCCTGCACCTGGACCATTTTGATGGGCCGGACCTTGCCGGTTTCGACATCCACCTCAACTTCGGCAAAGCTGACGCCATGAACACCGCGAGCTTGCAGGTCTTGCCGCCAAACGCCGTGAGCGGTCACGCCCGCTGCCGGCAACGCCGCGCACGCTTGTTTCCACGAGAGCGATTTCCCGCCGGCCGTGACGTTGCCTCCGGCGAACGTGACCTCTTCGGGTTTCGCATTTCCAAGTAGCGGGGCCATTTTTTCGGCGAGCGCCAGGCGCGCCTTGACGGCCGCATCTTTGACTGACGGCGACAGGGAAGCCGCAGTGGTCGAGCCACCCGACGGGTTGGCCGCGCCGAGCTTCGAATTGCCAATCTGCTCGACTACATCTTTTATCTGGAGGCCTAATTCTTCGGCGACGATCGCGCGCGTGTAGGTTCGCGTGCCGGTGCCCAGGTCCTGAGTGCCCACCGCAACCAGAACTGATCCGTCGCGTCCGACCGTCACGTCAACCTTGCACTGGTCGTTGCCGCCGCCGCCCCAGGTCCCCGCGCCGCAGCCCATCCCGCGCTTGAGCGGTCCGGCTCCGCCACCCGCTTTTGGATTTCGTCCGGCCCAATTAATTTCGCGAGCGCCGCGATCCAACTGCCGATGATAGATCTCATCGCGCATGTTCTTCTTGCGAAAGGCCACCGGATCCATTCCGATCTTGTTCGCGAGTTCATCCAGCAACGATTCCATGGCGAACGAAGCTTGCGGGTGACCGGGCGCCCGCATCGCGACCGATGAGTCTTCATTGGTGTGAAGGGCGTATACCTCGCGATAAAATTCTCCCGCGCGATAGACAGCATAGGGCTGGCCCGCTTGCGATCCGGGGCCCACTCCGCCCAGACGATACTGCGTGGCTTGCACTGCCGCGAGCGTGCCGTCGCTCTTAACGCCTGCTTTGATTTTTTGCCAGGAGCCGGAACGATTCCCCGCCATCACGAATTCGTCATAGCGGTTCAGCATGAGTTTGACGGGCGTCTTCGTCTGTTTCGAGAGTTTGCAAGCAAGCATTCCCTCGATGCCAATCCCGAATTTTGAGCCGAAGCCGCCGCCCATGTGTTGCACGGTCGCGGTCACCGCACTTTCCGGAAGGCCCAAAGCCTCGGCCGCATCACCCGGAATCGTGATTGTTCCCTGCGTCGTCGCGTAAATAGTCGCCGAGTTGCCGCCGGAATAATCGACGACCATTCCGTGAGTTTCAAGGCATGCATGATGGATCCGCGGCGTAAAATATTCAGCCTCGACTATCGCGTCAGAAGCGGCGAGGGCGGCTTCGACCTTTTGCATATCTCCAGTTTTTTGCCCGAGGCGCAGATTCTTTTCATCAGGCTTTTTCGGATCCCTTGCCAAAACTTCCGGCGCCTCGGGTTTGATTGCGTCCTGAGCGCGCACAACATGCGGTAAGATTTCGTACTCAACGACAATAGCCCGGGCGGCGTCCTGCGCGAGTTCCGGAGTTGTTGCCGCCACGGCTGCGACGGGCGAACCAGCAAAACGAAACTCGGTGAGCGGCGCCTGAATGACTGCTTTGACACCCGGAAGAGCTGACGCATTACCAGCATCGAATCTCTTAATTCGAGCGTGCGCGTGCGGGCAGCGCAGGATTCGTCCGTAGAGCATCCCGGGCAGGCGCACGTCATATGTGTAATGCGCGGCGCCGGATACTTTCAGCGGGCCGTCGACTCGGGTCAGGCGATGATTGAGTAGCGTGTGCTTATCATTTGGTCCCCAACCCGGGCCGGCTACGTCGTCGACTTCAATCTCAACCATCGTATCGATGCCATTGACCACACGCGGGACGCGCACCTTTTTCTTTTTCGGCGGCGTCGGCGTGGGCTGTGCTTGAGTTTGCTGCTGTGGCATTTCCTGTCTCCGTTAGAAAAACCGATCGTCGACGAGTCTTACGGCCCGACTTGGATTCGACGGCGAACCAACTTAAACGCAAAGGGCGCAAAGGCAGACCCGCAAAGTAACGCGAAGAAACTTTTTCTTTGCGACCTTTGCGAAGAACTTTGCGAACCTTTGCGTTTTGTCCGTCCTTTTCATCATCACTCAACCAGAAAGATAAAAAGATCTCTTCTACTCGGCGGTCGCCCCGGCTTTGGCGGCGGCGAGGGCAGCCTCGAAGACTCGCGGGTAGGTTCCGCACCTGCAAAAGTTTCCTTTGCATGCTTCGCGCACCTGGTCGAGAGTCGGAGTGGAATTCTTCTTCAAGTAGGCAGAGATGGTAGTCACAAATCCCGGAGTGCAAAAGCCACACATCAGCCCGTCGTGTTCGACGAACGCCTTCTGCACTTCATTTAAGTTCTCGGGCGTGCCGAGACCTTCCACCGTTGTCAGTTTTTTGCCGACCGCGTCGACCGCCAACACCAGGCACGAATACACCGGCTTGCCATCCATCAGAACTGTGCACGCGCCGCACGTTCCCACGTCGCAGACCAGCTTTGGTCCGGTGACTCCCGGATCCAGGCGATCGCGCATAGTATTGAGCAGGGTGGTACGCGGCTCGACTGTCGCGCTTCGTTTCTGGCCGTTGACGTCGAGGGTGATTTGGATCGTTCCGCTGACGGGCTCGCCCGCAGCATCGAGCTTTGAACCGGCAGCGATGCCGTCATGCGATAGCAGCGAGTCAGCCAGCGCGGCGCCGGCCCCGGCCACGCCTACACCTTTAAGAAACTTTCGTCGGCTGGGATCGTAATTCGGGCTTTTCTTTTTGAGCTCGTCTGACATCGGCGTCCTCCTCAGCGTGCTTAGATGTAAAGCAAACTCGCCGTTTCCGTGCGCAGGCTGGCAGCCTGCGTTACTTCAATCCATACCTATTAATGAATGACTACATGGTAAGTTGAAATCACCCTGCTCGCAAGGAAAATGCTTTCGCGCGGTTGTGGCCACTATCTTCTGGATTTCAGGGCTGTGGTGATGGCTTGTTCAGCGAGGGGCGCCATCACTTCATAGCCTTTCTGATTCGGATGCAATCCGTCTTCGCTCAAATCTTCTTTCAAGAAGCCCTGGTCGTCGGCCATTGCCGAGTAGTAGTCGAGATAGACGCCGCCGTGCATGGCCGCGTACTTCTTCAGCCAGGCGTTGAGCGCGATGATCTGTTCAGGGGGTCGTCGCTTGCTTTGGATGATTGGTTGGGCGTCTTTATTCTTTTCGTAATCGCTGATCGGAAGCACGGAAGCGAACACCACGCGAATGCCATTCGCATGGGCCAGGTCAAACATCGAAGCGAGATTGTCTTCGATGGCCTGCGGGGTCATCGGTCCGGTGTTGCCGGCAATGTCATTCGTACCGGCGAGAATCACCACGACCTTCGGTTGCAGGGCAATCACATCGGGCCGGAAGCGAATCAGCATCTGCGGAGTCGTCTGGCCGCTGATGCCGCGGTCTATGTAAGGCTTGCCGGGAAAGAAGCCGCCGTACTTTGGATCGTCCCACGAATCGGTAATTGAGTCGCCCATAAAGACAACGCGGTTTTCGTCCTTAGCCGGGAGCGTCGTTTTGGAATTGGCATCGCGGTAACGAGCCAGCGCGGGCCAGTCTTTCAAAATAGCTTCAGCGCGCGTGGCCCGGTTCGTTACCTCGGCGCAGGGATTTATTGCGCCGGGTGTCGGCGTCGCGGGTTGTGCGGCAACGATTGCGGCGGATGCGAACAGAAAGAAAACGATGATCAGGAAACGATGCATTAGAAACCTCCCGATAGAATTTTCTCCGTATAAACTGTGCGAGCCAGGAACTAATTGAGGTACTTGCTCTGAATCCTCTCCTTTTGAGAGAGAGCAGGGTGAGGGGTTGAGCGCCATGTCTTACTAGTCTTCGGATCTCACATCCCAGCTGCCACGGGATTTCGCAGCTTGCCTAACCCCTCGATCTCCACTTCATACACATCGCCGGCCTTCAGGAGCACAGGCGGATTACGAAAGGCGCCGACTCCCTCGGGGGTCCCGGTCGCGATCACGTCGCCGGGCTCTAGACTGATGCCCTGCGAGACATATGAAATCAGATAGGCGACTTTGAAAATCATCTTGCCTGTGTTTGATGACTGCATTACCTCGCCGTTCAAACGTCCTTCTATCTTGAGCTTTTGCACATCCGCGATCTCGTCGCGCGTGGTGATGAATGGGCCGAGCGGCGCGAACGTATCCAGGCCCTTGCCTCGCGTCCACTGCCCGTCGCCGAATTGCAGATCGCGCGCGCTCACGTCGTTGATTAAGCTGTAACCGAAAACATAGTCGAGCGCTTCGGCCTCGCTCACACGTTTGGCCGCGCGGCCAATCACCACCGCCAGTTCTGCTTCGTAATCAACTTTCTGACTGATTTCCGGCAGCACGATCGGTGCGTTATGGGCGTTAAGCGAATTCGGAAGTTTATTAAAGATAAGCGGCGCTGAGGGCGGCGCTGCCCCGCCTTCGATCGCGTGGTCAGCATAATTACGACCAATGGCCAGGATCTTGCTCGGATGCACCGCGGGCAAGAACTCGATCGAACCAAGCGCGAACGCGGTCTGCTGGTTCATGAGACCGTGGGCGTCGCCGACAAGCGCGTTGATTTCGTCTAACGCCGACTCGCCGCGACGGATCAATGTGAGGGTGTCGGTAACGTTAAGCAGCCAAGTCGCAGGTTCGCCGCCCACCGCTTTGAAAGCTCGTGCCAATTCCGCGACGTCGCAGACAACGTCTCCCGACGCGAGTCCAAGTCGCTGCCTATCTGAATTTCTTGTGGTGAACTGCGTCAGTTTCATTTGCGATCCAATCCTTGGGTTAAGTTCTTATTCTCCGAAACTAATACGGAACCGGTCGCGGTAGCGACCGGGTAACCGCTTGCCACCGCGCGGAAGTGGATCCGATAGTCGAAGACATCGCGTTGCCCGCCAAAGCCAACCACAAAGACTTGAGGGCAAAAGAAGAAGGAATACTTGGTTTTGTGACTTTGTGGTGAACGCCAATCATCCGAATCATTACTCTCCAGCCAAGAGACGTTCCCGAGCTGCCGGTTCTGACTTTGGAACTTTCGTTTGCTCGGCTTTGAATTTATCATCTCTGTATTGTCCCGCGGCGCGACGCATCAGAGGGAACAGAGACTTTCCATCAAAGCCGCCGATCTGCTGATAGGTCCACTTCTGATCTCCGATCCCAAACGGATAAAGATATTCCAGCGCGCTTCGAATGCCGCGGCCGTCTTTGGTTTGATAGTTCCATAGATCCACGCCGACGTTTTCCGCCAGGCGCGCCAGCGACATCAGGCCTTCCAGATTCATGCTGCTGTAACTCCAGGCTTTGGTGCGCGCCAATTCCAAAGGCTGACGGCCGTCAGGTTCTATCTGGAGCGCGATCCGTTTTTGCTTTGCGGCCTCGACAATCTGTTTTGCCAGATCGTTCTTGCTCAGGAAGAGCGCAAACGACGTCGTCTGCACGTCATAGTAAGTTCCGTGATTATTTTTTGAGGCATTCTCTTCGCGGCCGTTCTTGCTTTCCAACATCCATTGCAGAAACTGTCGATACCAGTCTTCCAGACCACGTTGGTCGGCGGCGGTCCACGATTTTGAACCGGCCAACAATCCAATCGCGTCAACTACATCGGCGAGTCCGCGGGTTTCGATCAGGCCGATCCCGCGCCCGGTGTTTACGCCCGGAATGAACTGAGCGTATTCCAGATTTGGATTCATGCGGGTGGCGCGATCCAGAAACCACGCCCGCAATAGGAGCGCGGCCTTGGCGGCATACTCTTCGTTGTTCTTAAAGTAATAGGCGAGTGACAAAGTCCGCACGGCGGCTTCCATCTGATCCAGCGTCTCGTGATCGGTGATCTGGTTGAGTTCCGGATTGCGTTCGCCGTCGCGACGAATGTAGGGGAGGCCGTTTGGCTTGGTCGGATCGGGCCAGAAGTATGGCGCCTGGCTCAAATAGTCATGCTTGTCGCCGCTGGGGGGCGCGACGGTTTTGGTGGTAACTGATACGGGCGACTGTTCCAGAGCTTTGCGCGCGTCCCTTTCAAGTTTCGCGAGCGCCGCGTCGTAAGTCTTGTCACCTTGCTGAATGCGCTGTTTTGTCTCTGCCAATTTCCCGGCGTTGATGAGAAAGACGCGAGGAGACTGCCGCTGTTGAGCACAGACCGGTGCAGAAAGAAGTATCAAGATTGGAATCGCCGCCCGGCTTAACGAATAAATCCTATTCAAAGCGCCGCGCAGTCCAGCTGCGTCGGCTGCGTTATATTGCACAACCCTCCAGATTTCGCGTTGCGTGATCCCGTCTGACATTAAACCTCCGCGCTCTCTGCGGCGCCCGAACAGTTCGTCTTGCTCTTGGATTCTGATTCGCCCTGATCGCGTCGTCCCGGTCTGATCGGCTGGACCTGTTCGTCCTCCGTTAACGCCGTAATAATTGGTGTCCAGATTGAAGCGCATGAATCTTACAGTCATCAAGGATTTTCCGCCAACGGGAAAATCTTTCACTCAGAAGTGATCGCCGACTATGCCTGGATTCAGCGAGGGGTACCACGGCGATCGGAAAAGGTCTGACGCTTTCAACCACCTATGTGCTAAATTGCGCAACTTGCCGGCGCGTAGGCTCGCGGTTCTGGAGTTAAGGAAGCAGCAATTTTATGAAGCAGGTTGCATGGGGTCTGATCGGTTGTGGTGATATTGCGCAGAAGCGCGTGGCGCCTGCGCTGCGTGATTTACCGTCGTGCGAATTGATCGCCGTCAATCGGGCCCAGTCAGAGCTCGCCGCGGCGTTTGCCAAAGAATTTGGCGCAAAACGATGGTATTTGGACTGGAAGAAACTCCTGCTCGACGAAGAGATCGAGGCAGTTTATCTTGCCACGCCGGTCCACCTGCATGCCGAGCAAGCCATTGCGGCGGCTGAGGCAGGTAAGCACGTGCTCTGCGAAAAACCGTTGGCGATGAATGTGCGCGAATGCGATCAGATGATCGATGCATGTCGCCGCAACCGGGTGAAACTCGGGGTAGCTTACTACCGGCGCTTTTATCCGGTAGTCGAACGGATCAAGGCGATTATTGAATCCGGAGAAATCGGAACGTCCGTGCTGGCGCAGGTCAGCGCCTTCGAACAATTCAATCCAGCGGTTGACCATCCTCGTTCCTGGTTGTTGAAGAAAAAGCTCTCGGGCGGCGGGCCAATGTTTGACTTCGGTTGTCATCGGATTGAAGTTCTGACAAACATCTTCGGCCCTATCAAGGAAGTTAAAGCGATGACGGCCAACGTGATCTATGATCGTGAAGTAGAAGACACGGCGACGGCCCTGTTTCGCTTTGAACGGGGCGGATGCGCAGTCCTGTCCGTTTCCCACGCGGTGGCGGAGCCGAAAGATTCACTGAACATATTCGGTTCGTTGGGTTCGATTCGCGTGTCAGTTCTTAACGAGGGGAAAATTCGCGTGGTCGGCAAGTTAGGGGAGCGCTACGAAGCGCATCCTGCGCACGCAAATTTTCACGTGCCGTTGATTGAAGATTTCGTCCAGGCTGTCTTGACTGATCGCGAGCCAAGGGTCGGCGGCAACACTGGCCGAGCAGTGGCTTTGATCGAAGAAGAGATTTATGGGACGTCCGAAAAAACTTAAGGTTTTCTCTCTCCCTTTTCTAAACAACCAGTTTAGAAGCCGGACTTGTCCGGCTGATCTTTGAGTCGGGCGGACAAATCCGCCGTCTAAACCTGGAATGAAAATTCATGCTGGTTGGCGGACAGTAGCCCGCCTCTAAACATCAGAGTTGGTTGTTGGCGGCGAGATCATTACGGTCTAATATCAAAAAGTCAGAGCGTAAAAACAAGATGCCTTATAAAGCTTTTGACCTAACCGGCAAGACGGCAGTTGTCATCGGCGGTACGTCCGGCATCGGACGCGCGATTGCTCGCGGCCTGGCGGAAGCCGGCGCCGACGTAGTTCCGACTTCGCGCCGCATGGAACAGGTGATTGAGACGGCAAGCGAGATTCGCGAACGAGGACGCCGTTCGCTGGAAGTCATTTCTGACGTGAGTGATCGTACATCCCTCTCGAGGTTGCTGAGCAAATGCGTCGAGGAGTTTGGTAAGGTCGATATCCTGGTCAACTCTGCCGGCAAGACAAAGCGCACTCCGACGATCGATGTCAGTGAAGCGGAGTGGAACGACATCCTCGACACCAACGTCACCGGCACTCTGCGCGCGTGTCAGGTCTTTGGCCGGTACATGCTCGAGCGCAAATATGGCCGCATCGTGAACATCGCGTCGCTCTCGACCTTCGTTGCGCTTTATGAAGTCGCGGCGTACTCAGCGAGCAAAGCGGCGGTAGCCATGCTGACAAAGTCGCTGGCGATCGAGTGGGCGCCGCACGGCGTGAACGTAAACGCAATTGCTCCGGGCGTGTTTCGCACTGCCCTGAATCAAAAACTTCTGGACGAGACTGAGCGGGGCAGCGAATTTCTCTTGCGCACTCCGATGAAACGCTTTGGCAACGTGGAAGAGTTGGCCGGCGCGGCGGTGTTCCTCAGTTCGGACGCGGCCAGTTTTATCACGGGCGAGATCCTGGTTGTGGACGGCGGGTTTCTGGCGAGCGGCGTGAATCAGTAGCAAGAGACTTCAGTCTATGATTGAGTCTTGGCTTCCCGTTTAGAAGCGGGCTACTGCCCGCGGTCGTCGGGCGGTAGCCCGACTCTAAACAAAGACCTTAACGAATGACCACAGCAACTATTTCAAAGCTGGTCGGGCGCGGTGCGCCGACGTTGGCGCTGTCGCCGGAAGAACTGCGCGTCATCGTCGCCGAGGCGCTCGACGGCATAGCATCAGGTGAGCGCGTGCTCGCGATCGTTCCGGACAAGACTCGCGACGACAACACCGATCTTCTGTTTCCTTTCGCGGCGGAAATACTTACGCGCAAGAGGGTCGCGCAGGTCGACGCGTTGATCGCGCAAGGCACACACGCCCCGATGACTGAGACTGAGAAGCGCGAGAAGATTGGCTGGGCCAACGTTGCGGCGGGAAGTGTTGGCCGCATCTTCGATCATCAATGGAATCGTGAAGATGAACTGGTGACGCTGGGTGAGTTGAGCGCCGAACGCATTGCCGAGCTGACTGACGGCCTGATGCGCGAATCAGTACCGGTGCGGTTAAATGCTTTGCTGGCGCCCGGAAAGTACGACACGGTTTTGGTCTTTGGCGCGACGATGCCGCACGAGGTCGCTGGCTTTGCCGGCGGCGCAAAGTATTTTTTTCCGGGTGTCGCGGGTCCGGAACTCACGCATCTCACGCATTGGCTTGGCGCGCTGGCGACGATCGAAAACGTGATCGGCCGCGTCGAAACTCCAACACGCCGCGTCATCGAAGCCGCGGCGGCCTTCGTGCCCGCGCAGGTTATCTCTTTTACTTCCGTGTCGACTCGTGATCCAGATGGGTTGCGCACGCATGCGCTGTTTGCCGGCGATATCTACGAGTCGTTACGGCGCGCCGCCGCAGTCAGCGCCGAAGTTCATATCAAATACATCGGACGGAAATACAAACGAGTGGTCGCCTTGCTTGATCGGCACTACGACGAACTTTGGGTGGGCGGCAAAGCCAGCTACAAACTCGGCAGCATAATCGAAGAGGGTGGGGAACTGATCATCTATGCGCCGCACCTTACCCAACTTTCCGCGACGCATGGCCGCTTGATTGAAAAGTATGGTTACGCGCCGCTCGAGCAGGTACGGGAAATGGTCGAAGGGTCCGACGAGTTGCGCGCGAACCTTTGTGTAGCGGCGCACCTGGCGCACGTCAGTTACGGCAGCGCCCGCAATGCCGCCGGCCAGCTCACCCCACGCTATCGCATTACCCTCGCGTCAGCAGTTACTGAGGCAGCCTGCCGCCGAGTGAACCTCGGCTTTCTCGATCACCACAATTTTCGTCTCGAAGATTATCGAGCCGACCAGGATACGCTGGTAGTTGAGGATGCGGGCCGCGATCTCTATCTCGTGTAGTGTTAGGAGCGCGACTGTCGGGGAAGGGTCCGATTGTTCAGTAGGCCCTCCCTGACGCTCGGGCTTCTGACACTGAACACTATCCCAGCAGTTCGTAAACTTCCGGTTCATTTGGTGCGGCAGCCGATTCTGTTTGCTGATTCATCAGATTCAACCCGCCGGCCGCGAGCTCGCCGATTTCTTCCAGCCGGTCGCGTAGTCTTTGGTTCTCCATGCCGAGGATATGCCTTGATTTAGTGATCTCGTAGTGTTCCAGCGCGCGGCTGACGGTCGTGCGCAGATCATCGTTGTTCCAGGGCTTGGTCAGATAACGATAAACCAGTCCGGAGTTAAGGGCTTCGATCAGCGCGCCCACGTCGGTGTAGCCGGTCAAGAGAATCTTGACCATCTGCGGGCGGATCGCGACGGTCTTCATCATCAGTTCAATGCCGGTCATTGCGGGCATACGTTGATCTGAAATCATGAGCGCGACATCGTGCTGTTCGAGCAGCGCCAGCGCCTCGTCGCCCGACGGCGCGGTGACGACCTGGTAATCCGGACGGAACAATCGCTCGAGTGTCCTTAGGTTAGCCGGCTCGTCGTCGACGATCATGATCTTATAAGTCATTCTTGTCTCCTCGTTTTTGATCTTCAATTTGATACGGACAAATCCAGGTCCGCGTCGACAGGTAAAGAAATTATGAACGTCGTTCCGTTGCCGGGCGCGCTTTCGACTTCTATTTTGCCGCCATGCCGTTCGATGATTCCGTGTGTAATGGAAAGGCCCAGACCCGTGCCTTCTCCGACCGCCTTCGTAGTAAAGAAAGGATCGAATATTCGCTTGAGTTGCTCAGGCGAAATCCCCGGGCCGGTGTCGCTAATGGAAACCAACACGGTGCGACCTTCACAACGCGTTGTGATTCTCACTTCGCCCGCGCCATCGCCAATTGCCTGGCCGGCATTGGCCAGCAAGTTCATCCAGACTTGATTCAGTTGGGCGGCATAACAGTTGACCAGGGGAATCTCGCCATAGTCACGCACGAGACCGATGCGTCCCGATAGGTAATACTTGGAAAGCAAACGCACGGTCGATTCGATTCCCTGGTTGAGATCCACTTTCGTTACTTCGGCTTCGTCCAGACGGGAAAAGAGCCGTAGGTTCTGCACAATGTCACGAATGCGCTCGGCGCCGATCTGACAATCAGAAAGAATCGACGCCAGATCGGCCACGATGTTGTCATAGTCGTTCGCACTCTTGATCGCGCTGATTCGGGCAGAGGCTGCCGCCGGAAGCTCCAACTTGTCATAGTCCGACAAGCAACTCTCCAACCGTTCAATGTAACCTTTCAGCAGATCGATGTTGCTGTAGATAAAGCCGGCCGGGTTGTTCAGTTCGTGCGCGACGCCGGCTGCCAGCTGGCCCAGCGAGGCCATTTTGTCGGCTTGCAGAACCTGGGCCTGAAGGCGTTCCATTTCAGTCTTTTGGCGCGCCAGTTCTGCGTTGCGGTGCTCGAGATCCGTCTTGTAGCGGCGCGCATTACGCAACAACATTCGTCTTTCCAGAGCGCGCTCTACCGAGATTGTCAGCACATCCAGATCACACGGCTTGATCAGATAATCGGAGGCGCCCACTCGGATCGCATCCATGACTCGTTGAGTGCGGGCGATGCCGGAAACGATGATGACCGCGGTGTCTCGATAGTGTTCGGTGATTTTGCGAAGCAGTTCGATTCCGCTCAGCCCGGGCATCTGCATGTCTGTAACGACGAGGGCAAACGGTTCGCGGGCGAGAATATCCAGGGCCTCCTGGGCGTTGGCTGCCACTTCGCAGGAATAGGTCTCGCCCAGATAGGTGGCGAAGAAAGTTCGCACTGACTCTTCATCGTCGACAATCAGAATGCGGCGGTCATGTCCCTCGGAGTATTCGGAATTAATCAAGGAAGTGGGAGCCGATCCGCCCGGCAGCAGCGGAAAGCCGGGCGATCTTTCGATGATTTCATCGAGTACGGTATTCATCTGGTGAGATTGTTCCGGTGAGTAAATGAAAGAGTTGGGCATAGCGAGTGTCATTTACCCGGACGGTTCGAAGTGGCGAACACACTAGTTGGATCGATGCGCAGTCCAGGGCGTGCGGCGAGCGGCGGCAGTCCCGTGTTGCCTCGATAAAATTCAATATGTGAATGTTTGTAAGATGCGGACGAACCTCCTGGGCCGCCGAGGCTTCCGATCCAAACCCGGTCGCCTTCGCTGCTTATCTGAAAATCAGCGACATGAAACACAGCCAGGGTGACGTCAGTCAGATTACCCAGCCGCGGATAATAAAAAATTACGGCCGCGTCTATTGGCGAAGGCTGGTCGCTATGTTGAGTAAAGCCGGCCGGCACGTACAAGCGCGAGTCGCCGGTCCCGTCCGGACTTCCATAGAGGTGCATCGCAAACGAGAGATGTCCGCGGCGTTCGACGCCATCGTCGCCAATTATGTCTCCGCGATAAAACGGATAGGCGGCGGCAAGTCCCGCGGGTTCGAATCCATTGGCGCCGGCGACGGCGTTGGGCCCGCCGAAAATGTGGGCCAGGCTCTTGTCGGAAGCCGCCATCGCAGGAGTGTATTCTCGAACGATTGCATTGCTGGGGAGTGTCTTCGCGAATGCAGAAGCAACAGAGTGCGAGAATTTCATTTCCGGATTAAGAGCGTTTTCCGGCTGTTCGCCCACCATCCAGGTCTTGGTCAAACCTTCCGAGTTCGCCATCCAGGTCTGCGTTAGCGACTTGATGCCCTCGCTTCCATAGTTGAACGTGATTGTGCGGCCGGC
This sequence comes from Blastocatellia bacterium, assembly GCA_033856735.1. Lineage (GTDB taxonomy): Bacteria > Acidobacteriota > Blastocatellia > Pyrinomonadales > Pyrinomonadaceae > UBA11740. The sequence continues at coordinate 34,616 of JAWVEM010000172.1, forward strand.
CGAATCTACCACGCCGTGCAGCATCAAACCGTTCGCGGTGTAAAGCAAACTCAGAGACGCGCCGCTGGAATCTTTTATGGTCGCGCACCTGAATTCGCCGTCGGGATAGCGCACAAAAATATATCTGGTACCGTCGCTGGTCCGCACCGTTTTCATGGAGTCGTTGTCGATGAGCTTGATGTTCGCTCCGTCGGTCGAGGTATACGTGTTCTTGCCTTCGGCCGGTGCGAACTCGATAAAATGCACGCCCTTACTTTCTTTCAAAAGAGAAGGCAAGAGATACCGGGTATGTTCGTCGTCGTAACTGAGGGCCTGGAAAATTGGAAAGCTGAACTGGTCCAACGGATAACTCAGCGAGCGATCCAGGCCTGCGGTCAAACGACTGTTTGGCAAGCCCAGAAGCGACAATCCTTTTTCGTTGAGGTTCCATTTATAAACGGCGCCGGCGGCGTTGATCGGGATAGTGGTTGGTGTCTTAACTTCGACAAACCTGGCTCGATTGCGGCGCGCGTCTACCTTCGTCCGCGCAGAGAGCGTGGCGCCCGTGACCGCGTTAACGACGCAGAGAAATAAAGCGGCAAGGCGGAACGCCCGGGGAAGTATTGAGCGATAGGAAGGCATGTAAGTTCTCCGTGTAAATTTGGCGTGCTTTCCGATCGAAAGCGTTCGCGTCAAAGACGCTTTTGATAACCGGACTGGAAACTTCCTAAAGGGCTTCAAGAACTAACTTGTTCGCTGATCCGGTTTACGCTTGATAAAGGCGAGGTGGCGGCAGCGGTTCGGCTGCCTCTGCCTGATGCGGGAGTTGGAGTTGGTTCTGGCTTGGGGCCGCTCCTGGAATGCGCATCACGGTTTAGTTAAGGATTGCTGTGTACGAAACTAACTTCGCAGCTCTACCTCGGGCATTCACAGTGCAACCTTTGTGCCGTCAATTGACGCGTTCAAAAGAAGATCGTTGTCGATGATTTTTCGGTGCAACTTCGTGGCATACACCGTGCTGAGGATCAGTTTGGCGAGAGCTGAACCTGCGTGATAAAGCCTGATCGCGGCACCTCTCCCCGGCCAATCGACCTGCATGTTCCGTTTCGCCCTCTGCTCGCCCAATCCCACGAGACGTGAAAAGAATCCGAGGCTTGATCTTTCTATAGCGCGCTTGCTGCGACCGTTGCGAAGATCGATGAACCACAAATTGAAGCAGGAACAAATGCCAAACCACTTAACAACACCAATGCCGGCCCCCGAAGTTTTTCAACGTGCCGGGGACGTCACCTACGCACATGATCTGGGCGGCAACCTTACGTTTCTGAATGAGCAAGGCGAGCGAATTTCGGGTTACAGCTGCACAGAAGCCCGCGGAATGAACATCACGGATTTACTCGATCCGGAAATCGCCGGGCGAGTGCCTGAGCAGATTCTGCGTAATGCGACCGAGCAGGTAGGAAAAGTCTATGAGATCGATTTGATTGCGAAGGACGGAACGCGGGTCCCGCTCGAGGTGAGCATGCGGATCGTTTTACGCGAGGGAGAGCCGATCGAGATTCAGGGCATCGCAGTACCGTCGGTGATTCGGGGTCAGTCCTTTTCTTCGGTGGGATTGCGATGTGTACACAAAGACTTTTTCTTCGGCATCTCACCAAAGGTGTCGGATCTCAGCGTTCACATTTTTTTGAGCTAGCTTCCTGATCTGAAAAAGAGTTGGGAGTGGGGTAAGTGACGGAACTGTTGGGCTCGGGAGCGCGCCAAAACTTCATCAAGCTGCTTTCCGCAGACGATCGTAAGACTGGTTTCGAGCTGCCTGACTACGAATTGCCAGGCGCAGCGTGAGTGCCAGTTTTTCTGTCGTAAATGGCTTGGGTAGAAATGCAAGTGCGCCGGCCGCGAAACTGTCCGCGATGAGCTTCAGTCCCTGGTCACCGGCCACGATGACCACTGGTATTCGCATCAGTCGTTTTTCAGTCTTCATATAACGAA
>JAWVEM010000173.1:0-8972 GCA_033856735.1 Blastocatellia bacterium
TCTGGCGCTGAACGCGGCGATGGACAATGCCGTCAAACACGATCGCCCCTTGCATATCATGGGCTTGCTTTCGGATGGCCTGGTCCACTCTTCACAGGAACACGCGTATGCTCTGCTGCGGATGGCAAAGGATCGCGGAGTGCGACGGGTGTTTGTGCACTGCTTTCTCGACGGACGCGACACGCCGCCGTTGTCGGCGGAAAAGTATGTCGCCGCCATGCAGGAGAAGTGCAGAGAGATCGGCATCGGCGAAATTGCGACCCTGGTCGGGCGCTATCATGCGATGGATCGCGACAAACACTGGGAGCGAACAGAACGCGCGTACAAACTGCTGGTGAATGGCGAAGGCCGCCATACCAGCGATCCTCTCTCAGCAATCAGACAGTCTTATGAGCACAACGTGACCGACGAGTTTGTCGAGCCCATCGTCGTGACTCGCGCCGGCGGCGATCCGGTAGCGACTATTCAGGACGGCGATTCGGTGATCTTCTTTAACTTTCGCGCTGATCGCGCGCGGCAAATCACCGCGGCGCTTGCGGTCCCGGGCTTTGATGACTTCCCGGCGCCGCAGCGACCGCACGTGCATTTCGTTTGCTTCGCCGTGTACGACAAGAACTATCCTTTGCCGGTCGCTTTTCCGCCCGCGCATCCGCCAAATGTTCTGGCCGAAGTCTTCGCCGGACTGGGCGTGCGCAACTATCGCCTGGCAGAAACCGAAAAGTACGCGCACGTTACATATTTTTTTAACGGCGGCGTCGAACAGGAGTTCCCTTTCGAGAAGCGCCTGCTGATTCCTTCACCAAGAGTTGCTACCTATGACCTGATTCCGGAGATGTCCGCGTTCAAGATCACCGACAAAGTGCTGCGCGGAATCGAGGCCGTGGAGACGGACGTGTTCATCGTGAACTTCGCCAACCCTGACATGGTGGGCCATACGGGCATGCTCGACAAAACTATCGAGGCCTGTCAATACGTCGATACTTGCCTGGGCTGGATCACGAAAGCGATGCGCACCGCGCGCGGGACTACTCTGATCACCGCGGATCATGGCAACGCCGAACAGATGCTGGATCTGAAAACCGGACAGCCGCACACGGCGCATACATCGAACCCGGTGCCGTTTCATCTGATTGGCGAAGATTCACTGGGAGTAGAATTACGCGAAGGCGGCGCGTTGGAAGACGTGGCGCCGACGATGCTCGGCCTGTTAGGAATTGAGAAACCGGCTGAGATGACAGGGAGAGATCTACGGGAGCTGTAGAGCAGGGCTCGATTCTCCCGAGTTCTAACCAGCGGATTTCATTAGCACCTGGCTTTACCCAGGTGTTGCGAGAACGACCAATCCGGGGAAACCGGTTCAACGGCAGCGACATACTTGACTCCGCGCGGGCTTCTGTCGAACTTCGATGCGGCCGCTGCAATGGCTCTGCCACTCTGATGCGCGGCAAGTCTCGGACTTGCCGAAACGTGGCCTATTAATCTGAACGGTCTCTGACCGTGAGGGGTCGAAGACCCGAATGAAAAAGAAGGTTCGCCGCCGGCAAGTCGCAGACTTGCCGCGCATCAGAGTGGCAGAGCCATTGCCGTAATGAGTCAAGTATTAGTGCCGTTTCAACGGTTTTTTCCGTAAAGCCGTTGAAAGGCCTCAGAGTTGTCTCGGCGGATGCGGTCACCTCACTGAAGTGAGGTGCTAATGAGAGCGAACCCGAACCGGCATTCATGGCGGTGAACTTTTTTTGTAGCGTTTGATGATGTACACTGGCCGCCTTCCGTTCAATGACTTCTGCATGCAGCAAGGACAATCAAGAAAACTGATCTTCATCTTCGCGGGTGTGAGCTTACTAATCGCTTCGCTGGCCCTTGGATTTGCTAAGGCTCGATCGCTGATGAACCATCGCAGCGCCGCGTCCGCTCCGCGTCTGGATCGAATGCCGCGCCTAATGCTATGGGCCTGGGAGCGGCCGGTTGACCTCCGCTTTATCGATCCGAAAGAAACTGGCGTCGCTTTCCTGGCCCGCACAATCCGGCTGCGGTTCAGCGAAGTAGAGATTCGTCCACGACTGCAACCCTTGAATCTACCAGAGGCGACCAGTGTCATGGCCGTTGCCAGAGTCGAGACGGACAAGATAGGCAAGCCCGACCTCTCTGCACAGCAACGCGAGCAGTTGGCGGTAGCCATTGTCGACATGGCCCGACTTCCAAACGTCTCGAATATTCAAATTGACTTTGACGCTACCCAATCAGAGCGCGCGTTTTATCGCGACGTGATTGTCGAGGTGCGCCGTCGCCTGCCTGATACAGTCAGCTTGTCAATTACCGCGCTGGCTTCGTGGTGCACTGCTGACGATTGGCTTTCGGATCTACCGATTGACGAAGCCGTGCCGATGTTGTTTCGTATGGCTGCCGATGGAAAGCAAATCGCCCGGAGTCTGGAGGCGGGCGATGATTTCAGCGCTTCTGCATGTCGCCATAGTTATGGCGTCTCGACAGACGAGCCGCGCGCGAGCCTTTTGCCGGCGCGGCGACTCTATGTTTTTAATCCTGACCCGTGGACCGCAGAAAAGGTTCACGCGATTTTGGAGTCAAGAAAATGATCGCAGGAAACTCTTATAAAGCACTTATTGCTCTGGCCTTGATCCTTTCGGTTTCGTTCATTCTGCCCCAACGAACTCAAGCGTGCGGGCCGTTCTTCACCGACGCAATATTCGTCTATTCGAAGCATCCCGATTTTCCATTGGAGAGTTTTGCGGGCGGCAAGCTTGGCGTCTTACAGACGCACTGGGCGCGCTCTTATTTGGTCGCAGCGTATCGCAACCTGGCGGGAAACCGCCTCAGTGAGAGCGAAGCAAAAGGTATCAAAGGCGTCTGGGATGATCGCTTGAATCTTAGTTGGGAATCCAACGATGACCAGTGGGTAAAAAAGTGGAATGAGGCGCGCAAGCAGGTTCCTGGCATATCCGCGCCGGCCGAGATAAAAGTCTATCGCAACCGCGAGAAGCCGCATGAATACGAGAGCTTCTTGAACTGTCAGCAGGATGCTTTTGAAAGTGCCGAAGCCACTCTGAGCGAGCGAATCAAGAAGTTCGGCGCAGACAGCGCTGCCATTCACGATTGGATCGGCGCGCAGGATAAAGTCTTTGCCAATTGCGGCGAGGGCAAGCTGATTCCCGAAGCAGCCCGCCCCGATCAGGACGCCCTGATTCGCGCGGATCGCGCCTATCAAATCGCAGCGGCAAACTTTTACGCAACCAACTTTGACGAAGCAAAACAGCAGTTCGATTCAATCGCGCTGGACAAGTCTTCGCCGTGGCGCGACAAGGCCGGATATCTCGCGGCCCGTTCGCTGTTGCGTAAAGGAAGTCTGGCTGAAAAGGAAGAAGACGGACGCCCCTCCCTGGCGGAAGCTGAAACTCGCCTTAATGCCGTGCTCAAGGACAACTCTGCGACGGCCTCGCATCACGCGTCCAAAAGGCTTTTGAATCTCGTCCGTCTGCGTCTGCATCCGGAAGAGAAACTTCACGATCTCGCTCACTCGTTGGTCAAGAAAGACGCCAGCGCCGATTTCAAGCAGGACGTCTGGGACTATACCGCGCTGCTGGACAAGTTTCTCGGAGATGCCGAGGAGTCGGATAAGCCCGTACGGCCTGCCGGCTTGAACAGCGACGAGCTTACCGACTGGGTGCTTGCGTTCGAGGATTCCTCCCCCGCGGCGGCGACTCACTCTTTGGCGCAATGGGAAACGAGTAAATCTCTGCCATGGTTGGTAGCGGCGATTTCCAAAGCCAACGGACAGCAGCCGAAGGCCGGTGTTCTTTTGAGCGCGGCGGCCAACGTAGATCACACTTCGCCGGCATTTCCATCTCTCGCCTTCCACAGCGTGCGACTCTTGACCGAAAGCAATCGCGGCGGTGAAGCGCGGGCAACACTCGACAAAATTCTCGCTGCCGATCGCCAGCAGCTTCCGCCGTCAACTGTGAACCTGTTGTTGGCGCAAAGGATGACGCTGGCGCAAAATCTCGCCGAGTTTCTCCAGACCGCGCAACGCGTTCCCGCTGGCTTTAGCGATGACAGCGACGGGCGTGAAATTCCTGAAGAAGAAAGTTCTGTTAAGGAAACCACCAAGGGCTCGGCGGTGTTCTTTGATCTGGATGGCGCCAATGCTTTCAATAAAGCTATGCCCGTCGCGCTGATTAAAGACGCGGCGAGCAGTAAGGCGCTCGCCCCAAATCTGCAACGTGACGTTGCCCAGGCGGCTTTCGTTCGTGCTGCTTTGCTTGACGATCGCGCCACTGCAGATCAGGCTGCGGCCCTTTTGCAGGGGATGTATCCGCAGTTGAAAGAATTTCTCGGCGCCTATCAGAAAGCTGCCACGCCGGACGCAAGGCGATTCTCCGCGGTATATATGTCACTGAAATTTCCCGGTCTCAGACCTTATGTGTCGGCCGGTACGGGGCGCACAACCGCGCTCGAAGAAGTCGACAGCTATCGCGACAACTATTGGTGTGCGGAAGCGCCGACGCCGCAGTCTGGCCCACCTTCGCAAGATGTCGAAGAAGGCAAGGCGAAGGCTAAGCTGATTCCCATCCCGGAGTTTCTGAAGCTCTCTCAGACTGTGGCGGCGACTCAATCCGGCGCCTTGCAAGCGCTCGGGACCGCGCCGGATTACTTCTGCCGCATAGCGATAGCCTGGACTGAGAAAAATCCGGCTGATCCGCGCGCGCCGGAGGCTCTGCATCTCGCCGTGCGGTCCACACGCTATGGCTGCACCGACGAACAAACGGGCCGCTGGTCGAAAGCTGCTTACGATCTACTGCATCGCCGTTACCCAAACACGACTTGGGCGAAGAACACAAAATACTGGTTTAAGGGATAGAGTGGCGACGGCTCACGCCGGTGGAGACAAAGGGTGCCAGACCACACACACACAAATAACTTAATCAACGAAACCAGCCCTTACCTGCTGCAGCACGCGCACAATCCGGTGAACTGGTATCCATGGGGCGAGGCGGCGCTAAGCAAAGCGCGCGCAGAGGACAAACCGATTTTGCTCAGCATCGGTTATTCCGCCTGTCACTGGTGCCATGTAATGGAGCACGAGTCGTTCGAGAATGAAGACATTGCCGCGCTCATGAACGAAAGCTTCGTAAATATTAAAGTCGATCGCGAAGAACGTCCGGACCTGGACCAGATTTATATGAATGCCGTCCAGATGATGACGGGCCATGGCGGGTGGCCCATGACCATGTTCCTGACCCCAGAAGGCGTGCCCTTCTATGGCGGAACTTATTTCCCCCCTGCGGACCGCTATAACATGCCGGGATTCCCGCGCATCCTGGCGAGTGTGGCCGAGGCTTATCGTTCGCAACCGGATCAAGTGGCCAGCACCGCGACGGCAATGCTCGGGGAGTTGAGGCGCGTCGGACTGGCTGAGGCATCGCGCGAGATCCTGGCGCCCGACGTTCTGGACAGTGCCTTTCGCAGAATCTCCGCAAACTATGATCGCACCAACGGAGGGTTCGGCGGAGCGCCCAAGTTTCCTCCCGCGATGAACCTCGAGTTTTTCCTCCATACGTATCATCGAACCGGTTCGGCGGAAGCGCTGGAGATGGTCGAACATACTGCCCGCAAGATGGCTGAGGGTGGAATGTACGATCAACTGGGCGGCGGCTTTCATCGCTATTCGGTCGATGCGAAATGGCTGGTCCCCCATTTCGAGAAAATGCTCTACGACAACGCGCTGCTATCACGAATGTATTTGCACCTCTATCAGGTAACGAAAAACCCGGAGGTGCGGCGCATCGCCGAAGAGACACTCGATTATGTGGTCCGCGAGATGACCGACGCCGATGGGGGCTTTTACTCCAGCCAGGACGCGGATTCTGAAGGCGAGGAGGGAAAGTTCTTTGTCTGGACGCGCCAGGAGATTCTTGACGCCCTCGGCGATCAGGAAGGAAATGTTTTCTGCGCTTACTACAACGTCACTGAAGGCGGCAACTTCGAAGGATCGAACATCCTGAACATAACTACATCGATCGAAGATACGGCGGTGAAGCACAAGGTGTCAGCGGAGGAACTACGGGCGATCATCAGCCGTGGTCGCCAGACGCTGTTCGGGTTGCGCGAAGACAGGATTAAGCCCGGCCGAGACGAAAAGATTCTGACCGCCTGGAATGGCCTGATGCTCGCAAGCTTTGCCGAAGCATCCGCGATCCTCGACCGAACCGATTATCGAAACATCGCCGAGGCAAATGCACGTTTCCTGCTGCAGCGCTTGCAAAAGGACGGCTTGCTGTTGCGGACTTACAAAGATGGTAAGGCGAAGTTGAATGCTTATCTCGAGGATTACGCCTGCCTTATGGATGGATTGATTTCGCTGTACGAAGCAACGGGTGAACTAACCTGGATTCAGTCAGCCATCTCGCTCGCGAATAAAATGATCGAGCAATTCTGGGACGATGACGAAGGCGGATTCTTCTTCACCGGGAAAAGCCACGAGCAGTTGATCGTGCGGTCCAAAGAGTTCATGGACAATGCTACTCCGTCCGGAAATTCAATCGCCACCTCTTCGTTACTGAGATTGGCACTCCTCACTGGGAATGATGACTATCGCCGTCGTGCCACCGCTGTGTTGCGGCTGATTGCCGACCAGATTCGTCGCTACCCCTCGGCATTCGGTTTTGCACTCACAGCGTTGGACTTCTACCTGGATTATCCTTTGGAGGTTGTGCTGGTCGGCGCGCCCGAGCCTCGACTAGACGACCTGCTGCGGACCCTCTGGCAGACGTACCTGCCGAATCGCGTAATCGCGCTGTGCCGGCAAGACCACGAGAAAGCGACAGACGTAGTCCCACTTTTCATCGGCCGCAACACGCTCTCCACTCAGCCAACGGCTTATGTTTGTCAGGCGAACACCTGTCAAAGTCCCGTTACTACTGCGGATGACCTGCAAAAACAGCTCTGCCCCACGAACCCTCCCGCGCGCGTCCCGACAAAATAATCCCGGTCCGCCTTCCTGAAAACCGCAAGAAAGTCGTTGACTAGACGCCTTCAGACGGCTATTCTCTGTTTGGCCAACAATGTTGGCACGTGTCAGGCCGCTGCCAACACGCGGTACGTCTCCTTTCGGTTCCTCCTCCGGCTCGGTCCAATTCATTAAGGAAAAACGGAAATCATTTAATGCGTAAACTAAACTGGAAGAGCTTTTTACTCGTCGGAGGGGTCGCCGCGATTGGCACGGCAATCCTTATCCTCGGTCTCGTATCCACCGTGCGTCTGCCCATTATGGGTTGGCATGGCCTCGGATCCTTCGTAATCCTTCTCGTATTGACCCTCCTTTCCGGTAGGTTCACGGTTCCGGTGACCAATGTTGACGGCACCAGCCAGACTCACAAATCCGTCGCCGATGCTTTCATATTCCTCGCCGTCATGATGTACACGACCACACCGGCAAACAGTGTGGGACCCGCCTTGATCCTTGCAGCCATCGTAGGCTTCATCTCATCGTTCTCATTTTCCGAACGTTGGCCCACTGTGTTTGCAGTCGGCACTTCGATCATCTCCACGTTTGTCGCTTCGCTGGTGTACCGATTCATGGTACTGACTTTGGCCGGCGGTGCCGCAGAGGGAAAAGAAACCGCGTTAGTTCTCGACCTGCTCCTTTTCCCACTCTGCGTTTTCGGCATCGTTCAATATTCTCTCAGCACCTTTGGAACGGTGGCTTTCAATTCTTTTTATTCAGGAAGCCGCGTTACTGTCTCGCAGGAAAGTTTGATTTGGACTTTGATTACGCAGGTCGCGAACGTTACTTCAGCGGCCCTCTTCTACTCGGCCATCCACGGCAGCGGACTTCCCTTCCTGTTCGTGGGAGCGTTAATCATCGCGCTCGTTCACCTACTCTATAGGTTCAATGAAAAGAGAGTCAGCGAAGTTACGCGCGCGCAGGTCGATAAAGTTCGATATGCCGAAGAGATTGCCGACCTCCACATGAACACGATCGAGTCGCTGGCGATCGCAATTGACGCGAAAGATCAAACCACTCACGGTCACGTACGCCGCACCCAGATATACGCCACCGAAATGGGCAAGCTCTTGAAGGTGAAGGATCAGGAATTACGCGCGTTGGTGGCCGGTGCTCTGCTCCATGATATTGGCAAGCTGGCCGTGCCTGAATACATCCTCAATAAACCCGGGAAACTGACTGAGGCAGAGTTCGCGAAAATGAAGATTCATCCCACCGTGGGTGGCGATATTTTGAAGCGAGTCAACTTTCCTTATCCGGTCGAAGACATCGTGCGCTATCACCACGAAAAATGGGACGGGAGCGGTTATCCGAAAGGCCTTCGAGCCGAACAAATCCCGCTGGTAGCGCGCATCATTTCAGTCGTCGATTTTTATGACGCCACGCGCTGTGATCGGCCTTACCGCAAAGGAATGAAGCGCGAAGACTCGCTCACCCTGCTGCAGAAAATGTCTGGATCGTCATTCGATCCCAAGGTGGTCGAACTCTTCAAGAAGCACGTAATCGAGTTTGACCGGCTAATAGACGCCGAAGACATTCAGGAGCAGGTGCCTTCGGAAAACATAGACTTCCTTACCTCGGCCAAGCCTGACGCCGGACTCGCCTCGGACACTCTGGGCTCGCCGGACGGCAGCCTGGGCTTCCGCTCGATCACACAGGCCCAACGCGAGGTCTTTGCGCTGCACGAAATCGCCCAGACAATTGGTTCCTCGCTGAACATGCACGACACCGTTACCCTCATCTCCAACAAGCTGCGCGCGATCGTGCCCTTCGATACCTGCATTATTTTCGTCGTCGACGATCGGTCAGGGAAAGCAATCGCCATGCACGTGGTCGGCGATCATGCCGATCTCTTCAATGCGCGGCGCATCAGTATCGGCGACGGTATCACCGGCTGGGTGATCGCCAACTCCAGATCAATGTGCAACTCGTCGCCCGAGTTGGACATGGTCGG
>JAWVEM010000174.1:0-3056 GCA_033856735.1 Blastocatellia bacterium
AATACCGCGCCGACGACCGCACGTTGCGCGATGAAGAAGTTGATCATATCCATTCGGCGGTGGTGGCCTTTCTTGTACTTACACTTCCTGCGGAGGTTCGATAATACATGGCACAGATTTTGGATACCTCTGAATAGGTTTGTTAATCGATACCGCTTCGCGGTAATGGCCTGAACCACCCCTCACGCCATCGACTGGGCATATTACTCTTGCGCCTGCGTCGATGAAGTCGGATAATCAGCGGGATTCGAAAACGGCTCACGTATTGAGCTTCGGAGAGAGACTGATGGTATCGAACGGACTCGAAAAATTCTCGCATCTTGAAGACAAGATCTATCGCACGATCGAGCTGACCAAGACCCTGCGCCAGGAAAAGGATGACCTGGAGCGCCAGCTCGCGACTGTGAGAAACCTGGGTGGCGACCGCCAGGAACTCGTAACTCAGATTGAGCGATTGCTGGCTGAGCGCGAAGCGATCAGAGTTAAAGTCCAGAACATGTTGGACGCCGTGGCCGCAACCGATCCTGAAATCGCGGAGGCACTACGCGGATGAGCGCAGATACGTTTGACCTCGAACGAAACACGGACCCTGCGGCGTCGCCAACCATCAAGGTTGAGATTTATGATCAGGCGTACACGGTCCGCTCTGACGGCGATCCGGATTATCTCAAGGAATTGGCCGAGTATGTGGATCAGCGCATGCGCGAAATCTCTTCCGGGACGCTTACGGTGGATTCGCGAAAGGTCGCGATCCTGGCTGCGCTCTATATCGCCGACGAACTCCACCAGTTGAGAAAGCTGCACGACCAAGCGGACGAGCAATTGGCTACCCGCAGCTCGGAGTGTTCTGAGATGCTCGACCGGCTGCTGAAGGTTCCGCGCAGTCTGACCCGGCCGGCTAGTTCTTCCTGAGTGCGTAAACCTTTGTCTGCCCGACTGCCGGTGACCTCGTCCCCAGTCGTTGCCGCAATGCCGCGAATAAGCCACCTAACTGCCTTTAAACACCACTAACAAACTTAACCCAGCTTATGTTAATATCCCCGGCGGCAGAGGGAAGGTTCTGCCGGGTTCGTCACCGAGCAAAGATGATTGAGCCAACGTCGTTGAAAAGGGAGACCGACGCCGCGCGCTAGTGCCGTTCTTCATAGTTAAGAAGGGCCAAGAGCGAGCGACGAAAAAAAGGTCACCCACCTGTTAACTCAGGTTCAATTACGGCTCTGGAACGGCTCGGCGGTTTTCCCTCCTGCTATTTTTTGTAGCGCAAGTTGTTGACTTGCGATCGCGCAAGCTAACAACTTGCGCTATTTTGCTTTTATGAGACTTTTACTGATTGGTGATGTTGTTGGTAAGCCCGGCCGGACGGCCCTGCTCGATCGTTTGCAGGACTTGAAGGAACAGCATGCGATCGACTTTACCGTGATGAATGCCGAGAACGTCGCGGGCGGCTTTTCTATCACCGCCGCGATTGCCGAACACCTTTTCTCAGCCGGCATCGACGTGATGACCTCGGGCAATCACATCTTCGACAAGCACGAAGTCATCGACTACATCGATAAACAGCCGCGCCTGCTGCGCCCGGCAAACTATCCACCGCATACGCCGGGGAAGGGCATCTGGGTTGGGGAAGTTAACGGAACGCAGGTGGCCGTGATGAACTTCCTCGGGCGAGTATTCATGCAGCCGGCCGACGATCCCTTTCGCATCGCGAATGAGTTGATCTCCGGGCTCTCCGACAAAGTAAAAATTCGCATCGTCGACATGCACGCGGAAGCGACCTCGGAAAAAATGGCGATGGGTTGGTACCTGGACGGCCGGGTTTCGGTCGTCGTCGGCACACACACGCACGTGCAAACTGCCGATGAAAGAATTCTGCACGAAGGCACGGCGTATCTGACTGATCTGGGCATGACGGGCAGCTATGGCGGGGTGATTGGCATGAAGAAAGGCGACATCATCAATCGCTTCACGTCGCCCATCCATCGCAAGCCGGATCATTCGCGGAGTGAAGTGCGCATCTGCGGCGCTATCGTCGATGTCGATGAAGAGACGGGGCGCGCGCGATCAATCGAACGGATCAATCTCAGTCATGAGCAATGACTGAAGCTGCGCCTGGTTTAGAGGCGGCACTTGTGCCGCCGGAGCGGGCAAGTCCGCGCTCTAAACTCGGTGGTCTTTTTTATTAGCACCGAGGCTTTAGCCCGGTGATGAATGATTCTGTTGGGAAGGGAAACCGTTTAAACGGGAGCGACATGCTTGACTCCGCGCGGGCTTCTGTCGAACTTCGATGCGGCCGCTGCAATGGCTCTGCCACTCTGATGGGCGCAAGTCTCGGACTTGCCGAAACGTGGCCCATTAATCTGAAAGGGTCTCTGAGTGTGACGGGTCGAAGACCCGAATGAAAAAGAAGGTTCACCGCCGGCAAGTCGCAGACTTGCCGCGCATCAGAGTGGCAGAGCCATTGCCGTAATGAGTCAAGTATATTGGTGCCGTTTAAACGTTTCCGCTTAGGGCGACCTTCTGAATTCACCGGGGCTAAAGCCACGGTGCTAATGAAACTGACTCAAAGGGGCGCCTCATCCTCGGGAACCGTTTCACCGCCGTCTTCCGTCTCGTTCGGCGGCGCCAGGAGCATCTCAGCAAAGCCTTGCGGCATCGAGCGCACGCGACCGTTTCCGTCTGTGACCACGTGTCCGGTCTCGCCTTCGGCGATGACCACGCCGTCAGATTCGCGGATGAGTTCATAACCAAAACGCAGGGACCTGCGGCGTAGTTCGGTGATGTGAGTTCTCACCATCAGCACGTCATCGTAATAGGCTGGAGCTTTGTAGCGGCAATAACTTTCAGCGACCACTAGAAAAGCGTTTTCATTCTCTTCCATGTCGCGGTAAGAAAATCCACGGGCCCGGCAGAATTCCGTGCGGCCAATCTCGAACCAGACCAGATAGTTCGCGTGATACACGACGCCCATCTTGTCGGTTTCGGCATAGCGCACGCGCAGTAGAGCCTCGTGCCACTGGCTCATTTCATCTAATTCAGCCGGACTCATAACCATGATC
>JAWVEM010000175.1:0-2910 GCA_033856735.1 Blastocatellia bacterium
AGTGTGCGTACCTCTCCGCTCGCGTCGATGTCGATAGACGATCCAGGCGTGAGCGTATTGATGCATAAAGAGCGGGACACCCTTTGCCGACTGATACGTGTAGCCTGCGTACGTCATGCGATCGCGCCGGAAGGCGTACCAGGAGCGCGGCGAGATGGGATGAGCAGGCGAGCCAATGGCCAACATGTAAAGGATCGTGTCCTCGCTGTAAGTGTCCCAACGGTTCTTGAGAAAACCGCTCTCTGGTTTCCAGCCATGCGAAAGTAGAGTCGGATGATTGTTGAGCATCCACTTAAAATCGGTGCGCTCATAAATCGCATTGGCTAACCGCACGATCTCCTCGTCATCGCGAAATTGTTGACGCGCGGTGAGCACACCGGCCAGGAGCAACGCCGTGTCAATGGACGATACTTCGCTGTTCCAGCGTCTTACTCCTGTCCTGGCATCCAGCCAGTGATAAAACCAACCGTGAAATTGTTCTGCCCGCGATGAGAAGAAACGCAGCGTCGCCCGCACGCGTTGTTTAGCCTCCGCGCGACTAATCCACTGTCGTTCGGCGCCAATGCAGATCGCGGTTAGGCCAAAGCCGGTTGCGGCAATGCTCGCCACGCCTTGATGATTTGCATCGAGAGGTGCGCCGTCAGTGCGCGCGCGGTCAGCAACCAGTCCCGTGTTCGGGTCAGCCTGTTCCCAGAAATAGCGGAATTGGCGCCGTTCAAGGTCTTCCAGAAAGATTTCATCTCTCGCCGAAAGAGAATGGGGCCACGCTATCGAAGGTCTGAACCCGTAAGCTGGAGCTGTTGGAAAATGGATGAATAAGCAGGCGAGCAGGAAGGCGACAAGTGCGCGACGACACGAAAGGCGGGTAGCGAAAGGAGAGCCGTTGCGCACGGCCATCGATGCTGTCAGTTCCTGGATCTGCGAAGTTGTATCCTACTTTTCAACTACGAAAGTATTTACGAGTTCGTGCTCGTCCGCAGAACTCGTGCCGACCATCACCCTGAACTCGCCTGGTTCCACAACGAAGCGCATCTCACGGTCATAGAAGCCCAGGAGTGCGGGAGTAAGTGTGAACTCGACCATCCGTTTCTCTCCCGGTCGCAGCGTTATCCGCTGAAAACCCTTGAGCTCCCTGACGGGCCGGGTGACGCTCGCCGCTACATCTCGAGTGTAGAGTTGCACTACTTCATCGCCAGTGCGTTTACCTGTGTTTGTGACTTCGACACTGACATTCACTCGGCCGTCGGGGCGAATGCTTTGCTGACTCAAGCGCAGATTCGAAAGCTGAAACTGTGTATAGCTGAGTCCGTAACCGAACGGAAAGAGCGGCGTCCATGAAACATCCAGATATTTTGAGCTGTACTTGTTTTTTGCATCCGGCGGCCGGCCAGTGCTCTTGTGATTGTAGTAGAGCGGTTCCTGGCCCACGGTGCGCGGAAAGGTGACCGGCAGTTTGCCGCCGGGGTTAACGTCGCCGAAGAGCACGTCGGCGATTGCGTTGCCGGCTTGCGTGCCGCCAAACCATGTTTCGAGAATCGCCGGCGTGTTCTCTGCGATCCAATTGATCGTTAACGGCCGCCCATTCATCAGAACTACGATGACCGGCTTACCGGTGGCCTGCACGGCTTTGAGCAGATCCAACTGGCGTCCCGGCAGATCCAGAGAGGCGCGCGAAGACGCCT
This sequence comes from Blastocatellia bacterium, assembly GCA_033856735.1. GTDB lineage: Bacteria > Acidobacteriota > Blastocatellia > Pyrinomonadales > Pyrinomonadaceae > UBA11740. The sequence continues at coordinate 1,683 of JAWVEM010000175.1, forward strand.
CGCCGCTCATATCGGCCGACTCGCCCACTGCCACGATTACCACATCCGACTTACGTGCGGCGCGCACAGCCTCGTCAATTCCGTTGGTCGAATCGCCATCGATGTCGCAGCCCTTGGCGTAATTAATCTTCGTCGCAGTCGAAACCTTAGCCTTGATGCCGTCGAGCAGAGTGACTGCGTTGGCGACATCGCCGTCACCCGTCCAGGGACCCAGCATGTCCTTCTGATCGTTCGCCAGAGGACCGATAAGCGCGATTGACTTCACTTCTTTGCTTAGTGGCAGAGACTCACGATCGTTTTTCAGAAGGACTTGCGAACGCGCGGCGATCTCACGCGCGGCGGTGAGATGCTCTGGGCTTAGCAGTGCCAAACGCTCGCGTGTCTCGTCCGTGTACGGATGATCAAACAGGCCGAGACGAAACTTGATACGCAGAATGCGCCGCACCGCTTCGTTCAGGGTCGCGAGTGAAACCTGGCCGCTCCGCAAGAGTTCTGCGCCGTGCTTGTTATAGAGCCGGCTGACCATCTCCATGTCTACGCCCGCGTTGAGTGCCTCGCGGGCAGCTTCCTGCTCATTCGCGGCCAAACCATGATTGAGGAGTTCCTGTACCGAAGTGTAATCACTGACTACGAAGCCATCGAACTTCCATTCGTCGCGCAAGACCGTGGTCAAGGTAAAAGGATTAGCTGAAGAAGGAACACCGTTGAGATCGTTGAAGGCGCTCATGAAAGTGCCGACGCCTTCGTCACGCGCGGCTTTGAATGGCGGCAAGTAAATCTCGCGCAAGGTTCGCTCCGACATATCGGTTGTGTTGTAGTCGCGTCCTGCCTCGGCCGCGCCATAGGCGACCCAATGCTTGGCGCAGGCCACGATTTTATCCGCAGCGCTATAGTCAGGGCCCTGAAAACCTCGCACGCGCGCGCGGGCCATGATCGCACCGAGGTACGTATCTTCGCCCGAACCTTCGACTATGCGACCCCAGCGCGCATCACGCGCAATATCCACCATCGGTGCAAAGGTCCAATGGACGCCGGCCGATCTCGCTTCCGCAGCGGCAATGCTGGCGGACTTTTCAGCCGCGGCTGGATCCCAACTGCTCGCTTCACCGAGGGGAACTGGAAAGATCGTGCGATAGCCATGAATCACATCGAAGCCAAAGATCAATGGAATCTTCAAACGCGATTCCTTTACCGCGATGGCCTGCAATTCGTTCGTCCGCTGGACGCC
>JAWVEM010000176.1:0-2704 GCA_033856735.1 Blastocatellia bacterium
GAACGGGTGGGCGACCTGACGTCGACGGCGACGGTCGACTATGCGACGCCGGATGACAGCGCGGCGACCGGCGCCATCCCGCCGTGCTCAACTCCGGGTTTTGTTTCCCCTCGCTGCGACTTCACCACGGCTAGCGGGACGTTGACTTTCGCGCCGGGCGACACTTCAAAGACTTTCACGGTCCTGATCTCTCAGGACAATTATGTGGAAGGACCGGAAGGTGTGCCGCTGACGCTCTCGAACGTCAGCAACGCCGTGCTCGGGTCACGGTCGACGGCGACTTTAGCGATTGCCGACGATCCAGTTGAGCCGGCCACTAATCCGATCGACGACGCGAACAATTTCGTGCGCCAGCACTATCACGACTTTCTCAATCGCGAACCTGACGCCGGCGGCCTGGCGTTTTGGACAAACGAGATCACTTCGTGCGGCACGAACCAGTCGTGCATTGAAGCCAAGCGCGTAAATGTCTCAGCAGCTTTCTTCCTTTCGATTGAATTTCAGAACACCGGTTATCTGGTCGAGCGTCTCTACAAAGCGTCCTATGGCGACGCCACGGGCACGTCGACCATTGGCGGCGCGCATCAACTGCCGGTGCCAATCGTGCGGTTCAGCGAGTTTCTGCCGGACACGCTGACCATCGGACAAGGATTAGTAGTGGGACAGACTGGTTGGGAGACGGTTCTGGAGAACAACAAGCAGACCTTCGTGACTGAGTTCGTGCAGCGTTCGCGATTTACCATGGCGTATGCGAACACCCTCACGCCCATGCAGTTCGTGAACATGTTATTCGCCAATGCCGGGGTCACGCCCACGCCGGCCGAGCGCCAGGCGGCGGTCGACGAATTTGGCGCGGCCGCGACGTCGGCAGACGGCGCTGCCCGGGCGCGCGCGCTGCGGAGAGTAGCAGAGAATGGCACGCTTCAGCAGCAGGAGTTCAACCGCGCCGTGGTGCTGATGCAGTACTTCGGGTACTTGCGGCGTAACCCGAACGCCGCTCCTGACTCAGACCATTCAGGCTATGACTTCTGGCTGACCAAGCTGAATCAGTTTACCCAACCTGGCGACGACGTCATCGTCCGGATCCAGAAAGCCGAGATGGTCAAGGCATTTATTTCGTCGGCCGAATACCGCCAACGCTTTGGTCCGTAGACGATTATTTGACTCTGTATAAGGTCCCCGTCCATTCCAGGTTTACTTTGTTGTGAGCTTTGTAGTCGATGCGGTCGCCCGCGATGGTGCCCTCATAGTGGGCATAGCCGTTGGTAAATTCCATGATGAGAGTGCTCCCGTCTTGCCGCCAGGTATCCGTCGGGTCATTGTTAATGGTGCCGTTGGCAAGGAAGTTCATTTCCTTCACCTGACTAATCGTAGACGTTTGCGTCCATTTTGTTCCGGCGAGGTTTATTACACCGGGGGAATTCTGCGATCCGGCCGCCGGCGTTGAATTAGACTTCTTTTGGTCATTCAAGTTTGCGGTGGACGTACTCGGCCGGTGATTCGCGAAGATCACGATCGTAATGACGATCCCCAAAACTGTTGCCAATAAGAGCGCCGCTCCGGCCACCACCCACGGAACCAGGGATTGTTTTTCAGCCGGAAGCTCCAGGCGCGATCCCGGTAGAACCTCCGTTGCCTGAGCCGGCTTAGTGCGCGGCGGGTTGATGCGCATCGTTGCTGGAGCCCGTCCGCGCGCGACCTGGGAAACCAGAGATGCGCCATCATCGAGACAAAACCGCAAACTCTCATCCGCATAAACGCGGCTGCATGCCGGACACTCTTTCATCGCAGTCTATATAAGCGCGATCACTATTTTTGTAAACCGAAATCTCATCCGCCTATGCCGTCGTGTGGGTCAGAAGCCCGACTGTAAGCGAGGGCAACTCTCCGAGTCGGTCGACATTCGATAAAACCGGTTGCCGGCGAACCGCTCGAAATGATCTAGGAAGTTCAATCTTTAGAAATAAGGAGAATCGGGTGTATGAACCCTTGCCCTTGAATCTGGCACTCAGCATTAGAAGCCTGACAGTTCTTCGGCTTTTCCGAGCGAGGCTGAGGCCACTGGATCATCAAGTGCTGGCTGTTGCGGCCCGTCTCGTTCTAGAATGACCCTCATCACGCAGGACAAATTGGCGCTTTCTAAGAATCTCTAAGCAAACTCGTTAGGCGCTCGCGACGGGAGTTTCCGTACCCATGAGTTCAAGCCTTCCCTCAGGCGTTCGTTTAGGTCGCTACGAGATCAAGTCCCAACTTGGCGCAGGTGGAATGGGCGAGGTGTATCTGGCGCAGGACACGAAACTGGATCGCAAAGTGGCGCTGAAGATTCTGCCGGCCGACGTTGCTGCTCATCAGGACCGCATGAAGCGCTTTGTGCAAGAGGCAAAGGCCGCCTCCGCGTTGAATCATCCCAACATTATCACCATCCATGAGATTGACGAGACCGATTCGGTCAACTTCATAGCGACCGAGTTTATCGATGGCGAGACCTTGCGCCAGCGTATGCGGGGCGCGCCGCTGAAGCTCGGCGAAGTGCTCGATGTCGCTGCGCAGATCGCAAGTGCGCTCTCAGCGGCTCACACTGCCGGCATCGTCCATCGCGACATCAAGCCTGAGAACATCATGCTGCGGCGCGACGGCATCGTGAAGGTGCTGGACTTCGGTCTGGCGAAACTAACGGAGCGACTGCCGCCAGAATCCGTGGACA
>JAWVEM010000177.1:0-2838 GCA_033856735.1 Blastocatellia bacterium
CTCGACCATCACAGCGCTTATACGTGGCGCATCGGCGGAGTGGATCTCAGCGGTAAGAGCATCACCAGCGCGACGCTTACCTTTCGGAACATCAGCAACTGGGACACCAACAAGAACATGCTGTTCATCCACCTGCTCGATACGGCGAAAGCCGCCGGGGTTAATTCGTTTCAGGATGCGCCGGCCAATCAAATTCCGGTGACGGATATCAACGATGATTTTGCGGGCACGCGCTATTTGAATAATCCGCTGGTTGCTTCAGGCACGGCGAACACGTTTCTAACCCAGCAGTCGTTCTCGACCACCGGCCACGATTTCGTCTACACCTTCACCGCGGACCAACTGAAGATTTTGAGTGCTTACTTCCTGAATGGCAGCGACGTTGCGTTTGGTTTCGATCCTGACTGCCACTTCTGGAACGACGGCATAGCTTTCACGTTCACGACCGCGCCTACGGCTACGCCCGAACCGGCGACAATGGTTTTGCTCGGCACTGGATTGGCCGGCTTGTACTATCGCCGCAAGCGCCGGCAGCAAGAAGAGCAAGAGATTAGCTAAAGCGATGCGCGATTTGTCACAGAGAAAAGCCGCAGGCAACGTTGCCTGCGGCTTTCTTGTTTTGGTGGCCCAGACTCTAAGTCTATGTTACTACCGTAAACGACTTTCAAGATTGTAATCGCGCAGCCGGCGATAGAGTGTGGACGGCGAGATGCCAAGCATCTCGGCAGCTTTTCCGCGGTGCCATCCGGTCTGCTCAAGGGCGCCGATGATCTGTTGTTTTTCGACGTCACGCAGGGAGCTCGAGCCCGACAAAGCGCCCGTGTCACCCGCGCCCGCCGGAACGGAGAGTTCGCCTGAGGAAGCGAGTGCGGCTGCGAATGGCGCGGCGCCGTTGGCGATGCGCGCAACTTCCGGCGGCAATTCGTTTGCGGTAATGACCCCCTCGTTCGATAGAAGTATGGCGCGCTCAAGACAGTTGCGCAGTTGTCGCACGTTACCCGGCCAGGCGTAGGCCCGCATCCGGCCCAGCGCATCGGGTGTCACTTCAGGAGGATGAGAACCACCAAGCTGTTTGAGAAGGTAATGCATCAGGGGCTCGACATCTTCCGGCCGTTCGCGCAGCGGCGTCAGATGAATCTCGAAACTGTTGATGCGGTAAAGTAGATCCGCGCGAAATGTTCCATCTGCCAGGACAGAATCAAGATTGCGGTTGGTTGCGGCAACGATGCGCACGTTTACTTCAACTTTGCGTACGCCGCCCACGCGGAAAAAGGTGCGCGTTTCGATCGCGCGCAGCAGTTTCGCTTGCAGGCTGGGCGGCAGTTCAGTCACTTCATCAAGAAAGAGCGTGCCGCCATCAGCCAACTCGATTAGTCCGAGTTTGCGTGCCTTGGCCCCGGAAAACGCGCCGGCCTCATAACCGAATAATTCCGACTCGAGCAGCGATTCCTGAAACGCCGCGCAGTTCAGATCGATGAAAGACCCGTTCGCCCGATTCGAGAGACGGTGAACCGCATGCGCGATCAATTCTTTACCGGTGCCCGACTCGCCGGTGATCAGGACCGAAGCTTCAGACGGCGCGACGCGCTCAACCAAACGAATCGCTTCGTTCATCGCCTGTGACTGGCTCACTATTTCCGGCAAGGCAGATTGCCGCTCGAGCTGAGCGCGCAATCTCAGGTTGTCGACGCGCAGGCTTCGCTTTTCCGCCGCCTGCCGCACGCGCACATCAAGCTCACTGATGCTGTAGGGCTTGGTTAGATAGTCATAGGCCCCGTTTTTCATCGCCTCTACGGCGGTTTCGATCGTGCCCTGACCAGTGAGCATGATTACTTCGGGCGGGTTGGGACGTTCGTGAACGCGGCGCAGAAGTTCCATACCGTCCATGCGCGGCATGTTAATGTCGCAGAGCAGCACGTCCACGTTGCTCTCTTCCAGTTTGCGCAGCGCGGCCTCGCCATCAGCCGCGGCCTGCACTCGATAACCCAGGCGTTGCAGTTCCTTCTGCAAAACCAATCGCAGATTGGCTTCGTCTTCAGCTATCAATAGCCTTGCGTCACGCTGTTCGTTCACTGCTTATGCTCCGCACCAGGAAAGGTAGTTTCATTCGTCCGCGATCGGTAACGTGATAGTAAAGGTCGTGCCTTTGCCCAGGGTAGATCGTACGTCCAGCCTTCCCCCATGATCAGATAAAATACCATAACAGACGGCCAGCCCCAGCCCTGTGCCGCGGCCCACGTCCTTGGTGGTAAAGAATGGATCGAAAATTTTGGTCATGTTCTCGGGCTCGATCCCAATACCGGTATCTATGACCTGGACCAGTACCCTTGAATCCGCGCGAGTGGCTCGCAGCGTCAAGGTTCCGCCCTCGGGCATTGCGTCTATTGCGTTAGTGGCCAAAGCGACCACAGCTTGTTGCAGTTGGCCGACGTCGCCGGAGACGCTCGGCAGACCGGCAGCGGCTTCGATCACAATCTGAATATTATCGCCCCGCTGTTGATGAGTCACCAGCCGCGCAGTGCCTTTGATTACTTCCGTGATATCAACTGGCACCCGCTGACCGGCGCGCAGGCGGCTGAAATCAAGCAGCCCATTGGTAATAGTCTTGCAGCGAAAAGCCTCGTCACGAATCAAGCCGAGATATTCGCGCAAGTCTTCAGCGTCAGGTGAGTCGCTAAATGCTCCATCTTTGATTCGCTTCTCGAGTGATTCGGCGCAGGCCGCAATGGTCGCCAGCGGATTGTTTATTTCGTGTACAACGCCCGCGGCCAGGCGTCCAACTGCGGCCAGTTTTTCGGCGCGAGCAACCGCGCGGTGAGCTCGGACGCGAGTCGTTAT
>JAWVEM010000178.1:0-3942 GCA_033856735.1 Blastocatellia bacterium
CCGGCGCCAGCGCGACAGCCGCCTGTGCCTCCGCGAGCGCTTCGTTCAATTGCTTTCCTTCGAGAAGGACACTTGCATGTTGCGCGTGGCCCAGCGCCGACGCGAGCGGGATTTCGAAGTGTCCCTCAAAGACGAACACGCTGGCGTCAATGACCGCCACCGGTCGAAGCTGCTGAAATTGGCGGTAAGGATTAAGGGCGCCCGGACCAAACTCGAATCCGGAGAGCACGCCGGCGCTCACGAGTACGGTTCCATCGATCGCCGGGGGAACGTCGATCCGCTCGTTCATCCAGAGAGAGTCCGCCGTCGGCAGCGGCTTGCACGGAATGCCATAGTAATGCGGCTCGAGCACGCCTTGCCCGAAGTACGCGAACCAACACTCCTGGATCCCGCGCCCGTCGAGATACTGCTTCGTAGACTTGAGCTGCTGCGCCCAGTCGACGTTCGAGTCGGTCAGGTATTTGTAAGTCTGCGATGGCCCTCCCCACAATTCATTCGAATAGGCCATGTAGTTCGGATACGACCGCACCGACGAGAACACGTGGAAGAGCAAGAGCGCCGCCACGACGTATTGCCAGCGCCGGTTGCTGCGTATGAGCCTCCACGCCGCTCCGCCAATCAACACTGCGAGGAACAAGTACACCGGCAGAATGTGCCGGACCCCAATGTTTATCTTCGAACTCATCGCGATCATCAGATAGAACGCCGGCGGGACTGTCAGGAACAATATCTCTCTCATGCCCTTCAGCTTTCGAGTCGCGATAGCGAAGACTGAAATCAACGTTAAGGCGAGGAATGCCAGGGTGGACTTGATCGCAAACGTTACTGGAAAGTAGAACCAGACTCCGTGCGGGTAAACTGTGCCAAGCACGAAACTGGTATAAGTTTCGGCACTCAGCCGCACGGCCGCCAGGCCATAGAGATATGACTCCGGCAAGAGGTGCCACCGCCCCGCGAACGAGACGAGGTGGCCCTCGATCGGCTTCAATAGCCCGACCCACTCCGCGAACCCCGGATTGAGTTGGAGCCCGTTGGGACGCGCCGCAAAGCGGAAGCCGTATGACGCCCATAAGATACCGACAGCGATAAGCACCGACACGATCACCGAGACGGCGAGCCGACCCGCGTGCCGTCCTGTTCCGACTCGTCCTGCCGAGTTTTGTTGTTTAGTGAAATGGCCGCGCAGCACTTCACAAATCGCCAGCAGGGCGAGCATGGGAATCACGAGAATGCCGGTGTGCTTGGCCGTGAGTGTGAGTCCCGCTGCCAGGCCGACGATCGTCAGTCGCCAGACGGACGGGACCTTCACGTATCGGTAAAACGCGTAAATCGTCGCGAACATGAAGCACGAGAGTCCGGCGTCGGTGGTCACGCGAGCACCGTGGGCCAGGAGGTTTGGCTCGAACACGATCAGCGTGAGAGCAATGAAGGCCGCGCCCGTGCCGAAAAACTCTCTGGTTGCCAGGAACACAAGCAGCGCGAGCAGAACGGTGAGGATCGACGCCGTCATGCGGGCGCGAAACATCATCGTGTCCACGTCGTTGCCGAAAAGGAATTCCTTGCCGTCCAAAAAGGCCTCTTGCATGAAGAAACGATTCTGAACGGTAGGGACTTTCAGCGGCATGTTGAGGAGCGGCGCCGCTGCGAGCATCTTCACGAGGGGCGGATGTTCGGGGTTGAGCCCGAAGTCTTTAGTTGTCAGGGACCGGTAACCGGCAAAGATATGGTCTCCTTCGTCCCAGGTCGGTGATTCCCGCGATACCGATACGACCAGTTGAAGGACAAGAGCGGCCAGAAGACTAATGACGCCCACCGCTACCAGTGCACGCTTCTTGTTTTGCAAACTCTCGTTCATCTATTCTCCCTGCGTTATACGTATGAGCCAATTTGCTCAGAGCTGACCAAGAGATAAAGGGTGAAGCCTGGAAGTGACGCCAAATTCATGTCAGACAAAGAAGGTTCCAATGAGAACCATCAGTGCGAACATTTCACATCGACTGCGCTACAGTGTAGCCGACGAACTACCAGTTGAGTGGGTATATATAACATACGGGTTTAGACTTGAACACATTCGGGCGGCGGCACGTACCTCTTGCCAACAGCCACGTTAGTACCACCGTTAAATGGGATCTTACGCAGACACGACTGCTGTTTTCTTTATGCTTCGCGTCTCTGGTCCTGGTTGCCGGATGCGCGAAGCGATCGACCATGCAGGCTGGTAGCTTCGGCCAACCTCAACTTATTTCGCCCGCGGATGCCAAAATCTCCACAGCACGAACGAGTTCGTTGGAAAAACGTGAAACTTGACGGACCTTTCGCCTCGCAGCAAGTGTTAGTCTCGGTTCAATTCAGGAAGGACCAGATGAATGACTACTGAGAAGACTATTCGTATTGGCATCATCGGCGCGGGGTTTGCCCGCTCGACGCAGATACCCGGCTTCAAAGCCTGCGCCGGCGCGCGAATTGTCGCGATTGCGAGCGCGCGCCGCGAGCATGCCGCGGAAGTTGCCCGTGAGTTCGGCATCGAGCATGTCGCAGACGATTGGCGAGCGCTGATTGCGCGTGACGATATCGATCTGGTCAGCATCGTCACGCCGGTCGCGACGCACTGCGAGATGACGCTGGCCGCGCTGGACCAGGGCAAAGCCGTGCTCTGCGAAAAGCCGATGGCCATGAATGCCGATGAAGCCCGGCGAATGACTGAACGCGCGCGCGAGGCCGGCGTGCTGGCGCTAATCGATCACGAATTGAGATTTCTGCCGGGCCGCTTAAAGATGCGCGAGCTGGTGAGTCGCGGCGACATCGGCAAAGTGCGGCACGCGCAACTTACTTTTCGTTCCAACTCACGCGCCGATCCTAATCGTCCGTGGAACTGGTGGTCGGATGAAAAGCAGGGCGGCGGCGCCCTGGGCGCAATCGGATCGCATGTGATTGATGGCTTCCAATGGTTGTTGGGCGCCGAAGTACGCGAGGTGATGGGGAACCTCGCTGCGCACATTCGCGAACGCAAGGATGAAAGCGGTGCTGTCCGCGAGGTGACAAGCGATGACGAAGCGAACTTGCTCGTGCGATTCGCTGACAGTGAATTCACTGAAGGTGCGACGGGAAATGCGTCAATGTCTTTGGTTGAGCCGGGCCAGCCTGAACATCGCCTGGAATTGTTCGGCTCGCTGGGAGCATTGAGAATCGAAGAGAGCGGCGAGTTGTGGCAGTCAAAAGTTGGCGAGGGAGAGTGGCGCGGCGTCGAAACGGCGCCGGGGGAATTGGCTCCGGGAATGCACGATGGTGGTTGGGCGCGCGGCTTCACTGCATTCTCAAGACGGATTGTTGAAGCTTTGAGCGAAGGCCGCACGACAGTAGAGGGCGCGGCCACTTTTGAAGATGGGTTACGAACGCAGCTCGTGCTGGACGCGGCGCGGCGAGCGAATGAGAGCGGTTGCTGGGTACGAGTCAAATGAGAGTTTCCAGAATTGAATTGTCGTTTAGATGCCGGACTTGTCCGGCGTCGCTACTTGTCGGCGGGATAAGTCCGCCGTCTAAACCACTGGTCGATTTCTGAGGTGTGCTATGGCAGACGACAGACAACAGATTCGCGATCTAATCGATACCTGGGCCCGAGCTTCAGCCGCGGGTGACGTCGTACAAATACTCTCGCTAATGGAGGAAGACGCGGTCTTTCTGCGTGCGGGTCATCCTTTAATGCGTGGCCGCGACGCCTTCGCCTCACAGTTCGACGAGGTGGTTAAGCAGGTTCGAATCGAAGCGACTAGCGAGATTCAGGAGATCGAAGTCTCAGGCGATCTGGCGTATTGCTGGAACCAACTTACGGTGATCGTGACACCATTGAAAGGCGGCCAGCCCATGCGACGCAGCGGTCCGGTGCTGACGATCTTTCACAAAAAGGAAGATGGGAGATGGGTCTTGAGCCGTGACGCGAACCTG
>JAWVEM010000179.1:0-4473 GCA_033856735.1 Blastocatellia bacterium
ATCTCTCGGCCCTGGGCGGTATCTTCAGCGACAAAGCTTCTCGCCGCGATCTGAAAATCCTCGATACCTCAGTCATCATCGATGGCCGCATTGCCGATGTCGCCGAGACGGGATTTCTGACGGGCACCTTGATCGTTCCCCAGTTCATTTTGCGCGAGCTGCAGCAGGTGGCCGACTCTCCGGATTCGTCCAAACGCCAAAGGGGACGTCGTGGCCTGGACATGCTGAATCGGCTGCAGAACATCAGTTCGCTCGACATCAAGATTGTGGAAACCGATTTTCCTTCGGTCCGCGAAGTAGACCTGAAGTTGATTGAGTTGGGCAAGCAGATCGACGCTGTGATCGTCACCAACGATTTCAACTTGAACAAGGTCGCGCAACTGCGCGGCGTCAACGTGCTGAATATCAATGAACTGGCCAACGCCCTCAAGCCTGTGGTGCTGCCGGGCGAACCGATGTGCGTCTTCATCCTCAAAGAAGGCAAAGAATATAACCAGGGGGTAGCCTATCTCGACGACGGTACGATGGTGGTGGTGGATAACGCGCGACGCCTGATCGGCAAGAACGCGGACATCGCTGTGACCAGTGTCTTACAGACTACGGCGGGCAAGATGATCTTTGGGCGGCTTTGGGAAGAAGCCGACGGCGCCGGCAACGGCGAGCGCGCCCGCCGGCCTTTGCGCGAAGTGAAAACGGCTCCTGCCATGACGCGCATCAACGATACCGAATCATAATCGAATGAATGTCGCGATAGTTGTGGCCGCCGGGAAGGGAACTCGGCTGGGCGGCAACCGGCCGAAGCAATTCCTCGAACTCGATGGAATTCCGGTGATCGTTCGCACACTCATCCAATTCGAGCGCTCAGCCGAGATCAACGAAGTCATACTTGTTTTGCCGACGGAGGAGACGGACAGGTTTCTCTCTTGCGCAAAGAATTTTGGCTTTCCCAAGCTACGGCGGACTGTGGCCGGCGGCGCCACCCGCGCCCAGTCGGTGCGACGCGGCCTGGCGGCGATTGCCGCGGCAGAGGTGGTGGCGGTGCACGATGGGGTTCGTCCATTCGTGACGCCGAAAGAGATTGATCAGGTAGTGGCTGCCGCGCGCGCAAATGGCGCTGCTGTTTTGGTGGCGCCTGTCAGCGATACGATTAAGGAAATTGAGGACGGCCGCGTCGTGCGTACGTTGAGCCGCGCCCATCTGCGGAGGGCCTTAACGCCGCAGTGCTTTCGTTTCGAACTACTCCGGCGAGCCTACGATCAACTGGCCCAGATTGAGGCGGAGGGAATTGAAGTAACAGACGAGTGTATGTTGGTCGAACGTCTCGGGGTCGAGATCGTTGTGGTGGAAGGCAGCGCGCGGAATATTAAGATTACGAGGGAAGAGGATCTCGCGCTAGCTGAAATTATACTGAAGCAGATGATTTTGCTTCTCTGAATGCTGAACTACGATTTCGTCCCGTTGGCTGGTGAGGTCTCGAGTGCCGCGGATGGCGGCGAGCAAGAAACAAAAGTCACAGCACAAATCCATGTTTCGCATCGGCATCGGCAATGACACGCATCGATTGATTGCAGGACGCCCGCTGATTCTCGGCGGCGTGCTAATCGAGTCTGATCGCGGCGCCGATGGACATTCCGATGGTGATGCTTTAGCTCACGCGCTGGCCGATGCGATCCTGGGCGCGCTCTGCGAAGGCGATCTTGGCGTCCATTTTCCGGATAGCGATCCGCAATGGAAGAACGCCGACAGTCTGCAATTACTCGCGCGTGTCTACTGGCTCGCGCGCGAGCGTGGCTATCATTTGGTGAACGCCGATGCGACCGTCATGCTCGAACGTCCCAAACTTCGTGAGTACATCGAGGCTATGCGCGACAGTCTGGCGAAGACTTTGCAGGTCGACAACGGTTGTGTCAGCGTCAAGGCCAAGACCGGCGAAGGATTGGATGCGGTGGGGCGTGGTGAAGCGGTGAGGGTCCAGGCGATCGTGCTGCTTGAGCAAAGTTGATCGAAGCGCCGGAAGTCCTGACAGTCGAAGGATGTTTCATTTAGGCCCGCGAAGTGAGGCGATAGCATAAAGCCTGGGGTGGAGCGGAGCGGAACCCCAGGATCAATTGGAAGTATTGAGTAAGAGCCCGCGAAGCGTGGCGACAGCCTTTGGTAAGTAATGAGGTCGCGCTGTCGCACGCGTCGCGCGCTTTGTTTCTTATCATTCGTCCAGCCTGGGGTTCCGCTTCGCTCCACCCCAGGCTTTATGCTTCAACCCGCTACGCGGGCTTTTGAAAGGCAAGTACCTTAAATTTGAGACCTCAAGACATCATTCGCAGGAAACGTGACGGCGCAGAATTGTCGCGCGACGAAATCGAATTCTTTGTCAGCGGAGTCACCACCGGCTCAATCGCCGACTATCAGAGCACGGCTTTGCTAATGGCGATCTTTCTCAATGGCATGACCGACACTGAGCAGGCCGCTTTGACCGAAGCGATGCTTCATTCGGGCGAAATTCTCGACTTCTCAGACATTCCAAAGCCCAAGGCCGACAAACACTCAACGGGCGGCGTCGGCGACAAGACTTCACTTTTAATTGCTCCGTTCGCGGCGGCCGCGGGAGTCTGTGTGCCCATGATCTCGGGCCGCGGGTTGGGCCATACCGGGGGCACGCTGGATAAGCTGGAGTCCATTCCTGGATATCGCGTCGATCTTTCGCTGAAAGAGTTTCGCGCTGTCCTGGACCAGGCAGGCTTTGCGATGAACGGTCAGACCGCCGAGATCGCTCCGGCTGACAAAAAGCTTTACGCCCTGAGGGACGCGACCGCGACGGTCGAGGCGATTCCCTTGATCGTCGCTTCGATCATCTCAAAGAAAGGCGCCGCCGGACTGCAGGCCATGGTGATCGACGTCAAGACCGGCTCGGGCGCGTTCATGCGCGAACAGGATCGTGCGCGGGCCCTGGCCAGCGCGCTGGTGACCACCGGCAATTCGCTGGGAGTGCGATCGCAGGCTCTGATTACCGACATGAATCAACCGTTGGGCCGTGCGGTGGGGAACTCACTCGAGGTGCTGGAGTGCATCGAACTTTTGCGCGGCGAGGTTAGTGAAGGGGCCCGTCCGGTGCTTGAACTCTCGATCGAATTGGCGGCGCGGATGGTTGTACTTGCCGGGCTCGAGCAGTCAGTTGAAACGGCGCGCTTGCGCATCCGACGAGTACACGAATCAGGCAGCGCGCTGGAATGCTTTCGCAGGAACGTCGAGGCGCAGGGCGGTGACCCGCGCGTCTGTGATAGACCGGCCGGCATTCTACCGTTGACAGAGAAAGCGTTTAAGGTAGAATCGCCGCGCTCAGGATTTGTCATTGGAGTTGAGACGGAAGAGATCGGCCATGCGATCGCCGAGGCAGGCGGGGGCCGCGTGCGCATGGAAGATCGGATCGATCCGGCAGTTGGTTTTGTGGGCGAGGTTAAGATTGGTGGAGAGCTGCGCGCGGGCGATCAAATCGGAATGGTTTATTGTGATGATACGGATCGCGGCCAACGCGCGGCAGCACGGATTCAGTCGGCCTACGAGATAGGCGACGCGCCACCAACGGAACTCCCCAGCCTGATCAAGGAAGTAGTGGATTGAAGATGTGGAGTGCGGCAACTAGTCGCCGCTGTCTTAGGTCGCGACTTGTCGCGACCGTTTTGGGTTTAAAGATCGCGGCGACTAGTCGCCGCTTAGTAAAGCGCTGACAAGTCAGCGCATCCACAGTTGGGTCTAAATGAAATACAAAGTTCTGCTAGCGCTCTTGTTGCTCTCATCCCTGGTCTTCATTGGCCCGGCCTGCAATCGTGCCGGCTATGGCGCAGACGACAAGTCAAAGATTCATGTAGGCATCGTCTTCGATATCGGCGGCAAAGACGATCGCTCGTTCAATGCGGCCGCCTGGGTGGGCACCAAATGCGCTGAAACCGGCCGGCGACCCGATGGCGCGCCGTGCAAAGATGAATTCGGCAACGATAAGCCGGCGTTGGATATTGTTCTACGCGACGTTGAGCCGGGAAATCCTACCTCAATCGAACCGGCGATGCGCGCCTTCGCTGAACGCGGCTATGATTTGATCATTGGGGTCGGGTTTGCCCAGGGACCGATCATGCAATCGGTCGCGAAGGATTATCCGAACATTCATTTCGCGATCATTGATGGAGTGATTTTTGAAGACGACGGCAAGACGCCGAAAGCCAACGTCGCTTCCCTGGTCTTCAAAGAGCACGAAGGTTCGTATCTGGCCGGCATCATTGCCGCCAAGACTACTAAGACAAACGTGTTGGGTTTTGTCGGCGGCATGGACATCCCCCTGATTCATCGGTTTGAAAAAGGCTATGAAGAAGGCGCGAAGTCGGTCAATCCCAACATCCGGATTGTCCAGAATTACGTCGGCGTGACCGATTCAGCCTGGAATAATCCCGGCAAGGGCAAGGAACTTTCCCTGGCGCAGATTGG
>JAWVEM010000180.1:0-15814 GCA_033856735.1 Blastocatellia bacterium
CACCTTCGGCAGGCGCAGCGGGCAATTCCAGTTTCACCGTCGTCTCCAAATCCCAGAGCCCGGATGAATCTTTGCGCGTCACCGCATCGCCCGCCGTCGCCGCGATTTGCAGCGACACTCTAATCCCCAGGTGGCCTTGCAGGAAGTGAATATTCAGCGCGAAGGGCCCAATTCCGATGACGTCTCCGACAGCCAGCGCTTCGTAATCTTCGAGCCGCGCGCCATTGAGCATAATCGGATTGCCGGGCCGAAAATTACGAATGTAATAGTCGCCTTCGGCGCTGGTAATGCCGGCATGCAGACGGGAAACCGACGGGTGATTGAGCAGCAATTCGCAGGTAGGCAGACGACCTACCAGCAGACCCTCGGCCACGATCGTCACCGGATCAACCTGCAAGTCTTCGCGGATGATGATGAAGGTTGCTTCCATCGTGATTAGTCAGTTGTCAGTAGTTAGTTGTTAATTGTTGCTCTCTGGCCCAGGTGGTTGGCGTTTCAGAAATCAAGCAAGCAAAGCGAGCGACTAACAACTGACCACGAACAACTGACGACTGCCAATTACCTCACCTTAAAAAACACGAGCTGCACAATATGCACCACCATCAGCGCCAGCATCACCGAGGTTGAAACTACGTGCGGCGCCAGCCACACCTTCAGCAGCCGATGCAGATAGATCAGCGATTCCACTCGCCGCAGAGTGGCGCTGCGCTCAATCGCTTTCAAAAATACCTTTCGCTTTTCCGGGTCGTCGAGAGCGGCAATTTCGGCTTTGAACTGCAAACGGCCTTTCGCTAATGATGCCGTGAGTTCTTCACGGCGCAGATACTGTCCGAGGAGGTACGAAAGCGAAGAAAAATGCCGGCGCACTCTTCGTTCAATCAAATCGCGTAGCTGCTCGTCACTCCCGGCTTTGATCGCCGCTAATTCTTCCCGCAGTTCAGTCCGGCGTCCTTCCAGATCCTCGATCAGCAGCGGATCGCCTTCGATGCTGGTCATGATGCGCGGCACAACGATGTAGCAAAACAAACCGAAGAGGCCGGTTACGATCACGGCGTCGAACCAAAGCATTAGCGCCGAGGTCAGAAGCCCGCCGCCGTGACTGCCGCCGTGCATGAGCAGAACAATGCCAGCCAGCACCCCCAGGTAAATATGCGCCAGCAGCCAGTAGCGCAAAGCGCCGGCGCGCCTGCGATAGATTGGCTTGCGCACCGGATAGGTCATCACTCCGGCGATGCCTACCAGGCCAACGAGTCCGGTCATCCAACGCATCGTCAGCCATGTTCCGACCAGGCGCTCTGTGAATCCATAATGCAAAGCCGCCCACCCGATCAGTCCGGCGATAGCAATCGTCGTCAACGTGCCGCCGATGTGCCACAGCCGGGCGATGGGATCGCTCTGATGAATGTTGCGGCCGATCGCGTGGGTCTGATCTCGAAAGACAAGGCCGAGCGTTTTTTCAATCTCGCCGAAATATTCCTGCGGGTTGACCCTGACTAAAGCGCCGGTGGGGCAGTTCTCTTCACATGAGTAAGCCGGACGCGCGGCGCCGCCTGGATTCAGAGGTGTGCTTTCACAGAGATTGCACTTGATCGCCACCATGTCGTCGCTCTCGACCGCCGCAGCCGGCTTCTGAACATTGAAGCTGAACAGGTTGTTTATTCGGCTCTTCAAATCCAGCGGCGCAGTGGGCGAACCATCGCGCGGCACCATGGTGATCGCGTTGTATGGACATTGGGTCGCGCAATCAAAACAGCCGATGCAGGTCAGCATGTTGATGTCGACCTGTCCTTTAGGATCGCGGAAGATGGCGCCGGTGGGACAGCCCGTCAGGCACTCTGGATCCTTGCAATGCATGCACACTGAAGGAGCCAACACGTGCTGCGTAGCCTGCGCTCCAATCTGCTGCGGGCGTTCAATGTGTATGCCGCGCCGCAAGAGCCGCGATTGCCCATGCACCTTGTGACACGCGAGCGAACAGTTGCCGCAGCGCACGCACAAGTCCATATCCATCACCAGCAAATTGACTGCGTCAACGATACCCGTGGCGATCTCTTTCTCGGCCGCGGCCAGGCTCTTTGTCTCAGCTCGAGCCTCCAGGCTCGGATCATCGTCGGCGACGGAAAAGTCCGCGAATGCTTTTTGAACTCGATCGCAAAGCTCCCGGTCGGCACGCAGATCCGCCAGAGGGATCTCCAACACTTCGGTCCGCGCCATGAGGGCCGCCGAGTATTGCCACGTGGCCTGGCCGCTGAGACCTTCCAGCCCAAGGCAGTTGCCGGCGCCCAGAAAATCTTCCGGAATTAACACGCTCTGCGCTGTGTTTTCGTTAATGTCCTGATAGATCGGCACGCCACGCACCCGTCGCACCCAGCCGCTACGAATGAGAAACAATCGATCAATCGGGTTTCCTTCCTGGATTAGCACATGGTGCTTGCCGTAGGCCATGAACCGCGCCAAATTGCCAAGAGCAACCAGCTCGATTGGGCTCAGGGCCTCACCGGCCTCTTCCTGGATCGTGGTAATCGCGTTTCCCAAACCATGCGATCGATAGGTCGCGTCAACGATCTCGGCGAATTTCTTAAGAGACCGCAAAAGCCTCAGGGCCGGCCGCACCATTTCCAAGACGGTTACCTCGCCGCCATCGGGAGCGGCGACCACGGTCGCGTTGCGCGGAACGCCGGCGAGAATCGACATTTCGCCAAAGCAAGTCCCAGGACTCACAGCACCGACTCGCTTTTTTTCGCCCGACTCGTCCGCAACGAACACGTGCGACTCTCCGTCGACGGAAAAATAAAAAGTGTTTCCGCCCCAGTCGCCCTCGCTCATAATCACCTCGCCCGGCGCGTAGGTTAGCAAACGCGCATACGGCCCGATTTGCTTGCCGCCCGACACTTTCCCTTCGGCGATCATTTTCAGATTATTTTTGTTCTTGTCTTCGAGCAGCTCGGATACGATCTCGATTTTCTTAATTGCTTCGAGAATTGCATCCGGATTGGCGTTCTCTTTAGGCATGTCGTTGCGGAATCGATTGCGCTAACAAGCGGGTTGTTTCAACCCATGAATGTTCTTCGCTCTGCGAACCGGTCGCTCCGGACGCAGGTTTGCGCGATTGTTCGCAGCTTAGCACGCGGCGCGCGACTGAGGGAATCCACACTCTCCCGCGACGTACCAAGCCCGAATATTAAAGTGGTTGGCCCGTCGGATACGTGATAGCATCCGCATTCCACTTAATCGATATCCGTCGTATTAGTTGTCAGCAATGCTGATCTCCAATCAAATACATGCCCTTTCGAAACGGTCGGTGACGACGGCGAGCATTCTTATCGTGCTACTCGCCACGCTCGGGTGGAGCTTCAGTCGCTTGCTTCCGCGCGCGCGCGGTTTCGCAGAGGCGCCCGCCTTGGCAAAGCAGAAAGCAGAAGGCAGTAAGCAGAAGGCAGGCAAAGAAAACATTCAAAGCGAATTTGCTACCGTGTCGACTGGGACGGCGACGCTGATCGACTCAGACAACGACGGGATTCCGGATGCAGCCGAGTTGCACACGTTTCAGGATCGCGACAATTTTCGCCGCTGGTTTACCGCGATCGCCGAAACTCAGTTCTATCAGTTGAGTGAACAGTGGAACGCCGAACAACGGGATTGCGCCGGCCTGGTACGGTTTGCGATCCGCGAAGCGTTGCGTCGTCACGATCGGATCTGGTTTCAGAAAATGGGGCCGGGCTATGAAACTGTGGCGCCGGATGTGGCCGGTTTTGATCTAGACCAGAACGCGCTCGGCGAGAAAATCTTTCGCACTGACTTTGGCTCGTTCCATGAAAGCGATTTGCGTAACGGCAGATTTTCCGAGTTTGCGGACGGCCGTTCGCTGAAGAATTTCAACAGCGTCTTTGTCAGCCGTGATCGGCGCGAAGCTCAACCCGGCGATTTGCTCTTTTACTATCAACCGTGGGTGCAGAAATTCCCCTACCACGTAATGATTATGCTCGGCTCGCCGCACATCGCGCCCAACGGCGGCCAGGATTGGGTCGTCTATCACACCGGCTCGTCACCGACCGATCAGGGAACCGTTAAGAAAGTTCAGCTTTCAGTTCTTGACCATCACCCCGATCCGCGTTGGCGACCGGTGGAGAGTAATAAAAACTTTTTGGGATTCTATCGTTTGAAAGTTCTTAATTGAGTTACGTAACCGTTTGGCCAAGTTACAAACGAATGGCGCGATGAACAATTACCACAAAGTCACAAAGAGCACGAAGCAACGAACGAGGTCCCTTGTTGCCAGTTCGATTTCTTTCGATTGCTTACTTGTTTGTCTTTGTGCTCTTCGTGTCTTGGTGGTGAATTTTTTTCTTTCCTCTGAGGAGGCTATCGAAGGTGTCTGAAACTAAATCGGCTTTACCCCGCTATCTCGCAACCGCGGCGATCTACCTGGCCATCGTGGCCTCGGCTTTTGGATTTAATGTAATTCGCTCGCGCGCCGCGCGAACGCCCGCAGAGGCCGCCGCGCCCGCACCGTCTGTCGTCAGCACCAAGCCTTACTTCTCGCTGACCACCAATCGCACTTATGCGCCGAACGAAACGGCGCGCATGTGGGCCAGCTATCAAAATGTCGACTATCTCGATTTTCGCGTCTATCGAGTGAAAGACCCCAGCAGGTTTTTTAAGCAGCTCGACGACCCACATCAAATGGGCGAGAAGGAAAAGGAAGCGGCCTCGCAAGGTTACGGCAGCCGCGTTTCGATTCTCGAGCGCACGCATCGTCTGAAGACGTCGCTATTTTCAGCGGTCCGCGATTACGTGCGGTCGCATTTATTAAAAGAGCATCGCGAGACGTTCAATCAAAAATTCCGTAAAGAGCAGGCGCCCGAGCAAACGCCCCTGAACGTTGCCGATTACGCGCGCGTGCCGCTGCTGAATCCGGATCAGAAGGTTAAGGATTGGCGCGAGAAGTTACCCCCGCTCGAGCACGATTACGATAGCCGCGTCGTCTCGCTCGGGAAACAGGAACCGGGTGTGTATCTCGTGGAGGCAGTGAATGGGGACCTGCGCGCTTATTCACTCGCCATTGTTACCAACCTCACCATGATCGAAAAGACGACGAAGGACGGACAGGTTCTGGTCTATGTCGTCGATCGCAAGACGGGCGCGCCGCATGAGGGCGTCAGTGTCGAAGTCAGCAAAGCCAAACAAACACTCGCGACGGGCGCGACCGACAAGACCGGTGTCTTCAAAACCGAGATCAAGCCGGACACGAAAAACGATGAGGTACTGCCGGAAGACGTCGATCCCGAATCGACGACAAAAAATGCCTACCTGATCATGGCGCACGAGCGCGACAACTTTGTCATCTCGGATGTCGAATCATTTTACTTCGGCGGCCGGGGCGGTGAGGACGACGTCCTGTCGGGCGAAGATCTCACCAGCTACATCTATACCGATCGGCCCATCTATCGGCCCGCCCAGAAAGTTTATTTCAAGGGAATCCTGCGCCAATGGGGCCGCAACGGCTACCAACTGCTCGATAGCAAGACCGTAAACGTTTCCATCGAAGATCCCAACAACGGCAAAGTCTTCGACAAGGAACTGCCGCTTTCAAGTCGCGGCACGTTCAGCGGCGAGTTGGACATCGCGGATGAAGCGCCACTCGGCAGTTACAACATTACCGCAGCGGTGGGTGAGGCAAAATCCAGCGGCTACTTTGAAGTTCAGGAATACAAAAAGCCCGAGTTCAAAGTTACCGTCAAAGGCCCCAAAGAATTTGCAGCGGTAGGCGAGAAGGTAAAGTTCACCGTTAACGCCAACTACTTCTTTGGCGCGCCGGTCACGAATGCCGACGTGCATTACTACGTCTACAAACAACGCTATTACCATTGGTGGTGGGGCGGCGATTCCAGCGATGAATTCGACGACGCGGCCGGACCTGACAACGAAGGCGGCGACGAACAGGACAACGGTTATTACGGAAACGACATGGTCACCGAGGGCGAAGGCACTCTGAATTCTCGCGGCGAGATGACCGTCGATTTCGAAGTGCCAAAGCCCGAAGACAAAGACGAGTGGGACTATTCATATCGTCTGGAGGCTCAGGTGACTGACGCCTCACGCCGCGAAATGCAGGGCGCGGCTTCGTTCATCGGCACGCGCGGCAAAACTGTCGCCGACGCTTATCCGGAACGCTATCTCTACTACCAAGGCGACGCGGCCAAGGTCAAAGTTAAAACGGCTGACTATGCCGGCAAGCCGGTGTCTGAGAAAGTCACCCTCAAGTTCGTCGAGCAGAAATGGGAGAAGGTCGAAAAGGAAGAAGAAAACAACGGTTATAAGTACAAGACCACCGATTACATTCTGCACGAACGCGAACTGGCCACGGCCGAGGTGAACACCGACAGCCAGGGCAACGCGACGTACGATTTCACGGTCCCGTCGCCCGGCAGCATTTACGTCAAGGCGATCGTCAACGAAGACGGCAAACAGATCGTGAATCGCGGCGGGTCGTTCTATGCCCCGGACAAGAAGGGCGAGTGGTCGGATTTTGAGTTCAAGGACTTTGACGAAAAGTCGATCAAACTTGTGCCCGACAAAAAGTCTTATCAGCCGGGTGAGACGGCCCACGTCCTGGCAATGCTGCCAACGGATAAAGCGCACCTGCTCGTAACGACGGAATTATCAAACGTCATGACGGTGCGGCAGATCGACGCAACGGGACGGAGCATCGTGATCGACGTGCCCATCGATCGCAAGTATGAACCGAATGTCTATCTGGACGTGTCGTTCGTCAAAGACAGCGACATGTACAACCAGAGCCAACTGCTGGCCGTGCCCGCGCGCGACAAAATGCTGAAGCTCGACATCGTGCCGAACAAGAAAGAGTTCAAGCCGCGCGACGTTGCTTCCTACACGATCCTGGCGCGCAACGAGGATGGCTCGCCGGCCGCCAATGCTGAGGTGAGTCTCGGTATCATTGACGAAGCGATCTACAGCATTCAGGCCGAGACCGCCGGCAATATCAAGCGCGAGTTTTACGGCAAGCGCTACGACGAGGTGCAGACCAGTCTCGCGATTCATTACACGTTCACAGGGTACGCGGGCGACAAGCCGGCGAACCTGGCACGCAACAAGTCAGGCTACCAACTGGCTGACTTTAAGAACGAAAGTTCCTATGCCGAACCGACGATCCGGCGCGAGTTCAAGGACACTGCTTTCTGGCAACCGGACGTCGTCACCGGCGGCGACGGCAAAGCCACTGTCAGTTTCAAATTGCCGGATAACCTGACGACCTGGCGAGCGACGGCGCGCGCCGTCACCGCCGACACGCGCGTCGGCTCCGCGGTGCAGAAAACGATCGCGCGCAAGGATGTCATCATGCGTCTCGAGATGCCGCGCTTCTTGACCGAAGGCGACACGGTAACCATCTCGGGCGTGGTGCATAACTTCCTGAAGAGCGATAAGTCGACAAAGATTTCGCTCGAGCTTAATGGCGCGCAGTTGCTGGATTCGCCCAATGAAACCGTGACAATCAAGCAGAACGGCGAGCATCGCGTCGACTGGCGCGTCCGCGCCGATCAGGTTGGCAAGCTAACACTGCTGGCCAAGGCTCTGACCGACACGGAATCCGACGCGGTCGAGATGAGCATGGAAATCGTCCCCCACGGTCTGAAACAGACGATGGGCAACACGACCACAGTGACTCAGAACGACGCGGAACAAACTATTTCGCTGAATATTCCGGTCAATCCCAATGTGCAGGCGCGCTCGCTGCGCATTGAGGCTTCATCGTCGATTGCCGGCACGTTGTTCGGCGCGCTCGATTACTTAACGAGTTTTCCGTATGGCTGCACTGAACAGACGATGTCGAGTTTCCTGCCGAACGTAATCGTGGCGCAGACGCTGAAGGACATACCGACGGCAAAGCTGCGCGCTGCGAACGATCTGGATAAGAAAGTTCAGAAGGGCATGGATCGTCTCTATGCGTATCAGCACGACGACGGCGGCTGGGGCTGGTGGAAGGATGACAAGACCGATCCGTTCATGACTGCTTACGTGGTCGATGGACTGACGCTGGCGGCTCGTGCGGGTTATCAGATAGACACGGGCCGGCGCGATCAGGGACGCGAGAAACTTTCCGCGATGCTCACCGCCGGCAAACGCGACGACGGCAATCCCATCGACGATGAAACGCGCGCCTACATGATCTATGCCTTCACCGAAAGCGGTGACAGCGACGGTCATTACCTGGAAGAGCTCTACGGAAAGCGCGATAAGCTTGGTCCGTATGGACGCGCCTTGCTCGCACTCGCGTTGCACGAGCGCAAGGATGGCCGTGCGAAAGAAATCGCTAACGTCATCGCCGGCGCGGCGCGGGTCGATGAATTCGAAGCGCACTGGCAAACGGCGCGGGTCAATGATTATGGCCGCGATGTCTATCTGGACGCCGAAGCCACGGCGCTGTCATTAAAGGCGCTGGCGCAAATCGATCCGGGCAATGCACTGCTGCCGAAGGTCGCGCGGTGGCTGGTGAAGAACCGGCAGAATGGTTACTACTGGCTCTCGACCAAGGAGACGGCGTTTGCGATCTATGGATTGACTGACTACTTGAAAGTCAGCAAGGAACTGTCGCCCGACTATTCGTTCGAGATTTATTTGAACGGCACTCAGGTCGCAACGCAACACGTGGGCGCCGGCGACGCAACGAACGCACAGGCACTTGTCATTAACAAAAAGGCCGGCGCGGTAAGCACCAACAATCAGATTCGGATCGTGAAGCACGGCAAAGGCGCGCTTTACGTTTCGAGCTCGCTGGAATATTTCACCGCGGACGAGAACGTGCCGGCCCAGGCGTCGCAGAATTTGAAGATCACTCGCGAGTACCTGCGTCTGCGGGTGTCTGAAAACGAAGGCGGCAAGGCGAGCTGGAAGATCGAACCGTTGACGGGCGAACTCCGCTCCGGCGATTTAATTGTCGTGCGTCTGCACCTGACCGGAGCTCGAGCCCAGTACGTAATGATCGAAGATCCAATTCCCGCGGGCGCTGAACAGGTGGCCACGGTCAGCGGCATCTACTTGAATTACTCGACCGGGTCGTGGTCGGATTGGTACAGCAACCGCGAGTTTCGCGACAACCGCACCGTCATCTTCGAGAATTATTTTGATGGTGACGCGACGTTCCAATATGCCATGCGCGTGGAGGTGCCCGGCGAATTCCGCGTCGCACCAGCGCGCGCGGAATTGATGTACCAACCAACCGTCCAGGCCAATACGAGCAATGACCGCTTGCGGATCCTGGACAAGAAGTAAGGACTAGGGGTTCGTTTCATTTGAGGCGATGAATCGAGAAGTATTTTTCACCACAGAGGCACAGAGATCGCACAGAGGGCCAGTGAGTTTTCTCTGTGAAGCTCCGTGTGATCTCTGTGTCTCAGTGGTGAGAGCGGTTTTGTAAAATTCACCTCTGGAAGGGGCCAGCTCATGAGTCGAGATATTAACGAAATCACTAGCGCGGTTATTGGCGCAGCGATTGAAGTCCATCGGCAGTTAGGACCTGGATTGCTTGAGTCAGCTTATCTCGAATGCCTCTCCCGAGAACTCGTTCTGCGCGGTATTCCGTTCGAACGACAGAAACCATTGCCACTGGAATATAAAGGCGTGCACTTGGAATGCGGCTATCGACTGGATTTCTTGGTTGCCGGTTGCGTAGTAGTCGAGCTCAAATCGCTCGAGGCGCTGGCTCCCGTCCATGACGCACAACTCTTAACTTACCTGCGCCTGGGCGGCTGGCGCGTCGGCTTGCTGATCAACTTTAACGTAGCTGTCCTCAAGAACGGCATTCACCGAAAGATTTTAGGTTATGAACTAGCCGCGGCAGCAGCACCTGGAAAGGGATGACTATGACAACGATCAAACAACTCGGTCAAGCAATACGGGCGCTTCTGACAAACCCAAAGGCTCTCGCCATTCTGGCCGTTCTTTACGCCCTGCTGCTCGCGACGCTCTACGGCTTTATCTCAATTCGCGAGGCGACTCTCTGGCAAGTCACGCTGACTCTGTTTTTCCTCGTACTGATACCTGTAGAGTTCTTCGCCCTACAAGCCGCGATCCTGCAGCACACGCGTACGCAGAAGTTTCACTGGGCCCAAATTCTGCGCGATGCAATCAAGATCGCCGTCGTCACTATCCCGATTGTTCTTCTCGGTTTTTTGGTGGCTTACTTACTCAACAAGTGGCAGGCGCACTACCCCGCTCCCGAGCCTTTGCTGGCGCCGCCTACGGCAAAGACGCCTCCCGCGCCGATGCATTGGCCGACCGTGCTGTTTGCTACGGCGAGGCTTCTGGTTCTGGGAATCGTGTTACCGCTCGCGGCTATTCAGCTATGGATTGAGGTGACCGCTCGCGATGCGCGCGCCTCGCTTGGCGGCGGCGTCAAGACAGTGCTGCAGCGCATTGGCGACGCCCTCGCGCGCGCCTTCGCTTTTGATGCAGTTCTAACTTACGCGCTTGGCCTGATCATCTTCGTTCTGGTTCCCTACGCGATTCTGTTCCTGGGTAATCCGCCCAAAGGAAACAAGACTGACTTTGCAGTTTTCATTATCCGTCTGCTGCTCGTTTTTCTGTTTACCCTGATTGGTTGGATCGTAACTCTTTCGACACTGGCGAAACTCGAACCGACCCCGCCGGTCCCGGTCACGACAATCTCTGACGCTCCGGCTGAGGCGCCCGCGTGAAGATTGTCAGGCCGGGAATTAACTATCTCGAACGCATGACACGACCGCATGCGTTGGTGCTCTCTTGCGCCTGCGCTGCAATCTTGCTCCTCAGCTTTCCGTTTCAGCATGGCGGCTGGTCTTCACCAGTGCGGCCCTCAACCAGTCTCGACCAAAGCGAAGCCGACCAAGTCTTGCAGGAGGCGGCGACGGTCGCGCTCGGCCAACGCCAAGGCACGATCATCGTCATGGACGCGCAAAGCGGACGCATACGCGCGATCGTGAACCCAAAGGCAGCTTTCGCCGAAGCGGCTATGCCCGGCTCGACGATGAAGCCCTTCACCGCGCTGGCCGCGTTGCGGGCCGGACTTATTGATCAAGACTCACGCACGGTGTGCCCAGGACGATTTACCGGTCTTAACTTCTCTCTGCCCTGCGTGCATGCGGACCACTTGCCGCCGTTTACTCCGTCACAAGCGATCGCATATTCGTGCAATTACTATTTCGCCACGCTGGGGCAACGTCTCGGCCGCGACAATTTGATTGAAACGCTAAGGCAGTTCGGCTTTGGTCAACTCACTGGACTCAACGAAGTAGCCGGTACCCTGCGCCCGTGCGAGACGGGAAACAGCGCGCGGCTCGCCGAGAGCAATCATGCATCGGGCAAAAGCGACTGTGACGCGCGCGCAGCGATTGGCGAAAGCGATCACATCCAGGTAACGCCGATTCAGTTGCTGGTTGGATACACGGCACTCGTAAACGGCGGGCACCTGCTTGAGCCTCGCTACGCTAACGACAACAAGACCGAGCGCGCAACGATAGATATCTCAGAACCACATCGCGCGATTATCACGGAAGGGATGGCAGGAGCAGTGCGTTACGGAACGGCCCGGAGCGCTCATCTTGATTCGCTTCCGCTTTACGTCCTGGGCAAGACGGGAACGTCCGTGCCGCCAAAAGGCTTTCGCTCAAATGGTTGGTTCGTCGGGTTTGCTGCCGCGTCACAACCCCAGGGCGAGCCGAAGCCTGATGAGATCGAACTCGCTGTCCTCGTGCTGCTGGAACATTCGCATGGTGCTGAGGCAGCCGCGGTCTCGCGGTCGATCTTTGCGGCCTACGCGGGCGCGCGTTCGCTAAACTCAAAAACTGAAACAACCTCAGTTCCGACGAATGACAAATCCGCAGTTAGTAATTCGCAGTCAAAAATCAAAGTGCACCTGGTGACTGAGAACGTCACCGAGGAACTGTCTCTGGAAGATTATGTACTCGGGGTGATGCGCGCCGAAGGCAGCATGGAGACGGAGCCAGAAGCGCTGAAAGCTCTGGCCATCGCCGTGCGCACCTATGCTTTGAAAAATCGCGGCCGGCACGCAAAGGACGGCTTTGACTTCTGCTCCACCACGCACTGCCAGCGGTTTGTGGTGGCGGGTGATCGGGGCGCTAGCCCGACCGTTAGGGAGCGCTCACTTCTGGATGCAGTTCGCGCCACCGCGGGTCAGGTGTTACTCGACGAACGCGGCCAACTTGTCGAGGCTTACTTTGGCGCCTCGTGCGGCGGGCAGACGGCAAACATAGGCACGCTGTGGGGCGTGACCCCGCCCGCATACTTGCGCGGAGTGCGCGACGAGTATTGCCTCTCCGGCCCGCACGCCAACTGGAGCGACACGATCAGTCGCGCTGATTTGCTGCGCGCGCTCCAAAGCGATGCGCGCACCAATGTGGGCGATCGGCTCGATCAAGTGTCGGTGAGCAAGCGCGACGAGACCGGGCGTGCGGAATTCATTACGCTGGAAGGCGAGCACCGCAAATCCGTACGCGGTTGGGATTTCAAGATCATTGTCGGCCGGGTGTTGGGATGGAACGTCTTGAAGAGTTCACGATTTGAAGTCACGCGGGCCGGATCGAATTTGATCTTTCGCGGCAGCGGCTTTGGTCACGGGCTTGGGCTCTGTCAGGAAGGCGCGCACGTGATGGCCGCGCGCGGCTCAGATTTCCGGCGGATTCTGGAGAAGTATTTTCCGGGGACGAGTGTAAGAAAAGATGATCACCTTCTGAGTAGTATCTCGAGTGGTAACGAAGGTTCGGATTTTAACGCAAGGGACGCAGAGGTCCCCGCAGAGGACCGCAAAGGTTTTCCGCAGCGACCTGTGCGGAATCCTTTGCGCCCTTTGCGTTTAGATCATTCCTCCGATGATCACACAAATCAGGTTTGGAAAGCGGACCTATTGAATGCGCCTGTCCAAAAATATTTCGCTCCGACGGGACTGAACGCTAATCCCAGATATCTAACCATCTCATCCGAACACTTCCGCGTGACCTATCCCGCCGATGTCGATCGTCGCGATGCTAACCAGGTTCTAATCACTCTGGATTCTGCGCGAGCTGATTTCCTGCGACGGGCCAATGCGGCCTCGATCCCGATCGGCGATTTGCCGCTCCTTGAGATCCGTCTCAACGACAGCACGGGCGACTTCACGGCCCGCACCGGTCAACCGCTATGGGCCGCCGCGGCCACGCGCGGAAATCGGATCGAGTTGCAACCTGTCGGCATCCTGAAACGCCGCGGTGCTTTATTTACTACTCTGCGCCACGAATTGGCCCATGTGGTGATCGATAAGGCTAGTCACAACCGCGCGTCGCGTTGGCTGGAAGAGGGGTTCGCGATTTATCTTGCCGGAGAGGGTTCAATGATTTCGCATTACCTCAGACACCCGGCACTACTGTCAGAGGAACTCGAGAAGAGACTGGAACGGCCAGGTTCGCGGGAAGAAATGCGCGCGCTTTACGCGCAGGCTTACACAGACGTGCTGTATCTGGTGAGGAATAACGGCGAAGCAAGCGTGTGGCGGAGACTCACTGGTTGAGTCCGCAGGGGGGCACCTTTTTTTGCTGGGAGCGCGGACGGCTCGTCCGCACTGAGCGCGAAGCGCGAACGAATCAATTGGCATGGTTTTATCAAGATGTTGGAGACGACTTTGCGCCTCCGGCGCGGTGCGGACGGGACGTCCGCGCTCCCGGCACTAACGGGAATGATACTTTCGAATCGAACCAGAACTTACGACTTCTTGATTCGGCTCACAAAAGGATTGTCGCGAACCCAGAACCGCCAGGGCTTTTGTACCCAGCTTTCGGCATAGTCAATTCCCACTCGCGGTCCACGCGCAATCTGGCGCGGTGTGATCGAAATGCCTTCTTCAATCCAGACGCGTCCGCCCAGCAGATCCGCTTTATCAAGGCTGCGATCGATTCCCATAGCCAGACATAAACGTCCCGGCCCACTCGTCAACTCATGTTCGGATCGACCCTTGCGGCGGCGGCGCATGACCTCCAGCCCTTCAGACGGTTCGACCGCGCGCACCAGAATCGCATGCGGCACATCCTCGACGTTCGTGACCACATTGAACTGGTTGTACATGCCGTAAACGAAATAGACGTAGGCTGTCCCGCCAGGCCCGTACATCGTTTCCGTGCGATTAGTGCGACGACCGTTGTAAGCATGCGAAGCCCGGTCCTCCGGTCCTCGATAGGCTTCCGTCTCAACAATGATTCCCGCCACGCGCGCACCATTCTTGTTTGGCACGACTAGCTTTTTGCCGAGCAGATCGCGCGCTACCTCGAGGACGTTAGAGCGGGTGTAGAAATCGCGAGAAAGTTTGTTCATTAGTCTGAATAAAAATTTGAATCCGCAGATTACGCAGATTCCACCGATTAAGGAAAAGATCGAGATATTCTGTGTAATCCGCGTAATCTGTGGACTCCCTCACCTCATCCGCCACAGCATCACGATCGTAATCGCAAATCCAATCACCACGATCGCGCGGCGAATGAACGTGCGCCCGACACGTTGCGCAGTCCGCGCGCCGAAGTAGCCGCCGAGCGACGCGCCGACAGCCATCAGCAGGGCGCTGGGCCACGAAACCAAATGCATGATTGAAAAAGCCACGACCGCGACACTATTAATGCAAACGCCCAGAAAATTCTTGATGCCGTTCGCGCGATGGATGTTGTGCAGGCCGATCAGACCCAGCACCGCCAGCATCAAGATTCCATTGCCGGCGCCAAAATAGCCGCCGTACGTCGCCGAGAAAAACTGAACAACCATCGCTCCGATCCACCAACTGGTCGATATGGGCTTGCTACCCGGAACCGGCAAGCGCAGCCAACGATTCACTGGTCCCTGGATCATGAACAGGACCGTCGCGAACAGAATCAACAAAGGAACCAGCCGCGCGAAGACAGGTGAGGGCGTAACAATTAACAACCATGCGCCCACGGCTCCTCCGACAATGCTAATCACTCCCAGACGCATGAGCATCAGCGAGCTGTCATTCATCTCTCGCCGATAACCAAACAAGCCGGCAAACAAGCCTGGCCAAAGCGCTACCGTGCTGGTGGCGTTGGCTACTTTCGGATCGAGCCCCAGCCAGATCAGAAGCGGAAACGTAAGCAGGGTACCGCCGCCCGCGATCGAGTTCACGACGCCGGCAAAGAACGCGGCGACAAACATCAGAGCAACATGCAACAGGGTCATAAGGGTGAGCGACAGTGTAAAAGAAAAAGTCTATTGATGCAGCATCAAATTAAGCCACGCGTGGCGGGCCAGCCATCCTTCCTGACCTGAGAGATCTTCGTTGTACGAATCGACAGTCACCATTGAAAGCCATTCAATCCGGAGACACCACTCAGCCGAGACAACCTCGAGGTTAGGAAGGGGGCTTGCCCCCGCTATCTCTCGGCACGTGTTAGAATGCCTACCGCAATTCAAACAATCTATCAGGAGTGAAAAATGGCAGACGTATCAATTCATCCGAAACCAAATGGTCCTTATCTCGTTGAGGGTCCCGTCGACATCTATGACACCGCAGGTAATAAGATTGCGACCGATGATCGGCCGAAGATTGCTCTTTGCCGGTGTGGCGCTTCCTCAAACAAGCCTTTCTGTGACGGCACACACAGCAAGATCGGATTTCAGGCAGCTGAAAATATTAACCCTGAAAGCGCCGAATAGGACTCGGCATTGACGATGCGGCGCGGATTTCTCTTCGCTGTACTACTGATCGCGCTGACCGGCGCACTGATGTTTCGCTCGCCGGCAGCGCGAATCTCTGCCGCGCCGCCCG
>JAWVEM010000181.1:0-8469 GCA_033856735.1 Blastocatellia bacterium
AGCGCGGGGCATGTAGGGCTAAATAAAAACTGCCTACGAATGAGTCGTTACGGCGAAGGGAATGCCGACTATCGATCCTGGCGAAGTCTCGCTCGAGACAACTCAGAACACAAGTGTCTGAATTGAATGTGGCAAGCTATTCACCTCCGCTGCGTTGCCGTTGATCCACAGCCAATAGGCGGCCGGCTTTTCGCTCGGATTCATCACGACCGCCGTCACCCTGCCGTCCGGATTAAGAAACGCGGTGGAAAGAAGTTGACTGCGGCTGGGCGAGCTGGCGATCCTTCTCGCGCCGGGCTGAATGAACTTTGAAAAGTGCCCAATGTAGTAATACGAACTCAGGTAGGTTAGCTCTCCCGTTTTCGTATTTGCGTGTACGGGCGCGAAGCAGAAATTGCCGACGTGGTTTGGGCCGCCTTTTTCATCCAGCAAAACATTCCAGTCAGTCCATCCAACCGTCCCGTTGTTGAAGTCATTGATCATTGAGCGCCCGTACTGCTCCCCGAATTTCCACTCCCCAAGTTTCCGCGGATCGAATGCGTCGACACAGCCTTCGGTGAAAAGCAGTTGCTTGTCGGGAAATGTTTCGTGAACCAACCTGACGTTGTCGAACATGGGCTCGCCGCCGCTCCAGGGCTCATACCAATGATATCCAATGCCCCAAACATACTTCGCTGCCTGTGGATCAGCCAGGATCGTGCTCGCTCTTTGGTAGACAAGATCGCGGTTGTGATCCCAGGCGATAATCTTTTTGTCTCCCAACCCTTCCCGCTTCAGCGTCGGTCCAAGATAATTCTTGAGAAAGTCTCGCTCCTCCTCAGCCGAGTAAATACACGACTCCCATTTTTGCGTAGCCATCGGCTCGTTTTGGATCGTAGTGCCCCAAATTGGTATTCCTTCACCTTGATACGCCCTAATGAACTTGGCGTAGTAATTAGCCCAGGATTGATAGAACTCAGGCTTCAGTTTGCCGCCGTGCAGCATATCGTTATTGTCTTTCATGAATGCCGGCGGACTCCAGGGACTGGCGAAGATATTAAGTTTGCCGCGAGTGGCTGCCAGCACTTGCTTGATAAAGGGTATCCGGTATTGCTTGTCGTGCTCGACGCTGAAGGATTTCAGTAGTTTGTCGCCCTCGCTGACATAGGTGTAGCTGCCGCTGGAGAAATCACAACTGTGAATGTTTGTGCGCGCCAGCTTGTAGCCAATCCCCTGCTGTTCGTCGAAGTAGGCGTTGAGCACCTCGCGCTGCTTCCCTTTCGGCAACATCGCAAACGTCTCGGCTGAAGCGTCGGTCAACGCTCCTCCGATGCCCAGGAAGTTTTGAAACTGCCTGGTAGGATCGACAAAGACGCAAATTTGAGTTTCCTTCGGCTGGCCCACGGGCTTGAACGAGACAGTGTCAGTCGGCGAAATTCTGTGATCGGTTTTGTCGGCTGTCGTATAGACCTTGACCTGTCTTCCGGTAACAGAAAATTGGGCGAAGCTCCCGGCGAAACGCGATCCCCGATGGTCGTTTGCTGGTTTGCTGGATCCGAAAGAAAGTTTACGTTGGGCCAACAACGCAGCCGACGAGGCGAGCAAGAAATTTCGACGATGGATTTTCATGGCGGGACTTTAACACATCAACCCTTTTCCCTGACAACGCTTAGCGGTAACTTTGGCGGCGGGAGAAGTCACTTTGCTCTGTAAACGCAAAACGCGGCTGCGCTCAAAACGCAACCGCATTTTTGGGTTGATAATGATCTGCGTTTAGGTTAATTCAATTACTCATTCGGCCCTTCGATAAAGTTCTTGAGTACGCGCGCTCGCGAAGGGTGTCGAAGTTTCCTGAGAGCTTTAACTTCTATCTGCCGAATACGCTCGCGGGTCACCTTGAAGTCCTCCCCGACCTCTTCCAGCGTGCGTTCACGGCCTTCCCTGTCCAAGCCGAATCTCAAACGGATGACCTTCTCCTCACGCGGGCTCAGAGTTTGGAGCACATCGCCCGCAACGTCACGCAGGTTAGCAGTGATGACTCTCTCGGCCGGGCTGACGGTTGATTTATCTTCTATAAGATCTCCGAATTGCGAATCGCCGGCCTCGCCAATCGGCGTCTCGAGCGAGATGGGTTGTTGCGTGAGCTTCAACGCTTTGTTTACCTTCTCGATTGAAGTCGCCATCCTTTTCGCGATCTCCTCAGTTGTCGGTTCGCGCCCCAGGTCTCGCACCAGCTCACGGGTGACCGTCTTGACCTTGTTGAGCACTTCGATCATGTGAACCGGAACGCGAATGGTTCGCGCCTGATCGGCAATGGCTCTCGTGATCGCCTGGCGGATCCACCAGGTGGCATAGGTGGAAAACTTATAGCCCCGCCTCCAGTCAAACTTGTCGACGCCTTTCATCAGGCCGAGATTTCCCTCCTGAATGAGGTCAAGAAAACTCATGCCGCGATTCTGATACTTCTTGGCAATCGACACGACCAGCCGCAGATTGGCTTCGGTGAGTTCATGCTTAGCCTGCGCCGCCTGCGCTTCGCCGATCGCAATCATTCGATGAGACCGTTTAATCTCCAAAGGCGAAACGTGATGCGCGGCTTCGATTTCTCTTAGCCGGCTTCTCGACGCACGAACATGCTGGGTGAGATCTTTCTTATCTTGTTGCTTTAGACGTTTGCCGCCGAGCTTCTCTGTCCAGCTCTCAATCTGAAGCTCGAGCGCGCGAGTCTCTTTCTGGACGACGCCGACCGCCGCCACCAAACGTTGACGGGCCGGCTCTTTCAGGGCGAGGCCGCCGATCTCGCTCGCTACGTCAAGTCGCGTTCGCGCCAGCTTCCGTTTCAGCCGCAGAAGCTTCCGAGATTTTTTGCCGCGGTTCAGCTTGTGCTCGGCTCGGAGCTGCTCGGATTCTTTCAGTCCGCGCTGGTAGAGCTTGCCGACGGTTTGAATACTTGCGATGGCGCGCTGAAGATACTCAGCGGCCCGGTCTTCTTGCTCCTCGATCTCGGAGTCATCAGAGAAATTGACGACGTCGCGGACGCTGGTCTTGCCGGCCGCTAATTCGTCACCGATCTTCAATAGTTCGGCGACCGCGATCGGAGAGCGTGAGATCGCCCGCTGCGCCCGCTTTTGTCCCGATTCGATCCGCTTGGCGATCCAGACTTCCTGTTCCCGCTTCAATAGCGGCACCACACCCATTTCGCGCATATACTGCCGGACCGGATCCGAAGCCTTGTCGGATTCGCCCGCTGAAAGGTCCAGTTCCGCATCTTCAGACAAGCCCTCGCCGTCCTGATCTGTCGACAAAGAAATGTCTTCATCCAGCAGATCTTCCGCGCCGCCAACCGGACTCTCCAGTTGCTGCAGCACTTCGTTCACGTCTTCCGGCAGGATCGAATCCTCAAGCAACCCCTCACTCAAACTCGAAAATGTTGGCGCGCCCGAATCCATCAATCTAAAACCCCTTTGTTCTTGTTCAATCGTAATCAAATTACTACCTCCATTACCTTCGCACTCTAATCTCTATCATTTCCCCTTTCATACGACAATCTGCGCCCGCCTCTGAGATCTACTGGCTCTTTCCACTTTGAGACTCCTGAGGAACCACGTCCAGGGCCAATTTCTCCGTGCCTCTGATGATCTGGAGAGAGGATTTATGTCCTATGCGGTTCTCGGACAGGAGCTTGTGAAGATCATCAATGCCGGCAGTTGGATGCTCGTCAAAGCCAATAATGATGTCTCCTTCGCGCAATCCGGCATTTTTCGCCGGACTGTCCCCCTCGAAAGACACAACTAAGATTCCGCTCTCGACCGCAAGGCTATAATAGCGCACGATTCGACGCGGAAGCGGAACGTTCTGCCCGGCCAGGCCGATATAACTGCGGCTCACCTTCCCATCGCGAATCAGGCGGCTGGCAACGAACTTGGCTGTGTCAATCGAAGTGGCAAACGAAATTCCCTGGGCCGGCAGTATCATTGCCGTGTTGACGCCGATCACTTCTCCGCGCGAGTTAACCAGCGGCCCACCCGAATTGCCGGGATTGAGCGCCGCATCCGTTTGAATCACCGCGTCCATCAATCGCCCCGACTGCGCGCGCAGCGAGCGCCCCAGCGCACTTACCACTCCGGCAGTCACGCTGTACTGAAAGCCGTAGGGATTACCGATGGCCACCACCAATTGCCCCACCCGAATCTTCTGCGCATTGCCCAGATGGGCCGGAACCAGATTGGGCGCGTTGATTCTGATTACCGCCAGGTCAGTGTCCGGATCATCTCCAATCAAATCTGCCTGGTACTTGTGCCCATCTGCGATAGTTACTTCAATTCTCTTGGCCCCATGCACCACGTGACTATTCGTCAGAATGAAACCGTCCGGTGTGAAGATGAAACCCGAGCCGTTGCTCCGAGTTTCCTGGGGCATACGCGAAGCGTTTCCGCCTCTGCTCCTGATAGATCGTTCAACCTCTATGTAGACAACCGACGGGCTGACCTTTTCCGCCGCCGTGATGACTGCGCGCGAGTACGCATCCATGGGCTCTTCGTCCGGTTCCGAATGCGCCGAGCCGTCGAAGCGCCCGGTTTGCACTGCGGCCCCCTCATCATTCAATAATTCAATTTCCGATAGCATTGGTAAAAACTCCGGCCGTCTGGTTGCTCTTGGTCGCCATGAGTGTACGAATTAATAAGTAAAAGGGTTCCGGCGGGCGATAGCCCACCGGCAAACCCTTTAATACCTGGTAGAGCTTCATCGTCGCACCTGAATTCGTTTCATCTCCTCATCCTGCGGCCTGGTTCGGCGCCGCCAACGTCGGATAATCGGTATAACCATGCTCGCCCGGCGCATAGAACGTTGACTGGTCCGGCTCATTCAGGGGAGCGTTGTGCTTAAACCTCTCTGGCAGATCGGGGTTAGCCAGCAGCTTTGTGCCGTACACGATTGCATCGGCGCCACGTTGCTCCAAAAGTGCCTCGCCCGTTTCTTTCGTGAATCCCGCGCCAGCGAAATAGACGCCTTGATAGGCCGGGCGCAGTTTCGTGTGCCAGCCTTCGCCGGTGAAACCCCCGACGTGCACGTACGCCATTTTCAGATCACTCAAGCGCTCGAGAATGTATGGGTACACCACGTCGGCGTCCGCTTCCTCAATGTCGTTGAATGGAATCCGGGGCGAGAATTTCACCCCGACACGCGCGGCGCCGACTGCCGCGATCATTGCGTCCAACACCTCGAAGAGAAACCTGGTGCGGTTTTCAATCGAGCCGCCATATTCGTCTGAGCGAAGATTTGCGTTTGTTGAAAGAAACTGTTGCACGATGTAGCCACTCGCCGAATGCAGCTCGACGCCGTCGAAGCCGGCCGCGATGGCATTCTTGGCCGCCGTCCCAAAGTCCTTCACTGTCTGGGCGATTTCTTCCTTAGTGATTTCGCGCGGCATCACGAATTCCTTCATGCCATCGTCGGTATAGTTCTGCCCTTTCGCCTTGACTGCGCTTGGGGCCAACGGCTGCACCTGGTTAGGCAGAAAATCAGGCAGAGCAATCCGCCCCGTATGAAAGACTTGCAGGAAGATTTTTCCGCCACGCTCGTGGACTGCTTCAGGCACCGCTCGCCATGCTTTGATCTGCTCATCGGTATAGATTCCGGGCGTGCGAACATAGCCTTTGGCCATCGGCGAAATGTTAGTCGCCTCGGTAATGATCAAGCCTGCCGAAGCGCGCTGACGGTAATACTCAGCGGCGATAGGCGGCTGCACTCCGGCATCGTTAGCCCGGCTCCGCGTCATGGGCGCCATGATGATTCGGTTGTTGAGTTCAATGTCTCCGACCTTGATTGGATCAAACAGCGTGCTCACTGGATTCCTCCTTGATGATTCCGTCAGTAGATAAAAGCGCCGCCTCTTTGGCGGTCACGTCTTTATTGTAAACAGCAGTTCCCGGCTGTTGGCTGCGGCCGCCTTCATGCAGAAAGCCCGTATCGACAGCCGCAAATCCGATCTCTTCAATCAAACGGGCCACAATCTCCTTCGCTCCCGAGTCGTCACCGGCGATAAAGATCGCCCGCCTATCTTCAAGTGGCCGAGTCGTGTCGCCTTGCGACGCCAGATGTTTGAACCAGATCGTGTTAAAGCCTTTGATGAGTCGCGCACCTTTCAAATGCGAACTCATCAGCTCGCTGGAAGTAGTCTGATCATTGTCGAGCTCGACGAATTTTCCGTCACGATCCGGATAGTAGTTGCCGGCGTCGATCACGACCTTGCCGTCAAAGGCGCGTTCCGGCAACGTTTTGAATTTGCCGAAGGGAATGGCGATCAGCACCAATTCGCTGGCCCCCGACGCCTCCTCAATCGTCCCGGCTGAGGCCTTTGCGCCGAGTTCCGCCACTAGCGCTTCCAGACCCTGGCCACCGCGCGAGTTGCTCAGCACAACTTCATGACCAGCACGGACGAAAAGCCGCGCGGCGTTTGCTCCGATGTTCCCCGAACCGACGATTCCAATTTTCATCTTCAAATGTCCTCTCTCTCTCAACCTGCAGCCCAAAGCCAGGCAGTGCTTTCAGGTATGTTCTGGAACATTCGTTCCAGAACAAGTCAAAAAAAATTAGTCGATTACTGACAGCGTTACAGTCACAATATCTTTTAATGTCTTACGATCCTGAGTCGCCTTGCCCGTCAGTACCAAACCCTGGAGGCTGCTATAAAGAAAGCGCGCAACGGCACGCGCATCGCGAATTCTCTTCAGCTCCCCTTCCCTCTTCCCGCGCAGCAGGGCGCGATAAAAAGCTTCATGCGCCGCTCCCATATTGCCGCAGGTTCTGGCCGCCGTATCTTTGCAGCGGCCGGCTAACTCTGACATCGCGTTCCCCATGAAGCAGCCGCGGCGATCGCTGAGCGCCTTTTCGATTGTAATTTCAAACAACTGGCGCAGATTCCTCTTCACCGACCCGGGCCGTTCCAGCAGCTCGATTATCTTGCGGCCTTCTATGTCCCGGTAGCGATCGAGAGCTTGTAAATAGAGCGCGTGCTTGTCTCCGAAGGTGTCGTACAGGCTTTGGCGGTTGATGCTCATGTGCCTGACTAAATCCTGGATTGACGACGCCCCATAACCACGCGTCCAGAAGACCTCCATCGCTTTATGAAGGGCTTGCTCCCGATCGAATTCTTTCTGCCGCGCCATCAGCGTGTCCACCTTTGAATAGACTTTACCCTTTCTGGAACGAACAGTCAAGAACGGAGGGCGTGGAGGCTTGGGGCAAATTGTCTGTTGCTGTCCACACCACGGGAGATAACCGCCCCATTGTTTGTGGCTATAATCGAAGAGCTTGACCTGGAAACAAGCGCTGGTTGAGAATCTATGCTTACACGCTGAAGCAGTCGAGATCGCGGCGGAGCTCAAAATTTGAAAAAATCGCTACTGCTAACGATCGTCGTGCTGTTGCTGGTCGCCTTCAGTTCACCGATCGCCCGGGCGCAGATGCAGCCGCCAACACAAGCTCAGGGAGATACAGGCCTGCCCGATTTCTCTGGTTTCAATCTCATCGATAGCTTTGCGAGGCTGCCCGCCGAGCGAACCAATCTCAGCACGCTCTGTGATGTCAGGCACACCTCTATCGACGAAATTACGAGCAATATCGAGGGCGCGCTAACCCGTATCGATGAAGCGTCCGATCCGGCTGCCGCCGTGCGGATCCATAATGCAATGGGCGTTGTCTTCCTTTACAAAGGCGACATCGCGAACGCAATCGCCCAGTTCGAAGAGGGCGTCCGCATCGCGCACCAACATGCGACGGGAGA
This sequence comes from Blastocatellia bacterium, assembly GCA_033856735.1. Lineage (GTDB taxonomy): Bacteria > Acidobacteriota > Blastocatellia > Pyrinomonadales > Pyrinomonadaceae > UBA11740. The sequence goes on from JAWVEM010000181.1 coordinate 7,766, forward strand.
CCCCAGGTTTGCGACCATGGAAAGCATTGATCTGGCGGCGCTCGGGATTGCCCAGATGCGGCGGGGCGAGGTTGAGAATTGCGCGACTCTTCACACGGCAGACATGTGCATCTTTCCGCTCTCGCTTGCTGCGCGCCACACTCTGCGGTCAGGTTCTGAGCGGGCCATCGAATATTTCGAGCGCTACCTCCAACGCGAACCTGCCAGCCTGGAGATACGTTGGCTGCTCAACGTTGCCTACCAGACACTCGGCGGATATCCGGACAAGGTTCCGAAGGCTTACCTGATCCCGCCTTTAGCTTTCGAGTCGAAGGAGGACATCGGCCGGTTCGTCGATGTTGCTCCGGCGCTCGGTCTCGACAAGGTTGGCGACGCCGGCGGCTCAATCATCGACGACTTCGACAACGACGGATTTCTCGACATTGTCGAGACCAGTTTCGATCCGTGTCAGCCGATGCGAATGTTCCACAACAACGGCGATGGTACTTTCACCGACGTCTCTGAGCGCTCGCATCTCGCCGCACAGCTCGGGGGAATCAATATCGTCCAGACCGACTTTAACAACGATGGCTGGCTGGACATCTACGTGATGCGCGGCGGATGGGAATGGCCCATGCGTAACTCGCTTTTGCGCAATAACGGCGACGGCACCTTCACTGACGTGACCCTCGAGAGCGGTCTTCTGAGTGTGGACTACCCTACAC
>JAWVEM010000182.1:0-5917 GCA_033856735.1 Blastocatellia bacterium
AGCACCGAGGAATTGCCAAAAACGCCGCCGCCGCCCGGTCCAAAGGCGCCCTCGCCCGTGACCTTCACTGATATCACCCTCGCGACAAAGATTGCTTTCAAGCATGCCGGTTCGCCCACGTCGCTCAAGTACTTGCTCGAGACGATGGGCGGCGGGGTAGCGATTTTTGACTATGACAACGATGGACGAATGGACCTCTTCTTCACCAACGGCGCACTGCTCAAAGACCCAATGCCGAAAGGTTCGATGCCGGACAAAAGCGATGCGAAATTTTGGAACCGGCTTTATCACCAGAAGGCCGACGGCGGCTTTGAAGATGTTACTGAGCGGGCCGGTTTAAAAGGCGAAGGTTTCTGCATGGGCGTCGCCACCGCCGACTACGACAACGACGGCTTCGTAGATCTTTACGTTACCGGCTATGGCCAGAATCATCTCTACCGCAACAACGGCGATGGCACCTTCGCGGATGTGACAAAGAAGCTGGGGGTCGCGGGCGGCGGGTGGTCAACCAGCGCGGGCTGGATCGACTACGATCGCGATGGCCGGCTGGATTTATTTGTGGCGCGCTATCTCGATTGGGATTTTGAAAAGGGCGCCGCGCTCTGTGGCGACTCGAGAGGCACACGCGCCTACTGTCATCCGGAAAATTTCAAAGGCGCTACCAATCTTCTTTTTCATCAGAAAGCTGACGGATCGTTCGAAGATGTTAGCGCCACAGCGGGCGTTGCGGATCCGGACGGCAAAGCACTCGGCATTGCCTTCGCTGATTTCGACAACGATGGTTTCATGGACATCTTTGTCGCGAATGACAGCGTGCGCCAATCGCTCTATCGGAACAAGGGCGACGGTACGTTTGAAGACGTCGCGGTCGCGTCCGGCGCCGGTTACGACGAAGATGGCAAAACTTTTGCCGGCATGGGCGTCGACGCGGCTGACTATGACAACGATGGATACGCGGACGTTTTCGTCACTACACTTTCGAATCAGACTTATCCGCTCTATCACAACAACGGCGATATGAGTTTTACTTACGCGACGAAACAGAGCGCAGTCGGGCAAATTACCCTCGCCTATTCAGGCTGGGGCACGCATTTTATCGATGCCGACAATGATGGACTTCGCGATATTTTCGTCGCCCAAAGTCACGTACTCGACACCATCGAATTGTCTACCGGCTATTTGAAATACCGGCAGCCGCCGCTCCTGATGCTTAACACCGGCAAGGGATTTACCAACGTTTCGGCCACTGCCGGTCCGACGTTCAACTTGCCAATGGTTGCGAGGGGCGCGGCCTTCGGCGATCTGAACAACGATGGCCAGATAGATATAGTGATTGGCGTGCTGAACGACTCGCCGGTTGTGCTGCGCAACAACGGCACAAAGAATCATTGGCTGGGAATCAGGCTCGTCGGTTCCAAATCAAACCGGGACGGATTGGGCGCGCGCGTGATCGTCACGGATGGCAGCGGTCATCGAGAAATTTTTGATGAGTCAACTGCGGGCAGCTATCTGTCGGCAAGCGATCCCAGAATTATCGCCGGGCTGGGAGACGTAAGGACAGTTCGCACCGTCGAGATTCGCTGGCCGAGTGGTCTAAGACAGACGATTTCCAATCCGGAAGTTGATCGATACCTAATTATTAACGAGCGAGAAACGCCGATCGCAAAGTAGGACCGACGACTGCTAGCGCAAGTGGCTCCCTATCAATTTCTGTCGACCGCGGAGGGCCACGGCGGAGGGTTACGGATTGACACGCCCGATCTGGATGCGTATTTTCGGTTTGTCTCCACGTTATAAGGCTGCAGGACGCAGTGCTCTGATTATCCCAGTTAAGTTCATGCTCGGAATACCGGAAGTTATTCTAAGGAATCATATGAAGTCCCGTTTCTCAAAAGCTGCTGGTGTATTTGTTTTCCTTTGCGCGGTTGGTTCTCTTGCGCTCTTTGGCCAAACGCCGCCAAAGACCGAGCCGCAGGGGATGGGTGGAGTCAACACCGGAACACCGGTGAACTACACGTCAAAGCGCACGGTTGGCATCACCGATCCCAAAGCGCCTCTGGTCTTTGAAGACGCGACCGAGAAGACTGCGCTGGCGAATTTCAAACATCGTTCCGGCTCGCCGGCGAAGGAGTACATTTTCGAAGTGCCGTCGGGCGGCGTAGCGATATTTGATTACGATGGTGACGGTCTGCCGGATATCTATCTGGTAAACGGATCGACGCTGCCAGCCCTGCTGGGAAAAGAAAAAGCCCCGCGGGCCGCGCTGTATCGCAATTTGGGGAACTGGAAATTCGAAGACGTCACGGATAAAGCCGGCGTGGCCAATGAACGTTGGGGGATGGGCGTGGCGGTAGGAGATTACGATAATGATGGGCGGCCCGATCTTTACGTAACTAACTTCGGCGTCTCGCGGCTGTACCATAACAACGGAGACGGCACCTTTACCGACCTGGCTGAAAAGCTCGGCGTCGCGCGCAAAGGATGGAGCACCGGCGCGACCTGGGGCGATTATGACGGCGATGGCAGATTGGACCTTTTCGTTCCCGGCTATCTGGAAATTGATCTTAACAACCTACCGCGCAGTCCTGCCGAAGCAAACAAACCCGGCGGCGTGGGCCAGAACTTTTGCCAGTTTCGCGGCGCGCCAGTGATGTGCGGACCGCGCAGTCTGACCGGCGAAGGCGACACGCTTTATCACCAGAAGGCAGACGGAACGTTCGAAGACGTCAGTGTGAAGGCGGGCGTCAACGATCCGCAAAAGTATTACGGCTTCTCTTCGGCATTTGTACAGGCCAACGACGACAACCTTCTGGATCTGGTCGTGGTGAACGACTCGACGCCCAAGCTCTTCTATATCAATAAAGGTGACGGGACCTTTGAAGAAGTTGGCTATCCGTCGGGCGTGGCCCTAAATGAAAACGGCCGCGAGCAGGCCGGGATGGGAATTGCCCTCGGCGATTATGACAACTCAGGCCGAATGAGTTTTCACATCACAAATTTTTCTGACGATTCCAACGTGCTCTATCATAACGACGGCGATTCTAACTTTACCGACGTGACGTTTCTCGCCGGGCTGGGCGAAGTCACCCTGCCGTTCCTGGGTTGGGGCACGAGTTTCATCGATTACGATAATGACGGGTGGTTGGATCTAATCGTAGCGAATGGACATGTCTATCCTGTCGTCGATGATCATCAATGGGGAACGAGCTATGCCCAGCAAGCTTTGCTTTTCCGGAACCTGAAGAACGGGAAATTCGAGCGCGTGGGCGCGGCGCCGGGAAGTGGACTGGCTTACTCCTGGTGTGGACGCGGCCTGGCCGTGGGCGATCTCGATGGGGACGGCAGGCTCGACGTAGTAATCAATAACGCCGATTCAAGACCGAGTATTTTGAGGAATGCGGCGACACCGGCCGGTCATTGGTTGGCGCTTCGCTTGGTTGGAGACGTTGCTAAAAAGTCACCGCGCGACGCAACGGGCGCGAGTGCCTACGTCACTTCCGGAAAGATTCGCCAACGGCAGGATGTGATAAGTGGCGGCAGCTATTCATCGCAGAATGACACTACGCTACACTTCGGTCTGGGCGCCGCGACCAGCGTGGATAAGATCGAGATCAGATGGCCGGACGGCTCTAAAGAGACGGTTCAAGTCCCATCCGTTGATCGAAAGTTCACCGTGACTGAAGGCAAAGGCGTAAGCAAATAATTGCGGCCTGCCCAGCCGTTTGCCGGTAGGGCCAGTGGCGCCAGCGAATAAACGTTGACGTTGCCCGCCCTTCTATAATATTTATACAACCCTCTACGGTAGCGTTTCTCGCGATCCAGATTTCCTGGTTTCACCTACCGAGAACCATTCTTCCAGACAGGACCCGAAAAGTGCGTAGAATCGATTTAAAGAAAGCTCAAACCGCCGGCTTAGCGACGATTCGGGATATTAACCGGCAGATCGTACTGAACTATGTGCGAGAGAAGGAACCCATCTCGCGCGCAGCCATCGCCCGCGAAAGCGCTTTGCAGCGCTCGACGGTCTCGGCAATTGTCGATGATTTGCAGACCGAAGGTCTGGTCGAAGAAGTAGGGGAAGGGGAGTCGACCGGCGGGCGTCCGCCCACGCTGTTGCGTTTGCGGACCGTCGGCGCGATCGCTATTGGGGTCGCTGTCACGCCGAGCCTGATTACCATCGCCACCAGTGATCTGGCCGGGCGCGTCCTGGAACAACAAGCATTCCCAACTGATCCTGATGCGGACCGCACCTTCGGACGAATAATTGAGGGTGTGCGGACTCTGCTCAAGCAGCAGGAAGGATCGATTGAGTCAATCGGAGTAAGCCTGCCCGGACTGATCGATCCTTCTACCGGCATCGCGATCTACGTGCCGTACTTCAAATGGCGCGATCTTCCCGTGGCCAGAATGATCTCGTCAGCAACGGGCCTCCCGGTGACGATTGATAACGACGCCAACGCGGTGGCGCTTGCCGAACTTTGGTTTGGACGGCCAGAAGTAAGTGACGCCCGCGATTTCATACTCGTGCTGGTGGCGGAGGGCGTGGGCACTGGGATCGTGGTTGACGGCAGGATATATCGGGGCGAACGGGGCGCGGCCGGCGAGTTTGGCCACATGATCATCGGCACGAATGCACCGGTCCCTTGCTCTTGCGGCAACCGCGATTGTTGGGAAGCTTTTTCCTCCGAGCGTGCGGGCCTTGCGCGTTATCAAAAATTAACCGGAGCAGAATCTGATTCGGGAGTTGATTTCAAGCAGCTTGTCGATCGAGCGTTGGGTGGCGAATCCGAAGCGCGTACCTCGCTGGTGGACATGGCCCTTTGTCTGGGCATCGGCATCTCTAACCTGGTGGTTGGCTTTAGTCCCGAGGCGGTGGTCGTTGGTGGTGAAATAGCCAGGGCCTGGCCGTTGATCAAAGAAGCATTGCAGCAAACCATGGAGCACAGTGTTCGTCGCGGCCTTCCTTCCGCACGAATACTGCCATCGACTCTGGGCAAGGATCCCACGTTGATGGGCGCCCTGAGCCTGGTGCTCGCGAGCAAATTTGCGGCGTCAGCGTTTGCCGCCTGATTTTCGCTACCGCGGAATCGATCAACACCCAATTAGCTGGCTAGGCGAATCGGCGGGGGGGCATTATTCCTCATGACGGTGAAAAAAAGTGTTGACAGCCCCCGGAAACTGTAATAAAAACTTAGTTCGCTTAAGCAACAAACTATCAGACTGACGATTTGAAACCATCTTCTCCAAGTAGAACAGGCAAAAGCGACGTAGTTTCGGCCCTAGCCAGGCACCCGCAGTTGAGCATGAAATAGTATTCGTGGCCAGGGGCACGAGTGCATTTCTACATACCAGATAGCATGCGAGGTTCAGCTATGTATTCGACGCGAAATGCCGCTCACCTGTTGGTGCGCGTTGTCACTCTTACGTTCCTGCTCTGCATCGTTGCCCTTCCGACGCTCGCCCAAACAAATAAGGCCGACATTGTCGGGACGGTCAGCGACAGCAAAGGCGCGGCAGTCCAGGGGGCAACCGTCACCATCACGAAAGTAGATACCGCCGCGGCTCGTAGCGTCACCACTGGTGACTCTGGCGAGTATCAGGCGCCGGCGCTGGAAATCGGAACCTATAAAGTTTCAGCGACTAAGTCAGGCTTCCAGACAGTCGTTCAAGAGAACATAGTTCTACAGACAAGCGATCGGTTGAGGATTGACCTGACGCTTTCTCCGGGAGACGTGACTGGTGTGGTGACAGTGGTGGCGGCTGCGCCATTGGTGGAAACGGAAACCAGCGATCGAGGAACGGTAGTCAGTGGGCGCGAAGTTACTGAGCTGCCACTTTCGGGACGTAACTTTACCCAGTTGGCGACTCTGATGCCCGGGGTAGCGGCGTCAAGCAACACCGGCTTTGGCGGCACTGG
>JAWVEM010000183.1:0-2759 GCA_033856735.1 Blastocatellia bacterium
TATAAAAACCGCGGCAAGAATCAGTGCGATGGCTACTACCGGGCCACCGACTTCTTCCATGGCTCTTATGGTTGCGGACTTGGGGTCCATGCCTTCGTCAATGTGGTGCTCGACTGCTTCGACAACGATGATGGCGTCATCGACGACCAAGCCGATGGCGAGCACCAGGCCGAAGAGTGACAGCGTGTTAATCGAGAATCCCAGAGCGGGGAAAAGGATGAAGGTTCCGATGAGCGAAACCGGAACGGCGAGCAACGGAATGAGCGTGGCGCGCCAACCCTGCAGAAACAGGAAGACCACCAGGACAACAAGAACCAAGGCTTCTACAAGGGTGAAAACAATTTCGCGGATGCCCGCCGTAACTGCCTTGGTGGTGTCGAGTGGAACGTCGTAAGTAATGCCCGGGGGAAACGTGGCGGAGAGTTCCTTGATTTTCGCGTTCACCGCGACGGCGGTCTCGACGGCATTGGAGCCGGGGAGTTGATAAATAGCCATAATTCCGGAGGGCGCCTGGTTATAGCGGCCGGAGATGGCATAGGCCTGATCGCCGAGTTCGATACGAGCGATATCGCTGAGGTGCAGGATGGAGCCGTCCGCGTTGGCGCGGATAATGATGTTGCCAAACTCTTCCGTTTTTACGAGGCGTCCCTGGGTGCGCACTGTGTACGTGAATTGCTGACCCTTGGGAATGGGTTCGCCGCCGATCTGCCCAGCGGGATTCACGTTGTTCTGAGTCTGAATCGCCGCGATCACTTCAGGCGCGGTTACTCCAAGCTTGGCCATCTTGTCGGGCTGCACCCATACGCGCAGCGCGTAAGTTCCGCCGAAAACCTGCACACGCGAAACGCCGCGAACACGCGCGATCTGGTCTTGAAGATTGATCACCGCATAGTTGGTGAGAAAATCCTGGCCCAATTTGCCGCCGGGAGAGTTGATCGCGATCAGCATTAGTGGCGAGGTGAGCGACTTCTGGACTGTGAGGCCCGCGACAGTTACCTGTGCGGGAAGTTGCGACTGGGCTTGGTCGACGCGCAATTGCCCGAGGACCTGGTCAATGTCGGGACTGGTCTTGATGTCGAAGTCCACGAAGAGTTGCACTACTCCGTTGTTGGCGCTGACGGAGTTCATGTAAATCATATTGTCGACGCCGTTCATCTGCTGCTCGATAGGAGTGGCGACCGCTTGCGTGACTGTTTTAGCGTCGGCACCGGGATAGGTGGCGGTGACGAGAATTTCAGGCGGAACAATGTTGGGGAATTGTGAGGTCGGAAGGGACACGAGCGACACTACGCCGAGAATGATGGTCACGATGGCGATAACGATCGCGACAATCGGCCGGTTAATGAAAAATTTTGACATGAATTACCTTCCCGCCGCGCTGGTCGTTGAAGCGGCGGCGTCTGCAACGGCAGGTTGTTCATGCGGATTGATGGCAGCACCTTCGCGGAGCTTCTGGAGATTGTCGACGATCACCAGCGCTCCTGCAGATACGCCGGAATTGACAACCCAATTGGTGCCAATCTGGGGACCGAGCGTGACGGTTTCAACGTGAGCTTTCCCGTCCGGCCCGGCCACATAAATTTGCTGCAGTCCCTGGAACTCCGAAACGGCGATTTGCGGGATGAGCAGCGCGTTGTGGCGAACTTCGGTTTCTGCCTTGATACGACCGAACTGGCCGGGACGCAGGAGGTTTCCGGGATTAGGAAAAGCGGCAGCAATTCGAATGGCGCCGGTTTGGTTATTCATCTGGCGGTCGACGAAAGCGATCCGGCCCTTCTTTCGGAAATTCTCGCCATTTGAAAGGGTGAGCGTCAGAGGAATCGCGGAAGCGTTCTCCAGCAGATCTCCGCCTTTATGCTTGGCTTGCTGCGTTAGCGCCAGATACTCGCTGTCGCTGATCGAGAAATAAGCCTTGATAGGATCAAGCTGAGAGACGGAGGTCAGCACCGATTGGGTGTTGACCAGGTTACCGACCTGCACAGTCGCCTGTCCCGCGACACCGGTGATAAGCGATCGAACGTGGGTAAAACCAAGATTCAACTCCGCGTTCTCGACCGCGGCCTGCGCAGCAGCGACGGAAGCTTGCGCCGATTGGACGGCGGCCTCGCTTTGCGCTTTTTGTTGAATGTCGTTATCAAGCTGACTTTGCGCGATGGCCCGTGCTTGCGCGAGAGGAGTATTGCGATTGACATTGATCTCTGCGAGCTGGAGTTGCGCTTGCGCCTGCTGCACTTGGCCTTTCGCTTGTGCGAGTTGGCCTTTGGCCTGATCGAGCGCGGCCTGAAATGGGCGCGGGTCGATCTCGAAAAGCACCTGGCCCTTGGAAACTTGCGCGCCTTCTTTGTAATTTTGCTTGATCAGGTATCCGTTCGCCTGGGGTTGAATCTGCGCGTTGACGTAGCCGTCCAGCGTTCCAACCCACTCGCCGGTAAGGGGCACGTCCGTCGGCTGAATCTTTACGACCGAGACGGGCATTGGCGGCGGGGGGCCGGCCGCCGAGGTGTTCTTGTTGCCGCACCCTGAAAGCAATGCGCTGCCGAAGAGCAGCACTGTGGCAACGCATGCAGGCCTCAGTACCTTGCGAATTGAGATAGCTGTAACACTTGCTGGCCGCGCGTTCATAACCCTCCCCAACAACACTGCGAGAATTTTTGCTAAGCTCCGCATCTTAATGGAGCCGCAACCTGGCAAAATTTGATAAGTCCCAACTCTCAGCTTGAGGGTGGTAGCTACCGCAGAAACTCAGCAGGCGCTCGCGA
>JAWVEM010000184.1:0-12115 GCA_033856735.1 Blastocatellia bacterium
CGCAGCTCGGAAGCGCGATTGCCGGCTTCGCGGGTGTTGATGAACATTACCGGCAGACGCTCATCAATCAGAGCGTTGGGGCCGTGCTTCATCTCGCCGGCCGGGTAGCCTTCCGCGTGAATGTAGGAAATCTCTTTCAGTTTCAGCGCGCCTTCGAGCGAGACCGGAAAATTGATGCCGCGTCCGAGGTAGAGAAAGTCGGTCGAGCGGAAGAACTCTTTTGATAGTTCTTCAATCGCATCCGCATCGTTCAGTAAGTGCTCCATCTTCACCGGAAGCTCCGCGAGTTGCTGCGCGTGAGCCCGGCTCTGTTCTTCACTCAACGTTCCGCGCAATTGACCGAGATATAGCCCGAGCAGATAGAGCGCGATCATTTGCGACGTGAACGCTTTCGTCGAAGCTACCCCTATTTCCGGGCCGGCGTGAGTGAGGAGCGTGCCGTCCGCTTCCCGTGTAATCATCGAACCCTGGACGTTGCAGATCGAGAGGACTTTCCCGCCGCGCTCCTTCACTTCGCGCATTGCCGCGATCGTGTCGGCAGTTTCACCTGATTGCGAAATCACCAGCAGCAGAGTGTTCTCATCCAGCACCGGATCGCGATAACGAAACTCAGACGCGTAATCGACCTCGACGCTGAGCCGGGCGAGTTCTTCAATCATGTATTTGCCGGCGAGTCCCGCATGCCAGGACGTGCCACAGGCAGCGACCTTGATCGAGGTGAAACTTCGAAAATCTGCTTCAGTGATGTTCTTCATCTCGTCGAGAAAGACACGGCCCGTGTCGAGCGAGATCCGGCCTTCCACGGTTTCACGAACCGCGCGCGGCTGCTCATAAATCTCTTTGAGCATGAAGTGCTTGAAACCGCCCTTTTCCGCCTGGATGGGATCCCAGGTGATCCTTTGCATCTGCGGCTCGACCTGCGTGCCCGCGAAGTCGGTGACGCGGACAGAGTCTTTGGTCATCACCGCGATCTCGCCGTCGCCGAGGAAGAAAACATCGCGGGTGTGTTCCAGGATGGCGGGAATGTCGGAGGCGACAAAGTACTCACCGTCGCCCACGCCGATTACCACCGGCGGCCCGAGGCGGGCGGAGATCACCGTGTCGGGCTCATCGGCTGAAAGCATTGAGAGGGCAAAGATGCCGCGCAATTCGCCGACGGTCTCGCGAACTGCTTGCTCGAAATTGTTTCCTTGCTTGAGGTGCTCTTCAATCAGGTGCGCCACGATTTCCGTGTCGGTTTCGGTAACAAATTGATGGTCCTTCTTCCGCAGGTCGTCCTTTAATTCCAGATAGTTTTCGATAATCCCGTTGTGCACGACGACGACGCGGCCGGTGCAGTCGCGATGCGGGTGCGCGTTTTCTTCGGTGGGTCGGCCGTGGGTGGCCCAGCGCGTGTGGCCGACGCCGTAAGTGCCGTCCAGCGGTTGCTGACGCAAGACCTCTTCGAGGTTGCGCAGCTTTCCTTCGGCGCGCCGAATTTTCAGATGATGGCTCTCGTCGACGACGGCAATTCCGGCCGAGTCATAGCCGCGGTATTCGAGCTTGCGCAGGCCGTCGATGATCAACGGCACCACCTGTTTGTTTCCGACGTATCCGACTATTCCACACATATCAGTTGGCAGTGAGCGGTAAGCAGACAATCGGCGCGTCATGTTCTTGCGCGCCGCGGACATTCACTTCTTTGTCGCTTCCGTTTCCCCTTCATTGAATTTCTTCTTTACTTTAGCCGGAACGCCGGCGACTAACGTGTTCGCGGGCACGTCTTCCGTAACTACTGAGCCGGCGGCGGTCACAGAGTCATCGCCAACCTGCACGGGGGCGATGAGCATTGTGTCTGAGCCAATTCTGACACGACTTCCAATCACAGTGCGATGTTTATCCTTACCGTCATAATTGCACGTTACGGTTCCCGCTCCGATGTTGGTGTCTTCGCCAATTGTGGCGTCGCCAAGATAGGTGAGATGCATAGACTTTGTGCCGCGTCCGATCTGCGACTTCTTAACTTCCACAAAGTTTCCCACCACGGCGCGCTCTTCCATGCGCGCGTTCATACGCAAGTGAGCGAACGGTCCGACCGCGCAATCATCGCCAATCTCGGAATCGACGATCACGCAATGATCTTTAATCGTCACTCGATCGCCGAGACGGGAATCCGTGATGCGCGAGCCCTGTTTAATTTCGCAGCCTTCGCCGATAACCGACGCGCCCTCGACATGCACGTTCGGATGAATTATTGAATCACGCCCGATCTGCGCATCCGTGCTGATGTAAGCGTGCGATGGATCCATAAAAGTAACCCCGCCATCCAACATCAGTCGCCGCACAGCACCGCGCCGGATCAGGTTCTCGAACTCGGCCAATTCCGCGCGAGTGTTCACGCCCGAGACTTCGCGCGCGTCCTGGTGCTGATAAATCGTGACTTGCTCTCCGTCATCTTTCAGGATTTCGGGAACATCCGTTAGATAGTATTCGCCCTGGCTATTGATCGGCCGGACGCGCGCCAGCGCCTGGAAAAGTTTTTCGCTCTCAAAACAGTAGATGCCCGCATTGACTTCGCGGATCTGCTTTTCGTCATCAGTCGCATCCTTTTGCTCTACGATCTTGAGAAAGTTGCTCGCTTCGTCGCGCACTAAACGTCCATAGCCGGTGGGATTTTCCAGCCGAACGGAAAGAATTGTGCAGGATGCTTTGGCGTTGAGATGTTTCTCGATCAACGCGCGCAGAGTTTCGACGCGAACCAGAGGGACGTCGCCCGAGAGAATCAGAACGGTCGAGTCCGCGCTTGCCAAACCGCTTTGCGCCGCCATGACCGCGTCGCCGGTCCCGCGCTGTTCCGTCTGACGGACGAAAGTTGCCTGTTCGTTACCGAGTTCTTTCTCTACCGCCGCCCGAACATTGTCGGCCTGGTGGCCAACAATCACATAGGTCCGCCGGGGTTCCAACGACTCCGCGGTGCGGCAGACATGGGCGATGATCGGCCGCCCGCCAAGCTTGTGCAGCACCTTCGCCATGCGCGACTTCATACGCGTGCCGAGGCCGGCAGCGAGAATTAGAATATCCAGGTTCGCCGATGGTACTGTCTGATTTGCCTCTACTGTCATTCGCTTATTTTATCGTGCTGGTAGGGTGAACTAGGATTCCATGCCCGCCAGAGGTCGTGAACGCGCTCTGTCGGCACACGTGATCACGACACGGGCCAAACGTTCAGAGTCGTGACGCACCATCTCGCCGTCATCCAGCAGGTCGGTGCGCACGACCTCGGTTTGAGGGTCGAGAGCGTCGATTTCCGTCTCGTCCAAGCCTACCTGATAGGCGGCGTCGGCGCGGTAAATCTCCGCCTGGGTCGAGCTAATTGGCCGATTGTTAAGGAGAACATAATCAAAGTCGATACTGGGGGCGTACTTCTTCACTGCTTCCAGATGCCGGCGCAGGTCGTAACCGTCGGTCTCACCAGGTTGGGTCATTAAGTTTGCAATAAAAATTTTCGTTGCGGTCGATCTGCCGATGGCGTCGGCAACCCAATCCACGATCAAGTTTGGAATGATACTGGTGTACAAGGAGCCGGGGCCGATAGTGATCACATCGGCCGCGCGAATCGCAGCCATTGTCTGGGGGAGGGGCAGGCAGTGCTCAGGTTCCAGTCGCAAGCTTCGGATGGGGGACCGGGCGGCAGTGATTTGGGTTTCGCCGTGGACCACGCGACCGTCTTCCAGTTCCGCAACCAGGCGTACGTCGTTGATCGTCGCCGGATATATGTGGCCTTTGCTGGCAAGCACTTCCGACGACAGCCGCACAGCCTCAACAAAATCGCCGGTAACATCGGCCAGGGCCGCCAGAAACAAATTACCAAAACTATGGCCGGCCAAATCGCCGGAGCCGCGAAATCGATAACGAAACAAACGCGAGAGGAGAGTTGAATCTTCCGACAATGCAATCATGCAGTTGCGAATGTCTCCGGGAGGAAGGATCTGCAGTTCATCGCGGAGACGACCCGAGCTGCCCCCATCATCAGACACCGTAACGATTGCTGACAGAGAATCCAACCACGGGCCGTCACCGCTTTCTCCGACAAAACGCTTCAGCCCGCTCAGCAAAGTTGACAGACCAGTGCCCCCGCCGATAGCGACCAGCTTCAGGCTGCCGTTCACTTTCTGATGCTGCAAGTAATTGCTCCGGTGTGACCCTGCGGTGTTTACTAAGCGGGAATAATACCCGAAAGCTAAATGCTTTCAAAATATGACGAACGCCAGGGGCAGCATGCGGTCGCTGCAGGAAGGACGTTGAGGACTAGTCGCGAGCAGCAAAGACTAATTGATCGAATTCGGGATCGCTCCGCAGGGCATTAAGGTCCTGATCGCGTTGAGCACGGATTCGCAGGGAAGGTTGGAGGCCGAGGGCGCGCCCCAAAGCTTTGAGCGCAGTATCGATCGCCCCCAGACGCGCTCTGCTTGCCGCCAGGCCGTAATGAACATGAGCAGCTTCGGGTTCGCGTCTGAGTGCGCGCTCAAAGAGTTCCTGCGCCGCGACATACTCGCCTCGATTTAACTCAATTACACCTCGATCGTAGAGTGAATCCGCGTCCCTGGGTAACGCGAGCTCAGTACGCAAACGCGTCTCGGCGACGGCAAGATAAGTGCGCGCCCGAGCGGTAATTTCAGCGACCGTGGAATGTTTTTCAACTAACGAGCGAAACTGGTTTCGCGCCTCAGCAAAATGACCGCGAGCAAATTCTTTGTGCGCAGCTTCGAAAGCGCGAAGAGCTGCGGCCTCGTCGTGCGTGGGCTGTGGCGGCGGAGGGGGCGTCGGCGCCGGCCTCTTAAATACCAAAGATCTCTTGGACTGCGTCGGCTTGGCCTTGGTTCGGGTGGCCGCTTTTTTCGGATGACTGGCAGCAACCGGTCTGGCCGCCTTCGCCGGCTTACTGGATTTGGTCAAGGTTTTCGCGCTCTGTCTTTTCGCAGCAACCGGCGACTTGGGTTTTGGTTTAGAAGTGCGGACCTTTGCCGCTTTCCTGGCCCGCGCCTTTCCCGCTGGCGAACGTTTGGTGGCCGGCTTCAGACGGGTTGACTTACCAGCGATCACACGCTTGCGAGATGTCGACAGACCGGTCGAATGGCGCGACGAAGAGCGCGCTGCAAGTTTTTTCACACTCTTGGCGATGGGACTGCTCATGCGCAAAGCCCTCGATTCATTGACGATTCACCAGAAAGATCGCCGCCAAAAACAAGGCGGAGCTTAACATAGCTGCCTATCTAATTCAACGAAAGAGTAGGGTTTGCGGCTATGTATCGAGGCTTTGTTCAACGGTTACAGTCAACGATGGCCGACGGATAACACTTGATGGCCTGTTAAGTACCGTGTTAATGTGACTCGTGAGGTTTGGCGACCCGCGTTTTGACTCGCCCAATTCGAAAATTTAGTAGACACGCAAGGCCGGATGCCCACGCCTTATTTAATTTCTGCCTCAAGATTAGACCTTCTGGGGCTTCCCAAAACAGTATCAGCCCGCCTCCTCGCTGTTTTCTTTCAAAATCCGGTCGAACCTTCTAATGGCTAACGGTCCAATTCTAATTCGCGAACAGCGCTATCACCAGATCAAGGCGGTGCTGGCGCGCCTGCGGCTGGATTCCTCTGCCCGCCTGGTGGTTCTGGTCGACAAGGACGGGCAGCAGATCGCGGTCCATGGGGAACTGGGAGAACTGGACACGACCAGTCTCGCCTCGTTGGCAGCGGGCAACGTCGCGGCCACCGGCGGCATGGCTAAGCTGATTGGGGAACGGGAGTTCCCAACCCTCTCCCACGAAGGTGAGCGCGAGAGCATTCATATCAGCGTTATTGGCCGAGTCTTGTTAGTGGTAGTGTTTGACGACCGATCGAGCCTGGGCCTGGTTAAGCTTCGATCAAGGCAAATATCGCACGAACTGGCAATGGCGTTTTCCGAGATAGAGCGTGAATCCGAGCTGGCGGCTGCGGATAATTCCCTCCCGTTCTCGGAAATTACCGACGAGGAGATCGACAGCCTTTTTTCAAACCGGTAAGCGAACTGAAGCCGCCCTTCAGCCGCTTCGATAACTATGGCCGAGCCCCTATGACATTCATTAACTACGCATCACGAGAGATAAACTGCAAGATCGTTTACTACGGACCCGGGCTTTGTGGCAAGACTACGAACCTTCAGCATATCTATGACTCGACGTCGGCGCAGGCCAGAGGAAAGCTAATCAGCCTGGCGACAGAGACGGATCGCACATTATTTTTTGATTTCATGCCGTTGGAGTTGGGAACCGTGCGTGGTTTCAAGACCCGCTTTCATCTTTACACTGTGCCCGGCCAAGTTTTCTATGAAGCATCACGCAAGTTGATTCTCAAGGGCGTCGACGGTGTCGTTTTCGTGGCCGACTCGCAGGAAGAGCGCATGGATGCCAATATTGAATCACTCTACAATCTGGAAGAGAACTTGCGGGTTTATGGCTATGAACTGATGAAGCTTCCGTATGTCCTGCAACTGAATAAGCGGGATCTTCCCAACGTAATTCCGGCCACTGACTTGACGGCTGAACTGCAAAGGAAGGGCGAGCCCGTTGTCGAGGCAGTAGCTTCGACGGGCGTCGGCGTGTTCGACACTTTGAAAGCGGTGGCTAAGCAGGTCTTAACCGAATTACGTAGAAATTAAGTAGGCCTGTGGGACGTCTAGGCGATCGGCTTAATCATTAACAGCCCGTCGCCGCCGTTTGAGTAGTACTTCGGAAGTCTCTGAGTCACTGAATAACCCAGGCTTAGATACAGCTTCTGCGCTGAGACATTACTGGCGCGCACTTCCAGCCGCACAATCCTCACGTCACGCCGGCGGAATCCATCTTCGATTCTTTCCATTAAGTAACTCGCCAGACGCCGTCTCCGGTGCTCGGGCGCTATCCCGATGGTGGTGATGTGGCCGGTGTGGTCTGGCTCGAGCAGGCCGATCACAAATCCGGCCATGGCGCTGTTTTGGTTAACTATTCGGTAGGAAACCGATTCAGGCGCCGTCAGAAGATACTCAAAGGTGTCGCGACTGTAGGCCTCGCCGTCGACAAAGCAACGCTGATCCAAACGCCAACACTCGTCAATTTGCGAAACGGTGAGCGGACGAAGATCGTAACGGGCGTTAATCGGCGGGACCAGAGCTATGCTGGTCGGAGCAGCCGGCGACTCGCGGCCATTAAGCCACCATCGCGGGCGAAATTTTTTGAGAACTGCCATAGCCTGTTGCTAATCAGCCGTGGAACGTAAGAGCGTGGCGGAGATTATAGCCTGTTACCCACGCCGGTTTACAAGTGTGCGCTTTACCTGGCGTTCGCAGTCACAGAATGAGCATGCAGTCGCCGTAGCTGTAAAAGCGATAGCCTTCTGTGACTGCGTGGCGGTACGCACTCAGGATCAAGTCACGACCAGCGAATGCGCTCACGAGCATCAACAGGGACGAGCGCGGCAGATGGAAATTTGTTAGCAGAGCATCCACCGCGCGAAATTCATAACCGGGGACGATCGTAAGATCTGCAAGTCCAAGCCTCGTTTCGATTCGAAGATCTGGTCCCACCGCGGATTCAAGCGCGCGCGTGGTAGTTGTGCCGACTGCGATCACGCGTCCACCCGAGGCGCGCGCGTCATTGATAGATTGAGCGGCTTGACCATTGATCGACGACCATTCCGGCGCCACGTGATGGTGGTCCACGTCGTCCATGCGCACGGGTTCAAAGGTTCCGTAACCGACATGCAAGGTGATTTCAGCGATCGAAACGCCTCGGGCTTTGACGCTGTCGAGCACCTTGGGAGTGAAGTGCAGCCCAGCGGTCGGCGCGGCAATCGCGCCTCGCTGGCTGGCATAAATTGTCTGATACCGCTCTTTGTCATTCTCAAGGCCGCCGGCGTCGCGTTTGATGTAAGGAGGCAGCGGCGTCTCTCCCAGGTCATCAATCACACGGTCCAGTTCTTCGCCCGATGCAAACCTGACCACGCGTCTGCCGCTATCCAGCAACTCGATCACTTCGGCCTGAAGCCTCGATCCGCCAAAGACGATTCGTGAACCTTTCCGCAGGCGTCGGGCCGGCCGCGCTAGCGTCTCCCAAGTATTCGCCTCGATCTCGCGAATCAGCAGCAACTCCACCGCGCCGCCTGAACCGGCTCGCTCGCCCGTAAGCCGCGCTGGAAATACCCGCGTGTTGTTGAGAACGAGGGCATCGTTTGGTTTCAAGTATTCGGGAAATAGAGTGAACTGAGAGTCGACCCACGTTTGCGTCGCCCGGTCGACCACCAACATTCGCGAAGCGGCGCGCTCAGTCAGCGGTTGCTGCGCGATCAGCTCCAGCGGAAGCTCGTAATCAAAATCCGAAATGTGCATGCTGAGATGTAACGAGCGTAAAGCAGGGATTAAGAAAACGAGGCGGAGGGAACATTGATGCCGGGCGCCGGCACTGGGTGTTCCATGTGTTCGCGATGGAAGACGCCGGTTAGTTGGGCGCCAAACAACAGGACCAGGCTCGAGACATAACCCCACGTCAGCACCGCCACCACCGCGCCGACCGATCCGTAAATCTGATCGTAGTGAAAATAAGCCAGGCTCCAGGCAAAAACATATTTCGCGGCTTCCCATAAGAGGCTGCCAATCAACGCGCCCGGAATGGTGTCGCGGAGGGTGACGTGGGCGTTGGGCATGAAGCGGAAAACCAGTGCGAAGAGCGTGAAGGTAACTAATAAACTAACCAACGCAAACACGATTTGCCAGAACAGACTGCCGACCGAAGCGAGCAAGCGATAGTTCTCAAGTTGTCTTGGTGATAAACGCCCGGCGATCTCCTGCAACGCCACCAGGACGGAAGTAACAAAGACTGAGACGGACAGCAGGACACCGACGATTCCCACCATGCCTAACGTCAACGCGCGGCCGTGAAGAAAAGTGCGCGGGCTGGTCCCCCAGATACGATTCAAGGCACGCTCAACCACCGCGAATACCCACGAACCAGCCCACAACACAATAAATGCGCAGGTGATAATCATGCCCGGACCAATATTGGAAAGCGAACGGATCGTTTCATGCAGAAATTTACTGGAGCCGGGATAGACCTGCACTACATGGGTGAGCATTTCGTTGCCCGCTGCAATCCGATTGCTCAAAGCCAGGAGCAGGAGCAGCGCCGGAAACAACGTCAATAAGCCGAAGTAGCTCATCGCCGCCGCCGACGTAAACAAATCATTCTCATGAAACTGATGCACGGCATGCGTTAGCATTCGCCCCCAGGGCGAACGATTGCGGACTCCAAAGAAATGACGAGTAAAAAACTTCATGCTGTAGCGCAAATTGTAAATTTGCGGTGCTCTGTCGTGGTCTGTTTAGACGCGGCACTTGTGCCGCACCTTACGGCGGGAGAAGTCCCGCCTCTAAACGGCCGACGCGGTCACTCAAACTGAATCAAACAGGCTGGGGCGTTGTTGTCCGGTCTTGATTCCGAAATGTTGATACGAAAGTTGCGTTGCCATGCGGCCGCGCGGCGTGCGATTAAGAAACCCTATCTGAATTAGGTATGGTTCGATGATTTCTTCGATTGAATCTTTCTCTTCGTGAATTGCCGCCGACAAAGTTCCGACGCCCACCGGCCCGCCTTCAAACTTTTCGATAATCGTTAACAACAACTTCCGATCCATCTCGTCGAGCCCGTACGTGTCAACTTCCATCCGATTGAGCGCGTCGTTTGCTACGGCATGGGTTATGCGGCCGTCATAATCGACTTCGGCATAATCGCGCACCCGCCGCAAAAGACGATTTACAATTCGCGGAGTGCCGCGCGCGCGTCGGGCAATTTCCAGCGCGCCGCCTTCGTCAATCTCAACTCCCAGAATGCTTGCCGACCGTTTGCAAATTGTTTCCAGGTCTTCGTGCGGATAAAAGTCCAAATGAAAGTTGATTCCAAATCGACCGCGCAGAGGGGCAGTGATCAAGCCTGCTCTCGTGGTGGCTCCCACCAGAGTGAACTTTGGCAAATCCAACTTGATCGAACGCGCCCCCGGACCCTGTCCGATCAGCAGATCGAGATTGAAGTCTTCCATCGCCGGATAAAGTTTTTCTTCCAGCGCGGGTAACAATCGATGGATTTCATCGATGAATAGGACGTCGCCTTCCTGAAGGTTAGTCAGCAACGCGGCGATGTCGCCTGTCTTCTCAATCGCCGGGCCGGAAGTGGAACGCAGTTGCGCGCCCATTTCGTTTGCGATGATGTGGGCCAGAGTAGTCTTGCCCAGACCCGGCGGTCCCGTCAGTAAAACGTGATCGAGCGCCTCGCGCCGCTTGACCGCGGCCTTGATATAGACGCGCAGATTTTCTTTGGCTTTGGTTTGCCCGATGTATTCGGTGAGATGAGTCGGCCGCAACGACAGATCGTATTGCCGGTCTTCATCCGTCGGGATGGCGCTTAACGCTTCAGCTGCTCTGGTTGCTTTTGCCATGGACGAGTGAATTGTGAATGCGAACCAAGCCGTTGGTCAACTCCTCTGTTTAGACGCGGGACTTGTCCCGCTATTCGGATAGGCGGACGAGTCCGCCATCTAAACACAGCTTGTCAGGTCTTTGCCAAAGAGCGCAGGGCGCGGCGCAGGATCAGCTCAACCGAGAGATCGCCGCCTTCATCAATCGCCGTTTTCACTGCTTTCTCAGCCGCCGTTTTTTGATAACCAAGGTTCGCGAGCGCGGACATCGCGTCGTTGCGCATTGCGTCTTCGGTCGTGACCGGGGCGCCGCCGCCGGCCTGCGCGGCGAATTCCTCCTCCAACGCCGGTGAAGAAAGCGCCGCCATTTTTTCGCGCAAATCGACCACGAGCCGCTCAGCCGTTTTTCGCCCGACACCAGGTATGGCCACCAGCCGGGCCAGATTGTTTGTGCGGATCGAGGCGATCATTTCGTCAGCGCTCATTCCGGATAACAACTTGATCGCCAGTGCTGGGCCGACCCCGTTGACTGAGATTAGTTGCAGGAACAGTTCGCGTTCGCGCGCGGTCTTGAAACCGAAAAGCTGAATCGCGTCTTCGCGCACATGGGTATAGACACGAAGCTGCACCGGCGAACCTGCTTCGCCTAATTCATAAAAGGTCGAAAGCGGAATCGCGACTTCATAACCAACGCCGGCGACGTCTACGATGGCCGACGTAGCTTGCTTGGAGAGCAATGTTCCTGATAGATGAGCGATCATGAGACTGGAGCGGGGGCATCCTGCCCGCACAGCGCGCGAAGCGCGCTCAAGCCCTCCCTCACGGTCGGGCTACTGCCCCGCTTGCAGCGCCGTCGATTATCGCGTAAGGAATTTTCAATCGCAAACCCATGACTTTCCGGCGCGGCCTTCCCGGCGTTATACTTTGCGGGCGAGCTAACGTATGAAGCGAGAAAAGATCTCTGAACTGACCACTAACCGCTTAAGCGTGTATCTGCGTTGCCTGAATGATCTGGCGGCCGCGGGAATCAAAACCGTCTCGTCTCAGGAACTCGCCGAACAATTCAATCTGAACTCAGCCCAAATCAGGAAAGACCTCGGCTACTTTGGCGAGTTCGGCGTGCGCGGTGTCGGCTACTTCATCGACGATCTCCGAGAACATCTGACAAAGATACTTGGGCTCGATAAGCCGCATCGCGTCGGCATCGTCGGAGCGGGAAGATTGGGGACCGCGCTCGCTAACTACAATGGTCTCTCGAAATCAAACTTCGCGGTGGTGGCCTTGTTCGACAACGATCGAGAGAAAGTGGGCCAGCACGTCGGGCCCGATCAGATTCCCGTCTACGATGCGAAAAAAATTGCCCGAGTCGTTCGTGACGAAGGAATCGACGTCTGTGTGATCGCCGTACCTGCACGCGTCGCTCAGAGAGTGCTGAATCAAATTATGGCAGCCGACGTAAAAGCTATTCTTAACTTCGCGCCGGCAGCGTTGAATGCGCGTTTGGGAGTGAAAGTTAAGACGGTGGACCTCACTACGTCGCTCGAGTCTCTGTCTTATTTTCTAGCGCGACCTCAGGCCGCGCGTTTGACTAAGGCTCAACGCCGGCCCGATAAATTGGAAGAAATTGAAACCAGCGACAGCACAGAGCTCTAGCCATTGC
>JAWVEM010000185.1:0-7698 GCA_033856735.1 Blastocatellia bacterium
ACCTTCTCCGCCGCATCCTTCATTCCCTCAGCCACGGTGAAACCCAGGCCCGACTCGCGAATCACGCGCTGGCCTTCTTCAACATTCGTTCCTTCCAGACGGACCACGACCGGAACTTTCACGCCAAGATTGTTTGCCGCGCCCACCACACCACGCGCCACCATATCGCAGCGGACGATGCCGCCAAAAATATTGATTAGCACTGCGCGCACATTCGGATCGGCGAGCAGGATTCGGAACGCGGCTTCAACGCGCTCCTGGGAAGCACCGCCGCCGACATCGAGAAAATTTGCGGGCTCGCCGCCTGCCAACTTTATGATGTCCATCGTGGCCATGGCCAAGCCCGCGCCATTAACCATGCAGGCAATGTTTCCGTCCAGCTTGATGTAGTTGAGATCGAATTTTGAAGCTTCAATCTCCAGCGGTTCCTCTTCGTTCAGATCGCGCAGCTCTTTGAACTCCGGATGACGAAACAGCGCGTTGTCGTCAAAATTCACCTTCGCATCAAGCGCGATCAGACGGCTGTCTTTCGTCAACAGAAACGGATTGATCTCCATCAAGGACGCATCCATAGACTCATACGCGGTATAGAGCGACTGCATGAACTTCACCGCTGGCGAAACTAGCGCCGCGGGCAGCCCGAGGGCAAATGCCAGCTTGCGGGCCTGGAATGGACGAAAGCCTACCGCTGGATCGATCGTCTCTTTGAAAATCTGCTCGGGGGTATTAGCGGCCACTTCCTCGATGTCCATCCCGCCGGCCGCCGAAGCCATGAATACCGAACGCCCGATAGCCCGATCCAAAACGATGCCCAGGTAGAACTCTTTATCGATCGGCAGTCCTTCCTCGACCAGGAGCACACGGACTTCCCTGCCCTCCGGCCCGGTCTGGTGCGTGATCAGTTTCATGCCCAGCATCTGCCTGGCGATCTCGCGTGCTTCCTCGGCGCTCTTTGCTAACTTCACGCCGCCGCCCTTGCCGCGGCCGCCGGCATGAATCTGTGCCTTGACCACGACCGGCGTGCAGGCCAGTTCTTTGGCTGCTTGATATGCCTCATCCGCGGAGTGCGCCACGATACCTCTCGGCACGGGCACGCCAAACTTCCTCAACAGTTCCTTGCCTTGATACTCATGAATTTTCATTAATGGCCTCGAGCGAAACGACGATCGATACGCGAAAAAAGTTTCCTGATTGGAGCGATACGAGTTTAGCGGTACAAAAGAGATGACTGCAAGCGGTGAATAGGAGCAGAATGTTTCCATTCACGGCAGGAGGTTCGGCATGAGCGACGTAATAGTGACATCCCTCTCAAACCTGAAGAACGAAGTGCGGTATGGCGCCGATCACAAACTGATTACCGACGAACCGTCGGAAGTTGGTGGTGAGGATGCCGGACCGGATCCTTACACGATGATCCTCGGCGCACTTGGTAGTTGCATCTCCATGACCGTTACGCTATACGCGAAGCGAAAAGGCTGGCCCCTGCAGCGCGTCATCGTACGCCTGCGCCAGCAAAGGATTCACGCAGTTGATTGCCAGGAATGTATCAACGCGACGGAGGGGTATGTGCATCGCATCGAGCGTTCGGTAACCTTCGAAGGAAACTTAAGCGAAGAGCAGCGAGCACGGTTACATGAGATTGCGCATAAGTGTCCAGTGCATAAAACGCTTACCTCCAAAATCGTGATCAGCGACCTAGAGGATTGAGGCCAGGTGAACACTTTTCGAATGGCGAGGCTCCGTTCCGCTGGGATCGCGCCCCTCCCGTCGGCACAGCGTGCGCGGCACGCTCGTCTATCCATCCTCAGTGATTGAGAAATGGGCTTTAACCAACTCCCCGGAAAGTCATCGCCTTTCAACCGATCGTTGGTGATTGGATTGTATTCGTCGTCCCGAGAGCAGCCGTCGATTTTTTCTTAAGGCCGCCACGACCGATCCGAATAGGACTGCATTTCCGGCGATTGAGACTGGTATTCGGGGTGACTAACTGCCCCGTATTGGGCCACTGCCAAGTTAAAAGCCACAAACCCGCTGGCCATGGTAAATGCCTCACCAACAAAAGCTTGCCTTTTGGAAACGACGGGTCTATGATGCCGGCCCTCGCGAACAATGGGTTTGAATTAGCAGTCCGGTACGATCAGCGTCAACCGACGCCCGGGAACTTAAACTTCCACGAGATTTGTCCTGGTGCTCCACCTCTTCAGATCGTCGTGGCTTAGTTGGGACTTCACCAACACGGTAAGTGTGTGGACATCGTAAGGAATTCGATTCGGCACGAGAAACGCAAACACCGGCAATGCTGGCTTCTGACGTCTTATCCAGGGAAGTTATCATCCGGTAATTAACCTTTGGTATGGCCCAGAAGGGCTGAGTACTCTCCCCGCTTCCCATTCGCTGCGATGCCTCTCACTCTCAAACTAAACCAACACTAGCGCAGCGATCCCGCTGTAAAAGGAGGCAGATATGTCAGGAACTTGGCAACCATTGGTTCATCAACCAACGTTTAATGCCAGCACGATGCTTTTGCTCAATGACGGAAGCGTAATGTGTCAGGAATCAGGGGGCTTGAATTGGTCACGACTAACGCCTGATCAGAATGGCAGCTACGTCAACGGAACGTGGGCGGCGCTCGCGCCCATGCACTTCACTCGGCTCTATTATGCTTCGGCGGTTCTGCCCGACGGGCGAGTGTTTGTCGCCGGCGGTGAATACAGCAATGCCGGTAGCGAGACGAATACGGCTGAGATCTATAATCCAGGGACCGACACTTGGACGACCATCAGCGCCCCGCCGGGATGGACCGTAATCGGTGACGCGCCGTGTTGCGTTTTGCCGGACGGCACGGTCCTGCTGGGTTCGATCGGCGACCCACGCACCGCAATCTATCATCCGTCCACTAACACTTGGACTGCCGCGGGGAACAAAAATGACCGCAGTTCAGAAGAAACCTGGACCTTAATGCCCGATCAGACCGTGTTGACGGCTGAGTGCGCCAGTCATCCACGTGCCGAGAAGTACGTGATCCCGGCAAACGCCTGGGTCAGCGCCGGCACTGTGCCGGTTGAATTAGTTGAACCTTCTTCGATAGAGATCGGTCCAGCGCTGTTGCTACCGGACGGACGCGTCTTTGCGGTCGGTGCAACTTCGCACACCGCTCTGTATACGATGCCGCCGATTGCGAATCAGACCGGCTCGTGGGCGATCGGCCCTGATTTTCCTCTGGGACCAGGAGGCAAGACTCTTGGGGCCAAGGATGCGCCCGGATGCTTGCTGCCAAACGGCAACGTGTTATGCCTGGCCGGGCCAGTTGATGGCGTGAGCGGGCATTATCTTTCGCCCAGTTACTTTTACGAGTTCAATGGCTCGTCGTTGGTCAAAGTACCGGATCCGCCGAATGCCGGCAGCGTGCCTTTCGTCGGGCGCATGATGCTTGTGCCGACCGGCCAGGTTCTATTCGCAGCGGGATCTCCCGCGGTACATGTCTATACTCCATCCGGCGGACCAGACGGTGGATGGAGGCCGCATATCACGAGTAATCCCGCGACGATTCGCCCATTCAACACTTACACCTTGCATGGCCGCCAACTCAACGGCCTATCGCAGGCGGTTTCCTACGGCGACGACGCTTCGGGAGCAACCAACTATCCGATCGTCAGACTCCGTCACCTGGCCACGGGTCACGTCCGTTATTGCCGCACTTTTGACCACAGCACGATGGGTGTGGCAACCGGCACGATCATTGAGTCTACAAACTTTGCCGTGCCTTGGGGCACGGACCTCGGCCCGACGGAACTTTGCGTGATAGCGAACGGGATCGTCTCCGACAACTGTGTGACCATTACCGTAGCTCCGTTTATTTGGCACTGGCCCTTTGATGAAGCCATGGTCAATGTCCTGATCGGCAGTCTCGCTGACGGCCCACTCTGGGTACTCGGTCCGCATGGACCAGTGCCCGTGGATCCCTGGGGTCCTAAGGTAGCAAAAGAGGCGGCCGCGGCTCGCGACAAGATCGTCGAGGGGATCAAAAGCCTGCAAGCTTTGGGTCAGGGAGTTCTCCAGCAACGATTCAAGCAAAATGCCACGGTCATACCGGCACAGGATCCGGAGTTGACCGGCGGTAAGGACGAGGACAAGAAGTAGCAATCCGAAGCACCGGCAAAGCTTGAGAATAGAATCGCGCGGGCGCGCGATCGCTAGTTGATTATCGAGCTTTGAATACCAACTAACCGTTTCGTACGGAGCGTGAGAAGTGAATCGCTTTTCGACTTCCGCGCTCCGTATGAATCGTCCGCAACCCACCGGCGGCAGTCAACACTAGATTCGCTTACCGAGATCATGGGTGCCCGGGACCAGCCGCTCCCGTCACCAAATATAGCTGACGCCATCAAGAGGTCGATGTATCATGCCCGCGGTGCTGCCGTTGAAGCGGCGTGATATAAGAACCGGGAGACGAGAACTACCAGATCATCCATGCAAAAACTTGGAATCCTGCTCTTGATTGGCTTGATGTTTGCGCCTTCCGCCAACCTGCGCGCCGGCGTGAGCCATCCTCAACTCGCAGACGAAGTCCGTTCCGAATTTCTGCATGCATGGAACGGTTATAAGAAATATGCCTGGGGCCACGACGATCTAAAGCCGCTCAGCAAGACTTACCACGACTGGTACGCTGAACCGCTGTTGATGACGCCGGTCGACGCACTCGACACGATGATCGTGATGGGCTTAAAAAATGAAGCGAACAGCACGCGCGCCTACATCGCGAAGAACCTTTCATTCGATAAAGACTTTGACGTACAGAACTTCGAGATTACGATTCGCCTGCTTGGCGGCTTGCTCTCCAGCTATCAACTGACCGGCGATAAACGTCTATTGAATCTGGCCGAAGACTTGGGGAATCGCCTGCTCCCTGTGTTTAATTCGCCGACCGGTCTGCCATATCGATACGTTAACCTTAAGACCGGAAAAGTACGCGGCAATGTGACCAATCCGGCGGAAGCTGGGACTCTGCTAATTGAGTTTGGAACGCTCAGCAAACTAACTCACAAGCAGGTCTTCTACGACAAAGCTAAACGCGCGCTGGTGGCGATTTACAATCGGCGCTCGTCTATCGGACTGGTCGGGACGTGGATTAATGTCGAGACCGGCGAATGGACCGACACGGATAGTCATATCAGCGGGGCGATCGATAGTTATTACGAGTACCTGCTCAAGTGCGCGATCCTTTTTGATGATCAGGATTGCCGGCGGATGTGGGTGAACAGCATTGCCGCGATTAACAAATACCTCTCGCAAAACGTGGTTCATGGTTTGATGTACGCGGGTGGCAACGCCGGCGGGCAGGTCCGGGTGCCGGAACTTTGGTACGGCCACGCCGACATGGTTACCGGCAAACGCACGAAGACGATCTATGGCGCGTTGGACGCCTTCTTTCCGGCAGTACTCGCTCTATCAGACGACCTGGACCGCGCCGAGCGCTTGCAAGCCTCGTCTTTCCAGATGTGGTCGCAGTACAAAATTGAGCCCGAAGAATTTGACTACGAATCGAGGCAGGTTGTTTCTGCTTCTTACGCTCTCCGGCCCGAGATCGTCGAGTCGACGTACTATCTTTATCACTACACCCGAAAAGGCACTTACTTGCGCATGGGCGAAACGATGCTCCGTGACTTCGTCAAATACTGTCGCACTGAAGAGGGCTATGCGGCGCTGAAGAGTGTCGTAACAAAAGAGCAGGCTGACTCGATGCAAAGCTTCCTGTTCGCCGAGACCTTCAAATATTTCTATCTTCTATTCGCGCCGCCAAAGACGCTCGACTTCGATAAGGTGACCTTTAATACCGAAGCGCATCCAGTCAGAAAGGTGAAGTGGCCCCAAATAAAGCCGTGAAAGCCCATACTGATTCGCGTTAATGCGGGGAACCTGGCGCGACCCTTCCGCATCGCGCCGGAGCCGCGAATTTTTCGCGCTTTGCGCTCAGTGCGAACGGGCCGTCGCATTCCCAGGAGTGTGCTTGCGGTCAATACAGAATGACGAGCGATGAGGATATTTTTGTATCAGTCCCAGCCAACCCTAACTAGGCGACTAACTCATTTGCTCTGCTTTAAGATCGATAAGTCAGCGACGTTCAAATCGGTCTTCATTTGCTCGTTCAAGGCGGCGATCCTGGCTTTGATCCTTTGGTTGACATCCATGTCGTTCGGGTCCCGATGCTGGAGCTTTTCAATTCCCAACTCCCAAAAGTCGTTAAGCCCATCCTGAACGCCGGTGCTCCAATACAAGGTATTGCCTCGAGTAAGCTCGTTTACCTTCTTGATTACATCGAACGCGTGGGTTGTATCTTCGGTGGCGGTGCCGGCATCGCTTAACGCAGCAGAGGCAGCCGCCAACTCCTTGCAGGCGTTTTCATAAACTGTCAGGCGCCGCTTATAGAACTCCTCTCTCAGCGCTGACTGAAACGCTAACTGGTTCGACAATACTTTGCCGTTGGCGTCGACTTTGCTCTGGAGCTCGGCTTGGGCTCCATAAATGAAATAGCCGAAAACGAGTGTACCTATGGGAATCCCAACTTTGATGAATTCCAGGAGCATGGTCCAGATACTTTGGCTTTGCTTTCCTGTGTCGTGCGTTCCGTTTCCCATTTCAATCTCCCATTCCTTTTAGACTCGAACAAGAATCGATTACTGGAAGAGGTCCTGGCGACCTCAGCTCATCTCCGGGCTTTTGGCAATAGTGCCCGGAACTTGTTTTTCTCGTCCTCGTTGTTCGTGCAAAGAATCTTCTGCTTACTCGTACCGTACTCGCAGGCAAAGCAGGAACAACCCCGGCTCTCGCCGAGGTACTTCACCGGCGATTTACAACTCGCGACTACGTCGTCGCATTTTGGACCATCGTCGGGTGGGGACGCATTGGCGCGGGCCTGCGGTCTATAAACTACCGCAAGAAAGAGCAGCAGCATCAGCAGCGAGCCCAGGACTCTAACAGCACTGGTTAGATGAGGCCTTTTCATTTTCGTCACCTCCACCAAAAGATTTGTGCGGGTACCCTTTCATTGCCAGTCAGCTGAGGCAAACGGGACGTCTCTTCTGAGCGCAGCAGGAGACGGCCCAACTGCATTTTCCGGGATATCCAGCTGTCAATCTTTTATGCAAAGAAACCGCAAACGATTTCAAATCCGAGCCAGGGTTGCTGATTCAGTGCGACCCAAGCCTCGATTTTCGAGTTACGAGCATTGACTCGTGGATTAATTTCCCGTAAAAGCAGTGCTCGTTGACCGTCAAAGGCTTACCCGGAGTTCGGCAGTCCAATGATTAGGAGAAAACAAATGCCCCAACTTAGAAACGCTAATACTCGTGGCCACGCTTTAAATCGATCCAGTGGTTTCGTTCTTTGTCTGCTTGCACTCGTCGGCGTGCTGTTTCTCGCGAGTTGTAGTAAAAGCGCTAGTGGGAACAGCATGCAGTTGAAATCACCCGCTACCGGCGACAAGGAAATGCCCTTAAAGTCCGGTTACGCGTTTGCCGTTACCAAAACATTTACGAACACTGCCGGCAAGATCACGACCGCGCCGAGCTATCGCGTCTATGCCGCGAACTACGATCTGGATGCGGGAAACTTTGCCATGACTCTAAACAAGCCACTCACTGCCGACGATCAGGTGCGCGTCGTATTCAGCCTCGTGAGCGACGAAGGCGGCAACGACAA
>JAWVEM010000186.1:0-7308 GCA_033856735.1 Blastocatellia bacterium
GGACAAGGCGGCAAGCCCCTCGCGACGCCGTTGCGGCCCGGCGAATCCTACACCACTGAGATCGTTTTCGATCTACCTGCGGACGCAAAAGCGTCCAACCTGCTCATCAATGAAGGTGAATGGGTAACGCATCTCGTGATTGGTCACGAGAACAGCCCGCTTCACCACCAGACAAAATTTCAACTCTGAAATGGAAAACTACGATGTAATTGTCGTTGGCGCCGGTTTGGCGGGTCTGCAGGCCGCACGCTTGCTGGGCGAACGTGGACGTCGCGTGCTGCTTGTCGATCGAAAGCCGGCCCTCGACAAATCAATTCATACGACCGGCATCTTTGTCCGGCGGACGCTGGAGGACTTTAGTCTTCCAGCAGATTGTCTGGGCCCCCCGGTGCGTCATGTAAGGCTTTATTCGCCCGCGCGCCGCTCCATGGATTTGGTTAGCCCTCATGATGAGTTTCGGGTGGGCCGCATGGACCTGCTCTATCAGCGGTTTCTTACACAGGCCCTGCGCGCCGGCGTGGAATGGATGCCGGCCACAAGCTATGTCGATCAGGTAAAGCTGAAAGACCAAACGACTGTCCGGCTTGATGGCCGGGCAGGCCCGCGCTCGGTGCAGACGCGCTATCTCATCGGCGCCGATGGATCACAATCGCGGGTGGGACGCGACCTCGGTCTGGAAACCAACCGCGAGTGGATTGTTGGAGTTGAAGAAGTGCTGACCGGCATTCCACTTGATGGTCCGCCGCGCTTTCATTGTTTTCTCGATCCCCGCTTAGCGCCAGGTTATCTCGCCTGGCTGGTGCACGACGGCGAGGAAGTTCACCTTGGAGTCGGCGGGTACGCCGCGCGTTTCGATCCGCCGAAAGCCCTGCGCGAATTTCGCGCGAGCGTCAACGGCATAGTTGATTTAAGAAACGCCGAGCTGATCGAGCGGCGTGGGGGGCGTATTCCCATCGGCGGCGTCCTGCGGCATATCGCGAATGATCGAGGGTTGCTGGTCGGAGACGCCGCCGGCGCAGTGTCTCCACTAACCGCTGGTGGACTCGATCCGTGCCTGCGGCTCTCAACCTTCGCCGCCAGAGTTGTGGACGATTACCTCGAGACGGGAAATACCGCGACGCTGGCTGCCTACTCTGGAGAATTGTTTCGCGCGCGATTCGTTTCACGCCTTTGGATGCGACGGATGATCGCGTGCGCTCAAACTACTGCACTCGTGGAGTTGGGATGCTCCGTCTTGCGGCTGCCTCTAATCAATTCTTTGGCCTGGCATGTTTTCTTTGGCCGGTGCTCGTTTCCTGATCTTGATAAGCAACCGGCGCCACAAGCCGCTATCTCAATTTGATCACCACGCAGCGCAATGTCGAAGGTCATAACCACCCACCGCTGAATCCGGCGCTTCGCAGACCGTTAACGATATAGGGGCACTTCTTCATCAAGCTCCAGAGGAATTCGGTGCTATGGTTCTCGATCATCAAAACGATCGGGCCTTGATTAATTCCGAAGTGCCAAGGTGAAAGCCAGCCGCACTTACGACATTCGGCATCGTCATTCGGAAACGTCGGATTAAAAGTAGCTTCAAGTCCGTAAGGATGGTCAATGCCTATTTCGATCTCATTGAAGTGTTCCAGCGCCGGCAGGACAATCTCCGGGGCGAAGGGCAGTGACGCCACCACCGCCCAGGGCGCAATGGTCCCGTCGTCCGGCCCATCCGGCACGCCGCGCGCAATGTAATCAAAGAAGACGCGTTGGCCGCCATCGATGGTCAACTCTTTCGGCCCCGGGCCTTCGCTCGCGGTGAGCCCCCAACAAACTTCGCTGTAACCCTTGAAGCTGTTCGGATTTCGCTTCGCATACTCCCGTTGCGCGTAGGTCGCGCGGCGGCTGTTTTCAAAATAGTCCGAACCGTGGGTGCGCATGAGCTGATCCTGAATTCCCCGAAAATCGATCCAGATGTGGGAAAATTGATGCGTGAACAGCGGCCCGGCATAAAGGTATTCGTAGTCGTAAACCTTTTTCCATTGGCAAGTCGATCTATGAACCGCATAACTCTCGGCCGGCAATGGCGAGGTAGGCGAGCCGAGGCCGAGAATGTAAGCCAGAGTCGATTCATCGTAGCCGTCCCAGCGGTACGTTAGAAAGCCGGCTTCCGGGCTCCAGCCATGACTAAGAGTCGCGCCGCCGTTCATGGCCCATCGCCAATCAGCACGGCGGTAAAGCTCGTCGGCGAGTTGGCGAATCTCAGCTTCTTCCTTCGAATCGCGATCGAAATAAGCCGCCGCCGCCAGCATCCCGGCGAAAAGAAAAGTCGAATCGATTGTCGACAGCTCGCACTCCCACGCGCGACGGCCGGTTTGCATATCGAGGAAGTGATAATAGAAACCTTTGTAGCCGGTCGCGTCCGGGCTTGTGCTCTGTTCGCTGCCGTCAAAGAAGCGTAGTTTTCTTAATGTTCGGTCAATCGCTTCCTCGCGTGCGATGAAGCCATGCTCGACGCCGACCGGGTATGCGGAAAGCGCCATGCCAACGGCGGCGATGCTGGACGGCCATCCGTCTTTCGTGCTATCGGCCACGAGCCCGTTAGACGAATTGACTTCATGCACGAAATATTTGAAGGCGTCAGACTGGATGTCGGAAAGCAGCTTCTGCTGTTGACTAGAGAATTCGTACATAGACAGACTGATTTTAAC
Source organism: Blastocatellia bacterium (assembly GCA_033856735.1). Lineage (GTDB taxonomy): Bacteria > Acidobacteriota > Blastocatellia > Pyrinomonadales > Pyrinomonadaceae > UBA11740. Next base: position 2,688 of record JAWVEM010000186.1, read on the forward strand.
TTAGCCCGCAGGCGTTAGGTACTAAAGTTGATGTCCCCGTTTCAGGCGGTGAAGCCCATCGGAATTCGACGCCTGCGACCGGTGGTCCGAAACAATTTTATAACACGTTGACGCTGGGTCAGGGAATGGAGCGAAGATGGACGCAGTCCCATTTTTTCTCCCTTCTCACTTTGGGAGAATGGCGGGGATGAGGGTTTGCGAGAGGAATAGGTTTCTCTTATTTGTGCTCCGTGGGCAAGGAGTGGTGGTATTCAAAGACAAAAGATTATTTAGAGTGGGGGAGCAGTAAGACCCTCACCCTAACCGTTTCCCAGTGGGAGAGGGAGAAGATCAATCCGGTGACGAGCGCTCACGATCTGACGAAGAGATTCCCGGTTGTGAGTGTTAGAATGCCGGAAATATATGCAGCGCGATAAGAAGGAAACTGCGGACAAGTCGAAAGGCGTCAAACGCACCCGCTCGAATAACGGCGCGAGTATCACGGCGGAAGAATTCCTGGCGCTGAAAAAACCGAAAGGCGATCTGGTGCTGGAGATCGAAGGCGAACGTGTTTCGCTCACCAGTCTTGATCGCGTCTATTGGCCGGACGAAGGTCTCACGAAATTCGATCTGCTTAGTTACTACCTCAAGATGGGCCCGCGGATTTTGCCGTTCCTGAAAGATCGCCCGGCGATTTTGCAGCGCTATCCGCGCGGCATTAGGGCGCCGATGTTTTTTCAGCAGGACCTGGAAAGCGCGCCCGCTTTTATTAAGACGGTGCGCCTGACGAACCAGGAAGGCCGCGAGCTGAACTATGCGGTTTACACCACGCTCGGCTCCCTGCTGCACTTTGTAAATCTGGGGACAATCGAACAGCACCCGTGGCATTCGACGGTGAAGCACCTGGACCGGCCGGACTACCTGATGCTCGATCTCGATCCGAAGGAAGCGCCGTGGAAAAATGTTTTGGACGTGGCAATGGTTTGTAAGGAAGTGCTTGATGAACTGGGCTTGCCGGCCTTTCCCAAGACTTCCGGATCGTCGGGCATTCACGTCTATTTGCCGCTGAAACCGAAATATGATTTTGGCAAGATTGCCGAAGTCGCCACGGCCCTCGCCAACGAGGTGGCCCAACGCGCCCCGAAGATCGCGACGACGCAGCGCTCGCTCGCCAAACGCCAGAAACAGCAAGTGTATGTTGACGCCATGCAGAATGCGCGCGGCAAAACCATCGCGGCAATTTACAGCGCGCGCGCCAAACCCGGCGCTACTGTTTCCATGCCGCTCGCCTGGAAGCAGGTCCAGAAAGGTGTGAAGATTTCAGACTTCACCATCAAGAACGCGCCCGTAATGCTTAAGAAGAGCAGCGACGCGTGGTCGAAATTCTTCGACAGCCGGCAGGAACTGAAACTAAACTAGCCCCTCAACGGAAACGGCTGGGCCCTGAACCGTGTTGGTGGTAATAAAAACGAACTCCCGGCAGCGTAAATGCGTGATTACGACGGTCCCCGACCTGCAACCAAAGGAGTCGGCAAATGCAAATCCGAGTAACGTCCCTGGCGATTGTGATTCTTGTCCTGCCTCTCTTTGGCACGCACTCGTTTGCTCAAAGCGTCAGTCGACAGGCAAAGGCGACCCCTCCGGACCAGGGACAATTGGCAAGTCTGCCGGCGAATAGCAATTCGATCGAAGCGGTCGCGAATGAAATCGACCTCCTCCGAAAATCGCTGCAAACTTTGAATACCCGCTTGCGTGAGATCAGCGACAAACTTTCCGCGCCTGATGGAAAACAAAGCGACGACTCGAACGACAAACAAAAACGCATCGCGCTCAATCTGGATCTGTTGGGCCGCGCGGAAGATCGCGCCGGAGTCTTGCGGAGACAGCTTCTCGACTTAATTGAAAAAGAAAGTTCGTACCGAGGCCGCCTGGCCCAGCTTGATGAAGACACGCGTCCCGAAAATATCGAGCGCGCTTTGAACGGGATTGGAACGACGCGTACTGCTGAATTACGAGACGGGCGCCGCCGGTCCCTGGAGTTTGAGCGACGAGGGCTTGAAAGCCTGTTGAATCTAACTACGCAAAGCCGCGTCCGACTCGAAGAAGACGTGCGACAAGCTGATTCTCTGGTCTCCAGGCTCCGCCAGCGCTTGCTCCCTTTGATTGATAAAGAGATCGAATCAATCAATCCGAATTAGGGCTGGGCCAGCTTCCGTTTCCCTTCAATTGCGTCTCGATACGCGCCACCGGGCACTTCGCCGATCCTGATCGCCGCTTCGAATTCTTTCATCGCTTCGTCGTTATGATCGAGAAACGCGAGAATGCGGCCCATCGCTTCATGTGCCCGCGACAGCAAAACCTTATCGGTGTCCGGCGCAGCCGCAGCCACCGCCAGCCGATAGTTAGTCAAAGCCCGATTCAGACGCTGCGTTTGCAACTGATCGTCTGTCGTTTCCCGGGCCCAAAGGCTGGCGGTCAGGGCGAGGTTATAGAATAGTCGCGGCTCGCCCTGGTATTCCTGCAACAACGATTTCAGACGCCTCTCGGCCTCTTCATAGTTACGCGTTTGCAGGAGCTTTTCGACTTCAGTCAGGCTCTTGACCAACGCCGAAGGGCCCGAAGTGTCCACCGCTTCGCGCGCTTCAGCAGTGGGATCAACCAGCCACAGCGAATAACGGGGATGAGCTTTGCGGGCGGCAATGGCGCGATCGCGCGCGACGCTTGTTTCCGCCAGCCGCTTGTTTTCGCGCGCTGCATCGATGCCCTCAATCATCTCTCCGAAGAAATTCGCGATGTCGAAGCCCGAGGCCTGGAAGTCGCGCAATCGATCGGCGAAAAAGAAATCCAGCACCGAGCCTCTTTCGTATTCCTCCGCCAGCCGGCCGATCGTTTCGTCGGCAATCGCGGCGCGACTGGCTTCCGCTTCCCGGGCCAACGTCTGGCGAGTGACTTCGTCTTTCGCCTGCTGGAGACGCCGGCGTTGAATATTCATGACAGCCGTCAATCTGTTTGCTTCTTCATATCGCGCGTCGGCCGCCGCAACCAGAGATCTCGAAATCACGACAAACACGTCAGGTGAAATAATCGCATTCTCTTTGGTCCGCGCGTCGATCAAGAGCTTTATCTGATCCCGCTGCGCGGCGATCTGCTTGTTGAACTTTAGCACCAGCGGATCAATTACGAATTGCAGAAAGCCACGACGCAGCTCGGACGAAGTGGGGTCGGTACCTTCCGGAACGATCGCATAGTAGTCATCGGCAATCACCCGAAAGTTGATGGTGCCCGACGCCGCCAACAGATCCGGAACGATATAGAATCGTCGTTCGTGGACCCGCGTCGAATAAGTGGTGGTCGAAGTTTTCTTCTTTTCGGTACTCTTGACGCGCACCCGTTCATTCGTGGCCAGGATCGGACGCGTGTGCAGGTAAGACAAAACCGAGCGCACCATCTCGGCCGCGGGTTGTCGCAGCCGATCGCCTTCCGCGTGATAAGCGCGCATGTATGAAGGCAAACGCTCGTCTATAGATGACTTCCGGTAGAACTCGCGCACCAGGGGCGCAAAGTCGAGCACGGCAAGAATGCCGCCCGGCAGATCGTCGGAACGATCGGGCGCGTCGAGCATCGGCGGCGCTCCCAATGCATACGCCAGCGAGACGTAACGGGCCGCTTGATCGGCGGGCGTGGCCGGCGCCGGCAAGCGATTGTGATCAAAGAAGGCTTTCAGCCGCTCGCGCAGATTGGAATCAAGGTTCGCCTGGTCCTTTCGCACCAACTGGCGAAACGCGGAAGGCTCTCTGCCAGCCGGCGTGGGATCAAAGCCGGCGGCATCCAGCGCGGCCATCACAGTGATCAGGCGCGCGTCCGGTTGCAGGCTGACGCCGTACTCGGCGAGGTCGAATGCAGTTGCCGTCTGAGTTTGCCCCAGCGGCGTCGGACTCCGCGGCGACGGTGAGTTAACGGGCTGTGCCTGAGCGGCCCCGGCAAAGACAAGAATAACGATTATGAAGAAGGCTGTTTTGATCATTGAATTGCTGATACCCGGATAAAAGATGTGGCTACGATTCGGCCCTTAATGTTAACGGATAGGCGGCGGACGGACAAATCGAGGTCTTCAAGTTTGCAAAATCTCAGGAACGGGCGGCAGTGATACCGCGTTGCGGTAAAGGAGTCCGACGAACGAATGCTGTCGAATCGATCACCCCACATCCGGGATCCAAAACGTTTGCCCGTCGGCCTCGACTCTTTTCAAACCGCGCTCCGGCAGCTCTGCTTCCGCCAGTCCGAGGAAAGTAAAGTGTGGCAGATCGCTCAGCACCGTCTGGAACCATCCGTGTTGCCCGAGGATCTCACGGACTCTCTGCTCAAGAAACTCGTTGGCGTCAAAGGCCAGCATCGCGATGTGCTGCGAAGTTCCGGGCGCGGCGATCGAATAAAGCACGGACTTGGAGAGGTCCTTGCTGAAAAAGATGCCTTCTTTCTCGAGTTCCAGAACTTCCGGCACTTGCTCATGAACGGGCAGGCTACGCAATTGTTCCGACTGTTGTTTGCTCAACCTGCCGGCGTCGGTCCAGTGAACCAGCGCCGGCAAGAAACGCGAGTTCCACAAGCGCACCGTGTCCGCATAGCTGCGTCGCGCGGCTTC
>JAWVEM010000187.1:0-7815 GCA_033856735.1 Blastocatellia bacterium
CGTTGAATGAGCCCGCCAAAAAAAACACCACTAATCAGTGGCAATGGCGGCAGCTCGGATAGAAGGGTGAGACGATCAACCGAACCTCTTCCTTGACACGACCCGCTTTCATAGAAATCACACGAAAGTGAGCAAAAACCATTCCCGCTTCGTGTGTTTCGCGGATCGGATTTTCTCGTAAGGCACAGGTTTACTCGACAGCGGCACTCGCCGACAAGAAATGATCAAGCCTCGTTCCCGGCCCAACTTCCAGAGGTTCCAGTCCTTTGCGAAAGATGCGCGCGCCGGATGAACCCTTCAAAACGGTAACGCCATGTTCGATGCGGATCATGGCCCCCTCCCGCAGCCCGACAACAGTCGTCTCGTTCTCTTCAAGGAATTGGAGAATCCGCTCTTCGCGGGTCTCGCCCTTATGAGTTGAATTGGGATCCGGATCCAGGAAATGCGGGTTGATTTGAAAAGACACTAACCCGAGCGCATCGAACGAGGGTGGTTGCACGATCGGCATGTCGTTGGTAGTCCTGATTGTCGGTCCCGCTACATTTGATCCCGCGCTCGAACCGATGTAAGGCATTCCGCCATCCACCCGGCGCCGGATCGCGGACAGCAGATCGAAGTGATACAGGGTCTTGAGCAGACGAAAGGTGTTTCCTCCGCCGATGAAAATCGCGTCGGCGGCCGCGACGGCCCGGCGGGCGTCGCCGGCAAGATGGATCGACTCCAGGCCGTAGCCCATCTTCTCGAAGCGTGCCCGCGCCAATAACGTGTAAGCGTTGTGGTCGTACAGGGCATATGGAATAAAGAGAACGCGCTCGACATCCCCGAGGAAGTTGCCAATCTCGACCGCGGCGTGATCAAGATAGCCACTGCCATACAGCGTCGAGTTGCTAATCAAGAGAAGACGTCGGGACGCACCGGTGCTGTTCATTGACTGCGCCACGCTTTGCTGAGGCTCGTTTTAGAAGTCAAACTCGAGAGGTGTCAGCACGCCAGCTCTTAACAGCGCGCTTAATCTCGGCCGGTTTGGCCAGCCGCCCTCCCAGGACTTCGCGAACCAACCCCTCTAACTCTTCGTCCGAGGCGAAGCGCAGCGCGATGGTTGGCCCGAGGGCAAGCGATCCGCACTGCTGTGACAAATCAGCAGGCAGCAACTGCTGGTAGCGGAGTCGCTCTTCAAGCCGAATAATCCGGTCTTGTACTTTCAGCGCGTTCGTTCTGGCGACCAGGGCCAACACCACCAGCGCGGCTGAAACGACAATCCAACGACCCTCGTTCGCCCCGGGAGCCTTGACGAAATCGACTACTGACCAAACAAAATTAATCAGCAGTACCGGCACCACGAAAAAGTGAAACGGGGGATGCCAACGTGTGTGGTTCGCGTAAGACTGTTGCGTATCTGCCATGTGTTGAGTCCTCTCCAAAAAGGTGTCCGCAGATTACACCGATTACACAGATTGGAAAACCTAACCAATGAAGCTGCGAGTCATCGTCTCGACTTGTGGTTTATGACTGTCAGTTCTCGTCTGTGTAATCTGCGGATCTATGTCACTACAAATTCGCGTCGGCTGTGGGCATCGCAGATGCCACAACCTTCTGGGGCTCGGGCGTGAAATCCTCGCCGGGGTTGATGAATTGATTGCGCTCGAACTTGTACTGCTTGTCATAGAGTTGCTTGTAACGTCCATCCACCAGCAGCAGTTCTTCATGCGTGCCGCGCTCGACGATCTCGCCATGCTCCAGCACCAGAATCTGCTCCGCGCTGCGAATTGTCGAAAGTCGATGCGCGATCACGAATGTAGTACGGCCTCGCCGCAGCGACTGCAAACCGTCCTGGATCAGAGCTTCGCTCTCGCTATCCAGGCTCGAAGTAGCTTCGTCCAGAATCAAAATCCTTGGCTCCGCCAGGATCGCGCGGGCAATGGCCACGCGCTGGCGCTGACCGCCGGATAATTTCACGCCTCGTTCCCCAACGATCGTGTCATAACCCTTTTCAAAGCCGTTAACAAATTCTTCGCAGTGCGCGATCCGGCTGGCTTCGACGATTTGCTCGCGCGTGGCGTGCGGGTGCGCGAAGGAAATGTTTTCCGCGATCGTTCCATCAAAGAGAAAGTTGTCCTGCAAAACCACGCCCAGTTGTGTGCGGTAATCACGCAGACGAATCGATTCCAGATCTCGACCGTCCACGAGCACGCGGCCTGAGAGCGGGCGGTTAAAGGCCATTACCAGACTGATCAGAGTGCTCTTCCCGGAACCGCTCGACCCGACCAGGGCCGTGGTCGACCCGGCACTTGCCTGAAACGAGACGTGTTTTAAGACAGGCACGCTCTCGTCATATTCAAAGCTGAGATCTTCAAAGGCTATCTCGCCTTCGATCTGATCCAGCGAATCGCGATCGGCGTCATCCTCGTCCTCGGTCGCCATGCGCTTGATTTCGCGTATCCGATCGAGGCCGGCAAACGCTTCAGTAATCTGCGTTCCGATGTTGGCGATCTCGACCAGCGGCATCGCCACCAGCATTGTGAAAGAGATGTACATAAAGAACTGGCCCGGCGTCATCGTCCCGGCCAGGATGGAATGCCCGCCGAACAAGATCAGGATCACGCTGATGCCGCCAATGATTACCGTGGAAAAGGCCGTAACGCTCGAGACGCCAGTCATTGAACGGGCGACGTTGCGGAACAGCCGATGCGCCCCGCGCGCAAAGACGATCTCTTCGCGCTTCTCTGCCGAATAGGCCTTGACGATCCGAATGCCGCCCAAAGTTTCCCCCAGCCGTCCGGTAACTTCCGCATTGATTTTGCCGCGTTCGCGAAACAGCGGCCGCAGCCGGTTGAAAGCCAGGGACATGCACGCGCCAAAGATCGCGAGGGCAATGAGGGTGATCGAAGTCATCCGCCAGTTCAAGTAGAACAAGACACAGAGCGCAATCAGCGCCGTGACGACGCTGCTGACTAATTGGACCAATCCGGTGCCGACCAGGTTTCTAATGCCCTCGGCGTCGGTCATGATGCGAGAAATGAGCACGCCCGTCTGGGTGGAATCAAAGTATTTCACCGGCAAACGCGCGACGTGTTCCTGCACGCTCTTGCGCATTTCCGTAATGGCGCGTTGCGCGGCGACGCCCAGCACTTGCGACAGACCGAATGAACTGACTGCCTGAATCAAAGTTGCGACTCCCACGGCGAGCGCCAGGGTCATCAGCAATTCGCCTCGGTGCTTAATAATGACTTCATCGACCAGATACTTTGTGCTGGAAGGCAAAACAAAACCGGCGACCCGGTTAACAACCATGAGCACGAGCCCCAGCGCGAGACGACGGCGATGCGCCCAGATGAGTTCTTTGGCGTCGAGCCAGGCAGTTGAAAGGGAAGGACGTTTTTTCTTCTCAGCCATTAACGGACAATCCTTTTCTTGGTACTCCTAAAGATGCCATTAGACTGCTCGATTCACCTAGAGGGGAGCAACGATAATGGGTTCGTTTCAGGATCTCCTTAATACTGGGATCGCGGGCGCCCTCGCCCGCACCGCTTGCCCAGCACTTAGCGGCTTTGCCGCAGCACAGTGCGGTAAGCCTCCGGCTTACCGGCCCGGCTCTTCTTTTTTCTGAGGCTATGCCTCCGGCTCTCGATCAAAGCGGAGGCAGAGCCTCATGATTTTCGTGGAAAGCTTGACGGTAAGCCGGAGGCTTACCGCAATGTTGCTGCGGCAGAGCCGTCCCTTGAGCGTTTAGCCCTCAATTTCCCCAGGTCACAAACATGCCGATTGCGGCGGCCGACATAATCACCGCCGTACTCCATCCGATAAAGTTGGTGAGCTTTCCGTTGACGCGTTTGCCCATCACCTTTTTGTTATTGGAAACCAGCATGATCATGACGAGCAAAGGCGGCGCCAGCACGCCATTGATCACTGCGGTCCAGAAGAGCGCGGTGACCGGGGCGATTTTCAGAAAGTTTATCAACATCCCCACTAGTGTCGAGACGACGATGATTCCGTAAAACCTGCGCGCCCGGTGAAACTTTTCATTCAGGCCACAATTCCAGCCGAAAGCCTCGCCGATAGCATAGGCACTCGCTCCGGTCAGCACCGGCACCGCCAGAAACCCGCAGCCGATTAATCCGAGAGCGAAAAGGATGGTCGCGCCGCCTGATAACGGGCGCAGGGCCTGGGCCGCGTCGGTGGCGGTCTGAATATTTGTCTTGCCCGTGGCGTGCAGCGTGGCCGCCGATGCCAGGATTACAAAATAGAAGACCAGGCTGGCAAAGAGCATTCCCACGTCCACGTCTATTTCGGCAATCTTAATCTCGCTATCAGTCGCGCCTTCGCGCTCGGCCAAAGTCTCGCGGCCCATCTTTAATTCTTCTTCGACCTCCTGGCTGGCCTGCCAGAAAAACAGATAGGGCGAGATCGTCGTGCCCAGGATGGCCACCAGTGTCATGAGATACACGTGATCGAAACGAATCGTGGGTATGACGGTGGCTTTCAATACTTCACCCCAGTGGGGCCGGGCGAGAAACGCCGCGACTATATAACCAAAGAGCGTCACCGTCAGCCACTTGAAGATTCGCGAAATGAGGCTGTACGAGCAGAAGACTTGCAGCGTCACAATTCCCACAGCGATCGGCACGACGAGGGCCAGAGCGGGGATGGGCAAGAGCAAGTTAATGGCCGCGGCAATTGCGCCGATGTCCGTGCCCGCGTTAATTGTATTGGCGACAACCAGGAGTGAGATGGCCGCGTAAACAACCCAGCGCGGATAGTGCTTGCGCAGCACGCCGCTCAGGCCCATGCCGCTGACCATTCCAATTTTGGCGCAGATGAATTGGACTGCCGCCATCATTGGCAGAGTGAGTGGCGCGGTCCATAAAGTGGCAAATCCGAGTGAGGCGCCCGCCTGAGTGTAAGTCCCGATTCCCGAAGGATCGTCGTCCGACGCTCCGGTGATCAGCCCCGGGCCAAGGACCAGAAGCAAGCGCTTGAATGGGTTCTTCTCTCGCTCGACTTTGGATTCGAGCGCTTCTTTATCCGTTTTGGGATCTCGGTTGTTCGGCGTGAGCATTTCCTTCCGCAGTTGTTTCATGTTATTTCCGGATCGGTCCGACAAAACAAATCGGGCAGTCACTATTAAGTAAGTATATGACTTGAACCAATTCTTTGCCGCGGCTGGAACCAATTCTTTGCCGCAAGTTCAAATCAAAACCGAGAGATTTCGCATCTCCACCTTGTCGACGATTCGTGTTTTGGAACCATTAAACTGCCGAAAGTGCAAATTGGAACTTAAGTATTGCCGGAAGTGCAGCAGTGAAAAGAATCGCAAGTCAGCGCTCGCCAGAGGACGGCCAACGGAATAGCTGTACCAGCGAATGAGGGGAAACAGCCAGATAGATGCGAGTAACATAGGCGCAGCTATTAAAGATATGGGTCGAATTAGATCCGCAAAAGTCACATATCGGCCACTTCAGCAAAACAGTAGTTGAATCTTATTGGTGGAGCAGAGGGGGCGAATCCCTAACCTCCGCATTGCGAACGGCAAAACAAGCTCACTGCAGATTTTGACATGCAGTGACACGCAGTGACATATCTTACGATTCTTCAACGGGTTGTAGCCATCACAGGAGGAGCAAATTTCTGTGCAGTTTTATTCATCGATTTTCATCGATTTGCGTTGAGTCGAGTGACGAATCGGTGACATTTTTTGAGTCGATTTCCCAGCAAATTGTTCTGGCCTCCGCAGAGCAGGTGCGGAGATTCGCTTTTCTGGCTTTGACTAGGTTTTTTGTCACTTCACTTTTCTGCCAAACACAAACTCCGGGGACCTCAATATCATTTTTGTGTAGGAAAAATCGCTACGATAAGACCGGCGGCATCATTTCCTCGACGCCGGAAATGTCACTTGACGTCTAGATTGATCGCTCCCAGTATGTATGAGTGCCCATCAAAGTGAGTCGTTGCTTAATGTGACAGCGCCAAAATCGCTTCGATCTTAAGTAGGCAAATAGTTGAGAGCAGAGTGCTTGTTGGTGAGGTTAAGAGTCTTAAGTGAAGTTCAGGGTACAACGCCCACACAAATTGGGCGAAGAGACAACGCAAGCTTGTGTTAACGCGATTTATCGCCAACTGCTCGAGAAAGTGCTTTACAATCTCGGAGTTGTCGCTCAACTAAAAGGCTTTTGATTTCTATATTGTTCATCCTCCTCGCGGAGAACTTATGACCACACAAGCGTGTCCGAGTCCGACGTCGATCGCCGTGACTTCAGACAGACGGCAATCGTTTCTCGACCGTCCTTGGGTAACGATCACCGGTGTGATATTGCTGCTTTTGGTTTTAGAAGGGCAGTTGTTGTATTCCGTCCGGCGAGAGTCGCTTACCTGGGACGAAGGCGATCACATCTTCGCCGGATACATGTCGCTCAAGCATCGCGATTTTGGCCTGAATCCTGAGCACCCTCCGCTAGTAAAAATGGTTGCCGCTCTACCGCTTCAAAACATGACTCTTCGTGAGCCACAGCTACAGAACCGCTACTTCAAAAACGAGGCGTATCTCAGCGGAGGCGATTTTATCTTCCAGAATGACTTTGAGACCATCATCTTCCGCGCCCGAATGGCCGCCTCGATCTTTGCCCTGATGGTCGCGCTGCTGGCCTTCCTGAGCGCGCGCGAGATGTTCGGCACCGGCGCGGGATTCCTCGCGCTCCTCCTAATTGTCTTCGAGCCGAATTTCCTTGCTCACGGGGCCCTGGTCACCACCGATACGGGAGCGGCCTGCTGCCTGCTGGCCAGCATTTACGCGTTCTACGGTTATGTGAAATCACCCTCGTGGGGACGCGTCGCGGTGCTGGGTCTCGCCGCCGGCATCTTCTTCATCACAAAGCATTCGGCCGTGCTTCTGCCGGCGATGCTGATCCTCCTTGCCATCACCGAGCTGTTACGGCGACGTCAAGTGGGCGACGAAAGCCGTCTCCGTCAGGCACTGCGGCTGGCCGGTGTCTTAGTGATTGCCGCAGTCATCACGGTTGGAATCATGTGGGCCGGCTATGGGTTTCGCTATTCGGCTCGTCCGGCGGGACAGCAGATCAATCCGCCGCTAGCGAGCACGCTGGGAAACTTGAGTCCGGTCGAAGGCAAGGCCGTCTCCGTCATGGCGCGCTGGAAGCTACTGCCCGAATCGTGGCTCTACGGACTAGCCGATGTCCGCTCGGTAGCTAATACCTGGCCCAGCTACATTTTCGGGAAGGTCTACGCCCACGGTGTGTGGTTCTACTTCCCGGTGGCGTTTGTTATCAAGGCGACGCTGACTACGCTGATCTTCCTGCCGCTGATCGTCTATGCCATCGCAACTGGGAAGCTGCGGGGTTGGCGCGAGATCCTGTTCCTCTCTCTGCCACCGTCGCTCTACTTCTGCATCTCAATGACTTCGAAGCTGAACATCGGCGTGCGTCATATCCTGCTGGTCTTCATCTTCTTACTCGTGCTGGCAGGCGGAGCCGCGTGGAGCCTGATCTGCAAGGATCGGCGCTGGGGGTGGCTAATTGGCGCCCTCATTCTCTTCCATGTCATTTCGTCATTGCGAGCGTTCCCAACTTCCTACATCGCCTATGCCAATGAACTCTGGGGCGGACCGGCGAATATCCACAAATATCTGACCGATTCCACCACCGACTGGGGGCAGCAACTGAAAGCTGTCAAGCGATATGTCGATGAGCGCGGGATTCAGCAGTGTTGGTTTGCTTACACAGCCGAACCGGCAATTCCCTTCCGCGCTTACGGTATCCCTTGCAAGACGCTGCCGACAATGGACTCGATGTGGTTCGGCCTGAA
>JAWVEM010000188.1:0-7067 GCA_033856735.1 Blastocatellia bacterium
TAATCTTTGTGAATGTGATCATTTGCCGCGATGAGGTCAGTACCGGGAGCGGTAGCGACCGGGCCTCCCCGATCTTGGACCGTTTACCCTTGAGACCAGGTTGCTACCGAGCCGCTCCCGGTACTGACCTCACCCTCTTTCTATCAGCACCTCAAGGATTCGATCCGCCGTGTGGCCGTCCCAAAGCGGCGGCACGCGCGGCGCGCCGGTGTTTGGGGATTGGTTGAGCGCGCTCAACGCCGCTTCAATGATTCTCGCTGAATCCGTGCCGGCGATTGTGTTCGTGCCCATCTCAACCGTAATCGGCCGCTCGGTGTTTTCCCGCAGCGTAACGCAGGGGATCCCGAGCACGGTCGTTTCTTCCTGAATGCCGCCGGAATCAGTCAGGACCAAGCGCGAGCGGTTGAGCAGTTGCAAAAAGTCCAGATAACCAACCGGATCTATCACCAACAAGCCTTTAATGTTCGCGACTCGTTCGGTCAGGCCGAGTTCAGTAATCATTTTGCGCGTCCGCGGATGCGCCGGAAAAACGATGGGCAAACGCCGCGCAATTTCTTCCAGCGCCGTGATGACTTGAATGAACGCGGCTGGATCATCGACATTCGACGGCCGATGCAATGTCAGCACCGCGTATTCTTTCTCGGCCAAACCAAGGTCCGCGCACACGTGGGATTGTTCGGCGCGCTCAAGCTGGCCCAGCAGCGAATCGATCATCACGTTCCCGACAAACCTGATTCGCTCTGCGGGTATTCCTTCGGCGCGGAGATTCGCGTCGGCATCCGGCGATGGCGTCAAAAGAAGATCGGCGATTTGATCCGTAAGCAGACGATTGATTTCTTCGGGCATGGTTCGATCGCCACTGCGCAAGCCGGCCTCGACGTGGGCCACCTTGATGCCGAGCTTCACGCATACCAGCGCGCACGCCACGGTCGAGTTGACGTCGCCAACAACGATCACCCAATCCGGCTTCTCCTTAATCACAACGGGTTCGAAAGCCTGCATGATCGCGGCGGTTTGCTGCGCGTGACTGCCTGAGCCGACGCCAAGATAGACGTCGGGTTCAGGCATTTCCAAGTCGCGAAAAAAAGCCTGGGACATGGCTTCGTCGTAATGTTGTCCGGTGTGAACGAGGAGGGGCTGGAACGCGTCGGGGCGCCGTCGCATCGCCGCTACGATAGGCGCCACCTTCATGAAGTTGGGCCGCGCGCCGGCGACTATGATGACCTTGAGCATTCGGGTTTAGGCTTTATCCGACAATGACTGCGGATCATTTTCCATTTCTCATTTGACATTTTTCATTTGCCATTCAATGCGATGAATTTAGGCAACCCAACCGTTAGGAGTTGGGTTAAGCCACGAAGCCGTTGCGCACGGGCTTCAGGACCGACCTAAATGGCGAATGAAAAATGTCATGAGAAATGGAAAATAATTCTTGCTACACCTCTACCGGCAAACCGGTTCGCAGCGACTCGAGCACGCGAAAGGTAGCGCGCGTCGTCGTGGCCAGATCATCCAAAGCAATTGGCGCCGGTCCACCGTCGCGAACAACGGCGCAGACCGCCCGAATTTCATCCTGCTGTCCCTTGTCCTGCGCGCGAAGTTTGGTTTTGCTTTCACGCCCGTTTTTCCAGGCGCCGGCGCTGCGAAAGTCATCGATCACGAATGACTTGCCGCCGCCGAAAATTTCAATCCGCTCTTTCGGCAGGGCGCGGTCGCCTTCCGCCAGATATGCGATCGCTCCATTCGATCCGTCCGCGAAACGCAGCGTGATAAAGACCGAGTCATCGTTGTTGACTTCCTGGTCGCTGCTGGAAATTGCTTCGGCGTAAACGCGCGTGGTCAAAGAGCCCGTGATGAAATGCATGAAGTCGATGAAGTGACAAACCTCTCCGACGATTCTGCCGCCGCCGACTTTGGGATCGAGGGCCCAATGACCGCGTGGAACCCTGCCGGCGTTGACTCGATAATTTATCGACAGCGGGGTGGCGCGATCTGCGAACCAATCTCTTGCCGTCGTCGCCAGCGGCGAGAAGCGCCGGTTAAAGCCAACCATCAACCGACCCGCGGATTGCTCAGCCGCAGCCAACACTCCGGCTAATTCTTCGTCATTCAAAGCTAGCGGCTTCTCGACAAACACGTGACGGCCGCGCTCCAGGCTTTGCTGGGCCAACTTTGCATGCACGTCGTGACGCGTTGCGATCACAATCAAATTTGCCTGCTCGTCATCGATCACTTCCTCGGCCCGCGAGACACAGAAACGGAATCCGTGCTGCTCGCCCACGGCGCGCGCCGTTACGCCTGAGGCTGTAGCGATCGACTGAAACTCTGCGCCGGCCGCTTTGAAGTTCGGCAGCAGCATTGCTTTCGCATAACCACCGGCGCCAATCAAACCCACGCGCACGGCCGCAGCCGGAGTAGACATCTTTTCGGAGAGGGCAATGCGGTGATCGAGTTCGCCCTCACTGTCGTACTGCAGGACGACGCCAAGATAAGGTTCGTTGCTGGTGATCAATTCGTAAGCCCGCTCGCTTTCCGCGAGCTTAAACCGGTGAGTAGTTAAGGCCTCGACATTCACGCGGCCTTCAGCCAGCAGATCGAGAAAAGCTTCGATGTTGCGTCCTTCAGTCCAGCGCACGTACCCGAACGGATAATCGTGCCCCCGCTCTTCGTATTCCGGATCGTAGCGGCCGGGTCCATAGGACATCGAAATCCGGAAAGAGAGTTCGCGATCGTAATAGGACTTGCGCGGAATATTAAGTCCCACCGCGCCGACTACCACCACTCGACCCTTTGGCCGCGAGAGCTCGCCCGCGAGTTCTACCGGTTGGTTCGATGCAGTCGCGGCGGTAATCAAGACGGCATCAGCTCCACGCCCGCGCGACCACTCCATCACGCTGTGCTTCGCTTCGTCTTCTGGCGCGCAACCTGAGTCAGCACCGAACTGGCGCGCCAGGTCAATTTTGTTCTGATCGACATCGATGCCGAACACGCGACAGCCATTCGCCTTCAACAACTGTACGGCGAGTTGTCCGATCAATCCGAGGCCAATCACCACCACGGACTCGCCCAGCGTCGGTTCTGTCAGACGCACGCCCTGCAGCGCGATTGCACCCACAGTGCTAAACGCTGCCGCATCAAAACTGACCTCTGACGGCAAACGAACGCACAAGTTTTTCGGGACCGCCAGGACCTCTGCATGCGAAGCATAGCCCACCCCGGCGCACGCTACCCGATCGCCTCGATGAAATTCCGTGACGCCTTCGCCGACTTCAGACACTGTGCCGGCAGCGCTGTAACCCAGCGCCACCAGCGACTGAAGCTTGGAACGGACGGCGTCGATCGTATTCAGCACGCCTTCAGTTCTCGCCTTCTGAATAACTTGCTTGACCAAAGCAGGCTGATCGAGGGCGCGTCCCATCAGGCTCTTCTGCCCTGCCTCGACAGTCATCCGTTCGGTCCCGGCGCTGATCAACGAAGCGGCCGTGCGCACAATGATAAATCCCGGGCGGACGGCGGGCGCCGGAACATTCGTTACCGAAACCGCGCCTGTTTTTAGGTTTTGAAGAATCTGTTTCACTGGTTAGGTAGCGCAGACTGCCAGTCCGAGCAAGCCCGCGCTCCGATAGATCTCGTCGGCATTAAAGCGGACCCGTTTCGTCAGCTCTCTACTACAAAAAGCCTCTCGCGACCGGCTCAGACTATCCTCGATTTAGGTTTGTCGAGTCAATCACATGCTGAGCCGGCGGCGATCGTTTTCCCCTTTGGCCGGAACCACCCCCCGATGTTAATTCATGAATTAGATTGACAATAGAGCCTGTCTTTTGTTAGTTATGCATCGCTATTGCGGTCTAAACCCGGAAAAAAGAGCATCACTTCAGTTAATCGTTTAAGAGGGACACCGTCGCGTTCGCTGCCGGGTTTTCATCAGAGCGCGCACAGATTGCTTCGGACAGGCCTCATCGTTTGGAAAAGCTCGCAGTGAGAAATCAAAAAAGTAGGAGAGATTAAATCATGTCGCAAAATTGGACTCCGCCCCCCGCTTCAGGCGGATCGGCAACTGTACCGAACTATCTGGTGCCTGCCATCATCTCGATATTCTGTTGCTGGCCGCTGGCAATTCCGGCAATTATTTTTGCCACTCAGGTAAACGGCAAGCTGGCCGCGGGCGATACCGCAGGCGCGGAAGACGCGTCCAAGAAAGCCAAGATGTTCAGCTTTATCGCAATTGGACTGGGTGTATTGGGTATTGCCATCTACGTGATCATGCTGATTCTTGGTGTGGGCTTGAGCGCGATGGGCAATCGCTAGTTGGTTCGCGGCGACAATTCCCGGGTGGCGATGGGCATCGTCCTAAGCTGACGTTCTCGTTCACGCCGGAATGGTGTTGTTGGATAACACAGCGCGCGGGCTTGCCTGTCCGTTGAACATCGAACTGCCTGGATCGGTAGGGGAATCCTCTTAAATGGCTGGAGGATTCCCCGTTCCAGCTTGAGGACTCGGATACGATGGCTGTTTTTTGTACCAAGTGCGGCGCGCAGAACGACGATTACTCACAAGTCTGTTCGCAGTGTCAGTCGCCGCTGCCGACGATCGGCGGACAACCGACGGCCTATCAAGAGCAGACAGACTATCAACAGCCCTACCAACCAACTTATCAACCCATCCAGCCACCGGCGCCACTATACGGCCAACCGCACACTCAGGACTGGCAGGCTGCGGGAGCTGACAAGAAGCTCATCGCCGGCATCCTGGGAATCGTTCTGGGTGGTTTGGGAATTCACAAGTTTATTCTCGGTTATCAAAAAGAAGGCTTGATCATGCTGCTGTTCTCGGTGCTGAGTTGCTTTACTCTCGCCGGCGTGATGCACGTAATCGGAATTGTGGAAGGAATCATGTATCTCACCAAGTCGGATGAAGACTTTGTGAGAACCTATGTTCAGGGCCGCAAGGGTTGGTTCTGAGATTTTAACCTGCAAAGTTCCGAAATCAATAAGCTGCGAGTAAACTATTCCGCGGCGACTCAAATTTTTTTGCAGAGTCGGCTGCGGATTTCAGATCATGCGATGGGCAATCAAGTGACTTAAGGATATAATGCAACTAATTTTGGGGTGGTTCTGCGATGCAACAAACAGCGCTCAAATACGACACCGAGGTGAAAGATGGCGGGCGACTGGAACTTGAGGTGCCGTTAGCTCCGGGAGTCCACGTAACTGTCTTTGTGATCGAATCGCCAAACGGCGTTGCCCAGGACTTGCTCTTGGCCAGTCAGAGCAGCCTTGAGTTCTGGGACAATCCGCTGGATGATGAAGACTGGAACCATGCCTAAACAAGGCGATATTCTTCTCATTCCCGTTCCTTTTACTGACCTCTCTTCACATAAGCGCCGGCCGGTCATCGTGATTTCGAATGATCAATAACCGGAAGACGAGCGACATAATAGTGGTAGCAATGACTTCGAGCCCTCAGGTCACAGAGTACAGTTTGTCGATCACTTCATCAGATCTGGTTGAAGGAGCGCTTAATAGACCAGGCAAGATTCGGGTCGACAAAATCTATACCCTGTCTCAGAGCATCATCGCCAAAACCTTCGGCCAGGTAGACGATAAGACGCTCGGTCAAATACGCCGGAGATTGGTAAACCTGGTAGCCTCGGCCGCACGTTCAAGAACCAGGAGTTAACAGGCTATCTTTAATCGCGACAGATTTAGATCATGACTGGATTTCATTTCATTGAGACGAGCACCGACCGCGCGCGCCAACTGGCGATCGCGTCGATCGTTTGGCTGGGCCTGGCCTCAATCGCCGGCTTTCTCTTTTTCTTCAATCCCGCGCTGCCGGGAAATCAATTCTTTCCCAAGTGCCCGTTCCGTCTGGTGACTGGGTTCCAATGTCCAGGTTGCGGCTCAACCCGGGCGTTCTATCAACTACTTCACTTTCATCCAGTCAACGCATTCAAGCTGAATCCGCTGATGATCCTGACGCTGCCGTTTATCGTCTATGGTTTTCTGGGATACACGCGCAGTGCTGTCACGGGCCAACCTCAGCGGCGCGTTTTCATTCCGCCGCTTTATCTTTGGGCCTGGCTCGTGCTTCTGATCTTCTTCTGGATCTTTCGCAATACGCCGTGGTATCCGTTCGTTTCATAAGGCGCCATTGTTTAGAGGCGGGCTACCGCCCGCCGAGAATGTGCGACACAAGGGCGGGCAGTAGCGCGCCTCAAGACAAATTATCGTTTGGTATCCGACGAGCGGATTGAAACGAAGCCTGACGAGCCCGCTGTCTTTTCTTTCCTAAGGCGAAGTAAGAGTGAAATCATTACGCCGAAAAGGATCGCCAGGATCACTCCACCGAAGAGCAATTTTCCCAGGTCGCTGAACCCGCATTCCTCGCAGCCTGAAAGGACAATCACAGCGTAAAGCGCATCCTGAAGTCCGGCGAAGATCAACAGGCCGATAGGAGAGCTGAGAATTATCTCGAAGAGTTCGAACATGATGAAAACCTCGCTGACGTGGGTTACCGACTGCCGGCTTAGACACTCGGTCTAGTCCCTTTGTTCCTTCGTCGTCGACACGAGCCAGGGAAGACGCGCCTAGCTTCGGTTTGCGATTTACGGTTCACGACTTACTATTCTTTCATGAACTCTGATCCGGCAATCCGCATTGCGATGCTGCCGCGCGACACCAATTCGCAGGGCACGATTTTTGGCGGCGTCATTCTCAGCTACATCGACATGGCCGGCGCGATCGAAGCCCATCGGCACACGGGCATGGCTCGCTTTGTGACCGTGGCCATGCGCGAGGTGATCTTTCACGCTCCGGTTTTTGTCGGCGACCTGGTGAGTTTTTATTCTGAGACGCTGAAGATTGGATCTACTTCAATCACTGTCCGCGTGATGGTGGAAGCGGAGCGCTACGGCGGCGAGGGCGAACGCGTGCGCGTTACCGAAGCCGAAGTGATCTATGTGGCAGTGGACAAGGAACAGAAGAAAACGAAGATTGTGGTTAAGTGAAGTTTTGGAGTGGCACAGACTTTAGTCTGTGATTCCCGGACATCCACACAGACTGTAA
>JAWVEM010000189.1:0-7258 GCA_033856735.1 Blastocatellia bacterium
ACGACGGGCATGGCGTCGCAGGAACTGGATAAGGCCCCGCGCGCGCTGCGAGAGACTTTGTTGTTCCCTTATCAGGAGGGAATTAATTGGACGAAGAGCTTATACAAGCAAGCCGGTTGGGACCGCGTCTCCAAAGCTTTCACCGACTTGCCGCAGTCGACCGAACAGATCCTGCACCCCGAGAAATACTTCGCGCATGAAGCGCCCGTGAAGGTAACGCTGCCGGACCTAACGCCGCTGCTAAATGCGGGCAGCGTCCAGTCGGGAGAGGTCAGAGGACGGAGATTAGAGGTCAGAGGTCAGAGGTCAGGGGTCAGCCGGTTCGCTGGGAACGCGGACGTCTCGTCCGCACTGAGCGCGCAACGCGAACGGCTTTGGAGTACGACGACTCGTCGCAGCTTTGGTCTTAGGTCCATTCAATCCCAGACTGGTTCGTCAGACCTTGACGGCCAACTGCTCACTGCTCACCGCTCACTGCTTACCGCCGGCTGGCGGCGCCTCGATTACGATGTCGAAGGCGAGTGGGGTTTCTACCTCATCCTCGACGAATTTCTCAAGTCACCCGCCGAATCCCGCCGCGCCGCAGCCGGCTGGGGCGGCGATCGCTTTGCAGTATACGAGGGGCCAAAAGGCGAAGTCTTATTTACCTCCCTCTCAACCTGGGACACGGAGAACGACGCGCGCGAATTCTTCGACGCGTACGTGAAGCGCACTGAGCTCCGTTATCCCACAGCAACGCCAACAGGCCCTGCACCGAATGCCCAATCCCCAACAGCTTCGAAGACGTTCAGCAGTTCGGACGGTGAAGTCTCTATGGAACTCCGTGGCAATCGTGTGGCTGTACTCGAAGGCCCACCGAAGCGACTGAATAGCAAGTCCGTCTTGGGGGCTTTATTGACCGGTCTGTCCCCGAAGAATTAATTAAGGATCTCCTTACAAAAAAAGTCTTGCGCCGGCAGGCCTAGTGGTTTTAGAATGCGTCCCATTGAGGACGGTTGTTCTTGGGTGAGAGAACAACCGTGAACCCTCTTAGGCCATAGGAGGGTACCTTTCTAGAGGTGAGGTTTGGGTATGCGGGCTGGCTTCGGCTAGCCCGTTTTTTTTTGTTGAGGCAGCAAGTTTGGAGTTCCGCCTTGAGGCGGCCTCTTCTTCCGGTCGAGAGGCTCATGGGCTCGACTCCGGGGCCGACATGAGCCGCGGAGCGGCGAAAGATCTGTAGCCCATGGCGCGAGCCATGGGTCACTCATCAAGCATATAAGCCCAGCCCCGTCAGGGGCGAAACATGCCTTCTCGGGTGTCGTGTCGCCGCGCCGCGGCTACTCAGCCAAATGCGATCCGTACCCACGGCTCGCGCCGTGGGCTACATATCTTTCGCCGCTCCGCGGCTTGTTAATGCTCCCTTTATGAAAATCCCGCCCGACCCGTACGAAACCATGTCAACCAGCCTTAGAAACTCGCTCCTGGATATCGGAGACGTCTCTTTGGATTACGGAAACGATGCGCCGGAGAAGGGAAACGAGCCCGCCTGAAATGGAATCGGCCATCCGGGCATCTCAGATGAGGCCCCGGATTTTGGAATTAAGACGCCAGGCAAAAGTGATGGTCACGTCACTTATCGACATCGAGCTCCCTCGATGAGAAAGGGGCCGGTGGACTTAATGCTCTCTCCATCTGACCTCCGGGGCGAGGTGGTTAAGAACAAAAGGAAGAGCTTGTTAAAGAAAGAGGGGAAAAGAAAATGGCAGGCAAGTCTTTTGATGAAATTCTGGCAGACGCGGACCAACTGATTCGTGTGTGGACGGCTAACCCGACTCTCTCGCTTGGCGATGTTACCCTCCCGATGTTTCAAACGAAGGTGACAACGTTCAGAGCCACGCGGGCGCACACCGAAGACCTTCGGACACAGTTAACTCAATCTGTGAACGACGGCAACGCTCAGGCCGACGAGCTCCTCGACCTGACCGTCCGTGGCCGCGGCGGCGCCAAAGCCCAATTTGGCCGCGACTCAACCCAATACGAACAACTCGGCGGTACGAGGGCCAGCGACCGCAAACCGCCCAAGCGGAAGGGCTCAGGCGGTTCGGGCACGCCGAAGAGTTAGTTTCGGGCTGACCAGCTAATTGAAATAGTAGGGTCCGGCGGCGAATGGCTGGTGGCAGATGTTCGGCGAGAGGGTTTCCGTACGCCAAACCGCAACAGCTACTGGGTGTTCCCGGAGCTAAAGTTGCCGTCGTTGGCGAGCAAATGAAAATAATGGACGAAGTTATCAGCCTCCGCGTCACCCATGCCCGTCAGAAGCTTATTAAGGTCTTCGGCTTGGATAAAGCGCTCCAGTGTCTTGTTCTTCGATACTTTCCAGAATGCATTCTGTGCGGCGTGGAATCCTTCGGGGTCTCGATTCTCGAATGATTGCGTGTTTCGCAGCAATTCCTGCGCTTCAAAAGCTTTCTTTAATGTCTGACAAACGCTTCCATCTTTGCTTATACATAAGCCGATATCGGGCCATCGCATCGAAATAACAACCGCCTTCGCAAGCGAACTCACATTGATGCCACCCGATCCAAGGAGCATACGCTTTTGCGCGATCAAAGCATGCAAGCGAAAGTTATTAATGAATTTCTTTATCTTTCGGGGATTAGAATCCAAGAAGGGAGCCGCCTCGTGTACAGCACCCATTACTCTCTCGTCATCTTCAAACGCCCGCTCAGAAAGTTCCTTGCGAACTTCCTGAATCTCCTTCGGAGAAATGAGGGGCGTCGGAATTTTCTTGGATGCGATTTCAGTTGCTTTCGGTAGAGCTTCGCCTCCCCTCTGTTCTGCTTGAATTAATTGCTGGGTAAGCTTCTTTCTCTCTTCGGCATCCGTTCTTGAAACGGAAGCTATTGCGTCTTGTGCCTGTGACATATGTTCGTCAATCAATCTTTTCAATTGATGTCCTTGAGCACGGGGAATCCTAAAGTTAATCTGGACGATCTTTTCTAAGAACAGCTCCCCGAGCGTTAATCCCGTTGGGTCTGAGACATACTGTTCTAATGATTTGTATTTGGACTGGATGCTTTGTGCGACCGCTTTAGCATCCATACCAATTACGAAAACACAATGCCTTGATTCCAGAAGGATGTTTATTGCTTCTACGATCTCAACTGCTTTTGCAGGCCCGCACCTGTCCAAGTCGTCAATGAATACAACTAAAGGCCATTTTCCATACTCGGTGACGATGTCAATTACTCGCCCGAAATCATCTTCGAACTGTGCCAGAAAGCCAATCTTCTCTTTATAGTCCGGACTCCTAATATATTTTGAGAGATCTTGTTGGAGAGTCTTGAGCTGCTGCACCACTATCTTCACCATGGGAAGCGCTCCACCCACGGCACTGAAAACGCCAACAGCCAAAAGGATAAGACCGATTATCGAGTTAGTCTTTGCAAGAAGAAACACCAATGGAATGCAGAAGCTGAGCACCGAAAAGAGAATGGCACCTCCAAAATACCACCAATTCACCCTACGCAGCTTTAACCTCAGTCGCATGCGAACGCTTCGCCACCATGATGAGGACGTAGTGCCTTGATTGAGTATTTCCAAGACAAGAGCGGCCCAGAGAGCGCCTTCTTTGTCATACTTCCAAGCATTAAACCA
Organism: Blastocatellia bacterium; assembly: GCA_033856735.1. Lineage (GTDB taxonomy): Bacteria > Acidobacteriota > Blastocatellia > Pyrinomonadales > Pyrinomonadaceae > UBA11740. The sequence goes on from JAWVEM010000189.1 coordinate 3,637, forward strand.
AACGGTGGGAAAATGGGATCGACCTTTTATCTTTCCACTTAGTTCGTCGCTGACAGGCTGTGACAATCTTTTCCTAACCATCTTCATTAACTGCGTCTTTCCCGTCCCCCAAGCCGCATCGATTCCAATTGTCAAAGGCTTTTGAGTTTTGTCGTCACTAATCAAGTCGGCGAGTGCATCTGCGTACGCTGCAAAATCAAGCAAATCCAATCCTTCGTCCGGCACATCGGCGAGAACCCGACTTGCGATCTTCATAGTCTGACTAGTGAGCGACTCTTCGCTTGGTTCAGTTGATTTTGGATCTTCTTCCCGATCCTTTGGCGGATTGGGGGAAGATATTGTCGGCTGACCCGAGCTGCTAACTCTTCTGATGTGGTACTGGAAGACCTTGCTCAGGATATCCTCACGCACTGAGGTGTCTGTAAGTGTCTCCGCAACGGAAAGTGCCTCATCTACGCTACCTTTCCCGGCAAATGATTCTGCAATGCGCGCCAATAAAAGATTACGAGCATTATCGTGGCTCATTGTATCCGCATGGAAAACCAAAGACTGGAGCTGATCCACCGATAGGAACGGGAACACAAAATCAAATAGCCGCACACGATCGTTTTCGTTACTCTCCTTTTTCAACTTGTCAACGAGAATAGATAAGAGCGGCTCAGTTAGGTGTTGCGTAATCCGAGCAAGATTGTCTCTCCGATACTGGACGCTTGGAGCTCTGAGGATTATTTCCATCAGCTCGAGATATATGATGTAGGCCTTTGAAGTTGGAAGGTTCTGCGCGAGGCCAATTAGGGAGCTAATACGCGTATCTTCGTTCTGAATTGTCCACGCTGAGCGTATGGCCTTGATGCTAATTGGGTCTAACCCTTGAAGCACCAACTCAAGTCTGTTGCCATCGAGGGCAGGCTCACTATCGCGAACTGGACCATTTTCTCGGTCGTATGGGATTAGCGACTTCTGCGTCTCATCGAAATAACGATCTGGCGCATTGTTGTATCCTTCGTCCGTCTTGAGCCATTCATCAATAGCTTTGAATACTTCTCTGTGCGCGTTAGGATTAAGCCGAAGCGTTTCCTCCGCCACCCAGAGATTAATCATGCGTCGATTGGAACCCTCAAATCTGGTGAGATACAGGATGTTGCTGCTATTTTGTTGGGGTCCAGGGATGTTAATGACGGTTGCCGTGATGGATCCGGCCGAAAACTTCTTGCCATTGAGCGGTAGCAGTGCGTGATAATCAATGTTCATGCGCTCAACCTCCGGGACGGGTCGTCCGGGTGGCTTCGGCCATGGATTCTTACCGTTCTTGATGGCTTCTAACTCGTCACGGTTGAAGTTGCCCCCTTCCAAGCGTTGTTGTTCGCTGACGTGAAGATGAGACCATCGAGGATCGGCCATACGGCAAAAATAGCACAGATCGAACCTCGGTCAACTCGAACCCGCCTAAGACCGACCTTAATTGTCGTACCTCGCCTGTCTGTGATACTTTTCCCTCAGTTCCATCAATCGAAAACAGCAGTTAGCAGTCCGAGAGCCTGGATTCAATAGATCCAGACATGCCTGAGACGGAGTCTGAAGCAGTGTCCATTTCCGGATTCAAGGTGCGGCCGCTTTCCAGGGTCGCGAAGGCAGACTCGTCTACGGCGCAACCGCTGAAGGCGGAAGCGGGTGGGCAGGACGACACTCCTTCGAAACCTCACGATTTGAAATCACAAGGAAAGCGGTCTCGTTTGCGCGACTTAACGCGAGAACTGCGCGAGCTTGAAGCAAAGATCCGCGTCGGTGGTGGTCCTGACAAGATCGAGAAGCAACATAAGCAGGGCAAGCTGACTGCCCGCGAGCGAATCGATCTCCTTTTAGATAACGACTCGTACAAACAGGAAATAGGCTTGCTGGTTGCCTATGACGAGTACAAGGGGGGCGCGCCGGCCGCTGGAGTCGTCACCACGATTGGTCGCATCAATGGCCGTGAAGTTGTCGTGGTCGCGAACGATGCGACTGTGAAAGCTGGTTCGTGGTGGCCGGAGACGATCAAGAAGATTCTGCGCGCGCAAGAGATCGCGATGCGCTCGCACGTGCCTATCATCTACCTGGTCGATTCGGCGGGCGTGAATCTTCCTTATCAGGGCGGAGTGTTTCCCGGACAGTACGGCGCGTCAAGGATCTTCTATTACAACTCGATCATGCGGCGCTATCTGAAGGTGCCGCAGATTGCCGCGGTAATGGGACCGTGCATCGCCGGCGGCGCGTACTTGCCGGCGCTCTCGGACGTCATCATCATGGTCGAAGGCACTTCGTTCATGGGCTTGGGCGGCGCGAACCTGGTTAAAGGCGCGACTGGCCAGACGATTGACAATGAAACGCTGGGTGGCGCGCGCACGCATAATGAAATTTCCGGGGTGGCCCATTATCGAGTTAAGGATGATGAAGAGTGTTTGACGAAGATAAGAGACTTTGTTAAGGACTTGCCGCACTCTCCTCTCGCCGCAAGCGGGGAGGGGATTACTCCGTGGGGTGGCGCCGCGCAGGCCCAAACCCCCATTACCCACTCTCTCAAAGGTGAGGGGGGGGGCGAACCAAGGGCTCCTCTGGAAAAAATCTACGACATCATTCCTGAAGATCATCGCCAACCGTACAGCATGCGCGAGTTGCTGGATTGCGTTCTGGACGAGGGCAATTTGGATGAGTTCCAAGCGGATTACGCTAAGGAAATCATTACGGGTCATGCTCGCATTCGAGGGATTCTCGTGGGCGTAATCGCCAACAACCGCGGGATGTTTCGCGACCCAACCGGCGGCGCGCCAAAATTTGGCGGTATCGTCTATACCGACTCGGCTGAGAAAGTTGCGTTCTTCATCGAGACTTGTAACCGGCACAAAACGCCACTCTTGTTCGTGCAGGACGTTTCCGGATTCATGGTGGGCTCGGAAGCTGAGCACTCCGGAATCATTCGCGCAGGCGCGCGTTTTGTCGAAGCAATGGCGACCGCCCTGGTGCCGAAGATCGTCTTGACAGTTAACCACGCGTCGGGCGCCGGCTACTACGCGATGGCGGGACAGGGTTTCGATCCGGATTTCATTTTCACCTGGCCCAGCGGGCGCATGGGTGTGATGGAAGGAGACTCCGCCGTTCAGGCAGTATTTGGCAGCGAGCTCGAGCGATTAAAGAAGAACGGTCAGGAGCCCGGTCCGGAGCTGGAATTGGAGATGAAGAAAGTGCGCCAGACATACGAGCGCGATCTGGATGCGAAGTACGCCGCGGCCCGCGGCTTTGTCGATGCCGTGATCGCTCCGGAAGAGACCCGAGACGCGCTGGAGCTTGCATTGCGCGTCGGTTTGAATTATTCAGGTCCGCATCTCGGGCAGTTTGTGTTACCGGCGTCGTTGGCGTAAAACAGTTCGCACCAAGAGGCAATACAAAATCCGCGGATAACGCCGTGGCAGAAAGATCACGCAAGGCGCGCAGGCACAAGGATGCCGGAGCGCAAGGTTGAAGCAGCGCGTACATGTCTGTCGGACGTGTGCGATACAACAAAGGAGAACACTCGTGAGAAAGAGCACCATCTATCTTTTCGTTCTGGGACTAGCGGTAGTCGCGATGACGGCGCTGGCCAGCGCGG
>JAWVEM010000190.1:0-25468 GCA_033856735.1 Blastocatellia bacterium
GCCGGACGAGCGTTGGTTTCCAGCCGCTATGACTGGTCGAACTTAGGAGCATCGCTCTTTGGTGTATATGAAAAGCTACTAGAGTGGTAATGACGCCGATCAAACTTCTGACTATCGTTGAAGCGACCTCGATCAATGCTGTCGCTAAAATCGTGCTGGAGTTTCATCGCGCCGCACGTGAACTCTCTCAAACTCAGCCTGACTTTCCCGTAATTGAGGGCTGCCTGGTGACCTTCGACCGGCAACGCGCCGGCGCGCCGCCAAACGATTTCGTCAGGGCAGCACGTGAGTTGGGATTGGACGTCGAAGTTATTCCTGAACGCCGCCGGTTCGATCTCAGCGTCACACCTGCGCTGAGCCGCATCGTCGAGACTCGCGCCCCCGGCCTGCTTGTGACTAACTCAGTAAAGTCGCATTTCCTGATGTGGCGTTCGCGTCTCTGGCGGAAGCATCCCTGGGTCGCTTTTCATCACGGCTATACCGACACAGATCGCAAGATGCGCCTGTACAACCGTCTCGATCGATGGTCGTTGCCGCACGCCGATCGAGTGGTTACGGTCTGTCATGCTTTCGCAAAGGAACTAACGGCCATTACCGGTGTTCCACTCGAAAAGATTTCTGTCCAGCACAATTCGATTCGACGTCCGCCACAGGTAAGCGCGGCGGACATCGACGCTGTGAGAAAACGTTTTGGGATTGACGAGAGGGAACGTGTGGTGCTCGCGGTGGGCCGTCTGTCCCGTGAAAAAGCGCACGTCGATCTAATCCAGGCATTCAAACGCTTATGTGAAACTACCGCGGACATCTCGCTCAAGCTGGTTATTGTTGGCGATGGTCCCGAACGCGCACGATTGGAAGCCGCCGCCGAATCACTTGGCGATAAAGAGCGCGTGGCCTTCACCGGTCAGTTGAGCGACGTTCAGCCTTTCTATGCGTTGGCCGATGTATTTGTTCTGCCGTCACACAGCGAAGGCTCGCCGAACGTTCTGCTGGAAGCAATGGCGGCGAACGTGCCAATCGTTGCGACGGCGGTCGGCGGAGTGCCCGAGATGGTTGCCAACAACGAAAGCGCTCTGCTGGTTCAGCCAAGCGATCCGCCAGCGCTCGCCGCAGCAATCTCAAGTATGTTAAAGGACAAGCACCTGGCCCAACGGTTGGCAACGCACGCCGCCAAGCTGGTGGACACGCAATTCGATCCTGAGCGCTACGTTCGATCGTTGGTTAAGATTTATCGTGAGGTTATTGAAGGACGACGACCGCGGAGTTCGTAGTTGAATACCTTCGCATCGTTTAGAGTCGGGCTGCCGCCCGACATCGCGGACGGCAGCCGTTGCTAAACCATCAGCAGAGAGCAAGTGGTGTCTTTCTTATCATCTCGTTAACCCCGAGTGCTATACTCTTGGCCGATTTGAACGACACGCTCGAAATCAACGACTGCGGGTAAATGTATGATCACCAAAGAGCGCCTGGAGGAAACAATTCGAGGAGTGATTCGCGAATTCAAGCGAACCAAGCGAATCACAGATCCGGCTGCCGATGAGTTGGCCGCCGCTTTGGAGGAACGAGTCGACGACCTGTTCGATCAGGGAGCAACGTTCACTTACAGGGAAATAGAAGACAGCCCTGGCTATGTCACAGAGTTGCGCGATAACGCACAGCGGGAATCGGCTGAAACGTTTCTCCGGGAGATCGTAGCGTGGCAACAAATGCACTCCTCATAGACACAGACATTTTCATTGACTACCTTAAAAGCATTCAGCCCGCCTGTGCTCTTCTTGATTCCTCGCAGTTCGATATTTACTACTCCTCATGGACCAGAAAAGAACTCCTAGCGAAACCTGGATTAAGAGAATCGGAACGACAGGAGATCGAAGTGCTACTAGCCCGATTTCGGATGATCTCGGTCGATGATGCAATCGCTGAAAAGTATTGGGTGCTCTTGAAAAAGTACGAATCTCAGGGGTTGCATCAGGCAGACGCAATCGTCTCAGCCACAGCCTGGGAGAAGAATCTCCCACTGCTGACCCGCAACCAAAAGCACTTTCGCTTCATAAGTGAGATTGAATTGGCCCCTGTCTATAGGCTTTGAGTCTGAAGGTGTTTTCTCACTGGCTCGTAAAGCGAGTTCTACTTCGCGTCTAAGATGCCAACCTGAAAAAGCGCGGACAGGACTCAATACCGCATCCAGTAATAGATCAATTTCACATACTCACCCGCGACAACTTTCCAGCCCCAGCGACGCCACCACCAACGCGACGGCGCGGGCGTCTGCCAACCCGGCGGCGGACTATCGATGCCGATTTCAATGCCGCTGCCCTGGCTGGCGTGGCGCAAAGACCAGAGCGTGCGCCGCGTGTGATACGCGGAAGTGACGACCAGAAGCCGCTTTAAATGGTGCGCGGTGGCGTAGTCCCTGACACCCAAACTCTCTTCGTAGGTACCTAAAGCAATATCGGAAACAACTTGTATCTTTGATTCGGGAACACCGCGCTGCTGCAAAGCCCTCGCGGCCAATTCATAAAAGTATGGGTTGCGCTCTTCCTGCTTGTCCCATCCACTGATCAGGCTGTCGTTGGTGAGGATGACTATCGGCGCGCGTCCTTCGCGATATAACTTCGCCGCCCAATCTGCTCGCTCGAGGTAAGTCGAAGAACCGCTCATCACGACGATAGCGTCAGCCGAACCCAATTCCGATTTAACGATTAGCAGGTGCGCGCCGAGCCAGGCGAGTAACGGCCACAGCACGACCGCGCCGAGCAAAGCGATCAGCAGAACGAGCCGTCGTCGTTTCGCCTTTCCTCTAGCTCGTGCTTTGACGACACCGGGCCACAAAGCCGGCGGCGCCGTCAAATCGCTTATTCGTTCAGTCGCCATTCGCGGCCAATCCCAGACGGAGCAGACTTTAGTTTCGACAGCAACTCGTCATACAACTCAAGCGTATTTTCGAGATGCCGGTCGCAGGAAAACTTTTCCGCGGCGATCAATTTGCCGCGCTCGCCCATAGCGCGGGCGCGTTTGGGCTCATTGAGAAGTGCGACAACGCGGGCAGCCATTAGTTCATCATCACCTGACGCCACTGTGTAACCCGTCTCGCCTTCAGCGATCGCTTCACGCGCGCCGCCCACGTCGGTGGCCACCACCGGCAGCCCCGCCGCCATGTATTCCAGGATCGCGTTGGCGAAGCCTTCGGCCTTTGAACTGAGGACGCCTATTTCAGAAGCGAACAAAAGATCGGCCACGTTGTCACACCGGCCGAGGAAGAACACGTCTTCTTCGATTCCGAGTTGGCCCGCGAATTCACGCAGGCCCGCCATCAACTCACCTTCGCCGGCGATCGCAAATCCTACGTCCGGAATCGCGGCTCGGACGCGTGCGGCAGCGCGCAAAAACGTCGGATGATCCTTCACGGGATTGCGCAGGTTCGCCACGATGCTCAGGTAACGCCGCCCAGACGGCAGGCCAAATGCAGCTAACGCTTCTTCGCGTCTCAACCCCGCGCGAACTTTCAAACGTTCGAGATCGAGACCGTTGTAGTGCTGAATGATCTTTGCCGGGCTGACGCCTTCACGGATCAATTGGTTCTGCACGACGAGGCAGTTGGCGATTACCCGGTGGGACAGTCGGAAGGAGGCCCGCTCTACACGTTTCTGCATCGGGCTTCTGAAGCCGTCGGTTTCGCCTTTCGAAGTAACCCGGGCGCGCACGCCGGCGAGAAACGCTCCCGTCATGCCGAAGATGTTCGTATAAAAGCAGTGCGTATGCACGACGTCGATCTCATTCTCTCTAATGTACCGCACCAGACGGCGAAGCTGTTTGGCAAAATTAAGATCGTAGAAGCTGTTGAGCGAGTATTCGTGAATTTCTCCAATGCGGAGTTGATCGGCTTCGGCGCGCAGCGAACCACGATTTTGCAAACAGGCGAGATGAACCCGACACTGTCCGCTCGCGTGCAACTGAGTCAGGAGTTGCATGGCCTGGCGCTCGCTCCCGCCCTGCTCGAAACTATCGATGATGAATAAAACGTTTGGCTTCATTGCTAAAATCGATTGGTCTTCAACGAATCGGCTCCCAGCTCGCATAGCGTTCGCCCCGCACAAATTGATAGCAGGCAATCAGCGACGCCAGATTTGCGAGCAGGAAATATTGAGGCAGCGCCAACAAACGGCTCTGGATGCCGACGCGATCCAGCACCCAGGCGAATGCCGGACACGCATAACACGCTATCTGCGCCGCCAACATTAGTCGGAAGAAAAGAGAGCCGGACGCCAGGACTGCGGACGACCCAAACAGGCCCATCAAAAAGAATGGGACGAGGTAACGCATGACCTTGTGTGAAAGAAGTTGGATGCCGTAGAAGCCACTGCGAATCGGATTGAGCAGCGAACGATGCCGCCAGAGGTCGGTGAAAGTCTGGGCGATGATCCGGACGCGCATTTTCAGTTCCTTGTCGCTCTGCCGATTGGTCTCTTCAAAGCAAACCGCGTTTGGTTCATAAACAGCGCGCAGACCTTGCTCGACCATTTTTGTGGCAATGATGAAATCGCTGCACGCTTCGTGATAGAGCGGAACGTAAGCAGAACGCCGGACCGAGTAGAGACAGCCGGATGCGCCAATCAACGAACCTACGCGGCTCTCGTGACGCTTCAGAAATGTTTCGTAGCTCCAGTACGAACGCGCGCCACGCCCCACACGCGAACCTGAGCCGTCCACGTATTCGAGACGCCCGGCGACGCACCCGACTGTGGCGTCGGCAAAACTCGGCATCGTCGCGCGTACGGCGTCCGGCTGATAAAGACTGGTAGCGTCGGAAAAAAGAATGATCTCGCCTCGGGCTTGCTCAACGGCTGCATTCTGCGCCGCGGTCTTTCCTAATCGCTGAGATTGGCGATAGAGTCGAACGCCGCGACGGGCGAATGATCGCGCAATCTCATCCGTGCGATCGTTCGAGCAGTCGGAGGCGACAATTATCTCCAGAAGCTCGCGCGGATAGTCCAGGGCCAAAGTGTTCTCGAGTTTCGCCGCCAGACCGCGCTCTTCATTGTAAGCCGTGATGATGATACTTACCGTCGGCTCAAACTCTCCACGGTGGACTGCTCGAGGTCGCAAGGCGCTCACTAACGCGAGCAGTAACGGATAGCCGGCATAAGTGTAGAAGAGCGCCGCAGCGCTCAAACTAAAACCTATCTCTGCGAACAATCTCAGCATCAGGTCACCAGCGCTTCAGGCTCAGTTTTGAAAGAAGCGTCAGCTCTCTTTCTTTCCTTGCGAGTCAATGGAACCACAACTTTGCCGGTTTCCGATTCGTACAGGCGTCGCAGGCACACCGCGTAAGCCACCAGGTAATAGACGTACCAGACATAGGCCACCGACAGGAAAAAACTGGAAATCAGGTAAGCGATCAGCGATGCCTGCAGCCCGAGAGCTAAATAATAGAAACGCGAATCACGACGAGCATCGAAGGTTTCGCGTGCTATCTGGCCCACTTTCTTTAGCGGCGTGATGATGAACATGACATAGCAGGCGAACGCCATCATCCCCATTTCCGCGGCCACCTGAGTGTAGGAATTGTGTGTCACCAATCCGCGATTGGACATTTCCGCCTGATAATTTCCCATCCCGATTCCCAGGAAAGGATGGCGAAGCGCGACATAAATGGATCGGAAAAGCTCGCCGCGCCGCGCGTCGGCTGATCCTTCCGCGTCAAGACTCGGAATAAAGATCGAGAGCAGGCGACTGCCATACTTGTCCGGCGCCAGCAGGACTACAACCCCGGCAAATCCCAGGACTGCGAAGATAATTTCGAGACGGCGGCGGCGGCCAAGCTTCCAAGCGATGAACAGAAAAGCTATGAGCATGCCGATGAAAGCTCCGCGCGAATACGAGAGGACAATCGCCGCAATCATCACTGCCGAGCACGTGCCGTAGAGAAGTTTCCGCATCACGCCCTTTGCGCCGAGCATGAGCGCCACCGATATGGGAACTATTGTGACGAGGTGTAGCGCCATGTCGTTCGTGTTACCGAAAATTCCCGTGCCTCTGCCGGCCGCGCGATATCCCTCGATCGTCATCAAACCCAATCGATAATCGTTTATGGCCTCGATGCTTAACCAGATGCCGGCGGCCATGGCCAGAAAAATCAGGCCTTTCAATCTGGTTTCGGTTCGCACCACGTTAACAATGACGACAAAGATGACGATGCAGCGAATGAAGGTGCCACTAAACTCAACCCAGGCTTCTTCGCGGTTGATTGCAAACGGAACCGAAAGCAATCCGATCAGACAGAAAAGCAAGACCAGGTTTACTTCGCGTGGACGCGCGGTCAACGTGCCTTCCAGTGAAAGCTGAGTGGGGATGAAAAAGCCCAGGGTGGCAAGAGCGACCAGGAGAGCTATCGACGCAGTTAACGGTGACGGATAGAACTCGGCGGGACGCGCATAAAGGATTAGCGTGAAGAAAAATAGCGCAGCATATGAGAAAGCATGGCCGTGCTTCAAGAGCGTGGGGCCGAGATATTTTGGCTCAGAAGGCTGCGCGATTGACGGAGCTGCCGGCGCCGGTCGTTCCAACCTTCGCGGACCGTTGGCAAAGCGACTCTCCGGCTTCGCCGCCCACACATCGATCGGGGAGTGCGCGCTTTCGCCCGTTTCGGATGATCCGGAACGGGTCACCGGCTGGTAATCATTCTGTGGTTGTCGCCTCAGCATTTCTGACACTCGACCCCAACCATTATGAAAAAGAAAAAGCGCAGGCTACCTGCGCTTCTTCGGTATTTGTATCGCTCTCCGTAAGCCCAGACGAATCGCGCGAAGCTAAACGACAGCGACTTCTTCTTCATCATCGATTGCCATCAGAGTGCGGATACGCTCACGCAGGGCCAACTCGAACATGCGCGCTTCCTCTACTTCGACAAATGAAAGGGCGCGCAGCTCCTGTTCAATGCGGCGCCGGTAGTCGGACACCAAAGAATCAGAAACGCCTAATGTAGAGGCAACTTCCAATTGCGTCGCATGGTCCGGGCTCAAGTAACAATGCCACAGCACGCCCAGCATTCGGTTGTATTGCTTAATCTTGCCACGAACGTTGCCGCGAAGATTCTTCAGAAAATCGTCGACACAACCTGCCGCTTCCTGCTCGGATTCGTGACGCAAAAGGCTCTCTTCCGGATTTTCGCGCAGGTCGGCCGGGTCATAATGCGGGCCATCGGAGTCAGGATCATCTCCGCCCAAAGGCACCAAATAAATGTCCATGACCGGCAGGCGCGACATAACCAGACTACGCAAGCTGCGAACGTCGGCCGGCCCATCGATCGCATCAAGCACTGAGACAATCAGGTCTTCCAGATCCGAATTACTGATAACGATCTGCGCGTCACCGGTGCATCCAACCATGCGCGTGTCGCGCTGGCGGACCGGAATCATATGCGCGCGTTGTTCCATCTCGTGCGAGCCGCGGTTGGGTTTGTTGTCCGGCCACTCGCTCAAACCATAAACCCGATCGGCCAAACGGCGGTGCTGCTCGTCACCTATCCCGCTGCTGTCAAAGCGGCGAAAGTTGGCGCTCGACTGGATCAGGGTAGAGATGCGGCGCGCCAGCCGGTAACTCTCGGGATGCCGCTTGCGCAATTCCGCTGTCAAAAGATTTGTTAATTCTATCTGGCCAATCTCACATTCGATCTCGGCATTAGTCATCGCCGTGTCGAGGTAATGCTGGAAGCGCGACTTGGTCAGCAACTGCACAAACAGCTCCTGAGTGAGATCTGTGTAGGCGCTTGACGCTCCTTCTTCAATCAACAGGCCGGCGCTGCGAGATGCGCGCACCAGCGGATGATTGCTGACGATGCGGTGTAGCTCCGCCCACAGACGGTTGACGTCAGAGTTGCGCAAGCTTTCAACCCAATGGCCTGCTCTGGCGATGCGTTCGGCAGAGCGACTCGTGCGCGGCACTTCACGAGGCACACTGACGGTGGAATCTGGGGTCGTTTTTTGAGTAATTGATTTCACGAGTTTTCCCGATAAGATGAGCGTGGATATCTGGTTGGTAACTGGAGCGTGATCGGTGGATCACTGACATCCGTGGTTGGCTGTATACCTGGCTTTTAGGTAGTTCGATTAACCGCTGGAAGGTTTTTGGGAGGCTCGCTTTTGATAGAGCTAACCTGGTTGAAGATAGAGCTTGAGCGGCTTTATCGAGACGCGTATAGCTATTCTTTTTACCTTTTCAATCCCGGAAAGATGATGCTTGTTCCCCGGCTCTTCTCAGCCGGACAAAAGCGGCAACTGCGGTTCGATGAGCGCCCTAACCTCTCGGCGTCATCGAGAAGGACATCAAGGAGTGAAGCACCCCTCAATCAACCTGCGGCTATCTTAACAACAAATTCAAAAATGAGCAACATTTTTTTACACAGGCTGCAAACTATTGACTTGGTTAGGGAAGAATGGCGTTCGCCGCGGACCGAACTCTGGAAATATTAGTCTATTGAAGCTTTTGTGCTGGTAGCCCAAAGATGGGCCGGCAGGAATTCATCCATGTCTTCATCAATCGTAAACCTGTTTTGCAAGACCGCGGAGTGCCCCGCCTCGCAGGCGTTGCTCGCTTACTGTGGCTCATCGCTACACGCAAAGAACTGGACTTACATTCGGGATCATCTGGCGTTCTGCGACTTCTGTGGCGCCGAGCTTCAACTACTTGCGCGCTATCGCTGCGATACCGAAGAGTATTCTTTTGTAGAGATGCCCGCGCAACTGCGCCGTCTGGCCAAAGACTTGTTGAAACGAACCGCAGTGCCTTTCATAGGTTATCCGGAACTGGCAGAGAACCGCCAAGTCTTCCACTAAGCCAACACCAAGCGTTTAGTCGTCGGTCTTCGCCTCCTCTTGATTCTGGTTCATATGGCCGGCCTGAGATGGAAGCTCGATGGTAAATTGGGTTCCCTCGCCGAAACGCGACTCGACAGTGACTTCACCGCTATGGGCTTTCACTAAGTGTTTGACTATGGCCAGTCCCAAACCGGTGCCGCCAAGTTCGCGGGAACGCGCGCGATCCACTCGATAAAATCTTTCGAACAATCGATCAAGATGGTGTGCGGGGATCCCCTCCCCGGTGTCTTCGACGATGATTCGATCATCGCCACGCCTTTCGTATTTCACTGACACGCTGCCGCCTTCCCTGTTGAACTTGATCGCGTTGTCGATCAAATTGGTCAGCATCTGCACCAGTCGATGTGGATCGGCGAACACTCTTGTATCGGGCGTGACTAGATTACGCACAGTGATCGACCTCGCTGCCGCTAGAGCCGACAAGCTTCCAATTACATCATCCAGCAGCGCGTGCAGTTGCACAGTTTCAGCTTGAACTTTTACGTTGCCCGCTTCGATGGCGCTCAATTCAAGGATGTCATCGATAAGCCGGTGCATGCGAGCTGCATTTTTCTGTATGATCGAGAGAAATCGTCGATTGTGCTCGGCGTCGTCGAGGGCGCCGGCTTCGAGAGTTTCGGCCAGCGCGATGATCGAAGTTAAGGGAGTTCGTAACTCGTGCGAGACATTTGAGAGAAACTCCTGCCTCACAAGTTCCAAACGCTCAAGCCTGGTGACGTCAAAAAACACTCCGACGGCGCCGTTCACACCGCCTCCATTGCCCGCGCGCAAAGGCACGACTCGCAGATCGAAGATTCTCTTCGCCTGGCCGTAGGTTTCCACCTTTACGCCAGCGCGCTCCGTGCCGCGGATGGCGTCAAGAAACGCGTCATAAATGGCAGGATTACGGGTCAGTTCAGTCAGGCGACGCGAATTGATCCCCTCGTCAAGGTGCGAGAAAAGACTGCGCGCGGCCCGGTTCGAAGCGACGACGCGCATCTCACCATCGATAACCAGCAAACCTTCGCGCATCTCGTTGAGGGTGGCATCAAGCAGCTCTGAAGAAAAGTCGATTGCGGCCAAACGTCCTGAAGGAGTTTCCTCAGCGGCCCAGCGCGATTCCGGGGCCGCACGCACCCGCCTTCTCAGCAGCAGGGCCAAACACAATCCCAGAAAAAGATTGATCGCCGAGAGGATAACCCAGCGGGGAAAGCCTAGGGAATAGTTAATGAGAACGATTAACGCGGCGACCGCGGCAGCCAACGAGCCAAAAAGAAGACGGGAGTTACTCATCTGCTTTAGCAGCCTTTGCGTCCGTCGCTACGCAGCCTATGAAGCGGTAACCAACGCCGACTACAGTTTCAATGCAGTCGCCGCAGCCGCCCAACTTTTGCCGCAGGCGACGAATATGAACATCCAGAGTTCGCGCATCGCCGTAATAACTATAGCCCCACACCTGATCGAGAAGCTGCTGCCGAGTAACCACCCGGCCACGGTTTTTGGCGAGGGCTGAGAGCAACTGAAACTCTTTATTCGTGAGTTTCACATTCACGCCGTCGCAGGCCGCGCGCACGTCGGCAAAGTCCATCGTGAGACGGCCATCGTCATAGAGCTCGCCGGATTCGTCTTCGACCCGGCGCAGCACCGCGCGCACGCGCGCCAACAGCTCACGCACTGAAAACGGTTTGGCAATATAGTCATCGGCCCCGAGGTCCAACCCCGCGATGCGATCGGATTCAGATGTTTTTGCCGTCAGCATGATGATCGGTGTGCGCCGGGTTTGGGTTTCGCGTCGCAGCCGGCGACACAATTCCATTCCATTCATGCCGGGTAGCATTAGATCGAGCACGATCAGCAAAGGCGGGTTTTGTGGATCGAGCGCGAGTTTCAGACCCTGCTCTCCGGTAGCCGCGACGGTCGCCGAGAAGCCAGCCGACTCGAGGTTGTACCTTACGCTCTCAGCGATATCCGGATCGTCTTCAATGATTAGAGCGGGTTTCGGCATGACCCTTAAAGACTAAGCAGTTGTTGCAGGCGAGCAAAAATCGGGACGCTGCGAATGGATCTCAACCTATCCGGCTGACGACCACAGCAATCAAACGGATAATGAAGAAGGACAACGCCGCAAACACAGCCGCTGCCGGAATGGTTAGCACCCAGGCCCAAACGATTCTTCCGGCGACGCGCCACTTGACTGCCGAGAGTCGCGTGGTCGATCCGACTCCGGCAATTGCGCCTGTAATAGTGTGCGTTGTCGAGACGGGAATGCCTGCTGCAGTGGCGCCGAACAGCGTAATTGCTCCCGCGGTCTCTGCACAGAAGCCGCCCACCGGCCGCAACTTGGTGATCTTGGAACCCATCGTATGAACGATGCGCCAGCCGCCCGACAAGGTCCCCAGGGCAATAGCCGCATGCGCCAACAGCACTACGTAGAGAGGAATTGCCGGCAGAGATCCTTTGTCTCCCATGCGCAAGCCGAACATGCCTCCGGTGGCCAAAACCGCGGTGATGATGCCCATAGTCTTTTGCGCGTCGTTGCCGCCATGGCCCAGCGAATAGGCCGCCGCTGAAATCAATTGCCCGCGGCGGAATGTCTTGTCCACCTGGGCCGGCGTCCAGCGGTGAAAGATCCAATAGACCGCCACCATAATCGCAAACCCCATGACGAAACCGATCACGGGAGAAGCTACGATGAATATGAGCGTCTTGATCCATCCTTCAGGCTTCAGCAAACCGCTGACGCCCTGGTAAGCCGCGATCGCCGCGCCCGCATAACCACCCACCAGTGCGTGCGAGCTGGACGTCGGCAATCCCAAATACCAGGTGATCAGGTTCCACATAATCGCCCCCAGGAGAGCGGCGCATAGAACAAACAGTCGCTGATCCTGCTGAATCAGATCGATCCGCACCAGATCCCCGCCGATCGTTTTTGCGACACGGGTGCCGAAGACGGCAAAGGCGATAAAGTTGAAAGTCGCCGCCCACATCACCGCGTAGCGCGGCGACAGCACTCGCGTGGAAACTACTGTGGCAATCGAATTGGCCGCGTCGTGAAAACCATTGGTGAAATCAAACACCAGCGCGACAAGGACAATGAAAAGAGTCAGAGCTACAGTTGTAGTCATTCCCACCCGTAATGTGCTTTTAGATTGAGTGAAACGCTGGACATTCAATCACACTTTTGAAGTCGCTGGCTAGTAACTCAGCGCCAGAATGTCGCAGCAATCTCAACATCTCGAAGCTCCAGTCGAAATCAGTGGGTATGCTTTATGAACGCAGCCTCGGCCACATAAACGGTCAACTCACACAGATCGGTTACATAGTCGCCGATACGCTCGAGGTGTTTAGCGACAAACAGCAACCGCGCGTTGCGGGTGGCCGTGGCGGGCTCTTCAGTCATCATTTCGATCAGTTCGTGAAAGATTTGGTTGTAGAGATCGTTGATTTCAGCGTCGCGTTCGATGACTGTGCGGGCCGCGTCGGCATCGTTCCTGGTAAAAGCATCGAGGGCCTCACCCAACATTGACGAGGCAATCTCGCCCATCTTACGTAACCCTGAATAATCTTTCGGCTCCGGCTCTTTGTTGAGGTCGAGAGCCCCGCGAGCAATGTTGCTGGCATGATCGGCGATTCGTTCCAGCACCGGCGCCATCTTGGCTACGGCCATCACGAAGCGCAGATCGCGGGCCGCCGGCTGACGCAGCGCAAAGATTTCTATGCACTGCCGATCGACCTCGACTTCCAGTTGATCGATTTCGTCGTCGTGATCCAATACTTCTCGCGCGAGGACGCTGTCTCGCTCAGTCAGGGCGCGCATGGTTCGAACCAGCGCGGCTTCGGCTTCGCCGCCCAGGCGCAAAACGCTAACCCGCAACGCGTCCAGTTCTTCGTCAAGATGCCGGTGCACTTCCATTACTTTTTGATTCCTAATCAGCCAAAACGGCCGGTGATGTAATCTTCAGTCACTCTCTCATCCGGCGCGGTGAACATTTTTTCAGTGGTACTTACTTCAATCAGTTTGCCGAGCAGAAAGAATGCGGTCAAGTCTGACACCCGCGCGGCCTGCTGCATGTTGTGCGTCACGATGACGATCGTGTATTGCTTTTTCAGATCCACGATCAGCTCTTCGATTTTGGAAGTGGCAATCGGATCCAGTGCCGAGGCCGGCTCGTCCATCAAGATCACTTCCGGACGAATGGCCAGCGCGCGTGCGATGCAGAGTCGCTGTTGCTGTCCTCCGGAAAGACTGAGCGCGGAGGATTTCAAACGATCCTTCACTTCCGTCCAGAGGGCCGCATCCTGCAATGCCTGTTCGACCCGACCTTCCAGTTCAGCTTTGCTCGAAGTGAGCCGATTGATCCTGAGGCCATAAGCGACGTTATCAAAAATGGATTTCGGAAAGGGGTTCGACTTTTGAAAAACCATCCCGACTTTGCGGCGTAAATCGACCACATCGGCCCCGGCATCGTAAATATCCTGGCCATCGATCAGGACGCTGCCTTGAACGCGTGTGCCCGGGATCACATCATTCATGCGATTGAGCGTGCGTAGAAAAGTCGTCTTGCCGCAACCCGATGGTCCGATGAGAGCCATCACCATTTGAGCCGGAATGTTAAGAGAAATGTCATGCAGGGCCTGGGTCCGGCCATAATAAAAGTTTAAGCCGTCGACGGCGATCTTGGTCTCGCGCATAGCGAGGGCCACACGGCTGGGGACCGCAAGCTTCTGAGTTAACAGTGGCGTGGATGTAGACATTTCGGTTAACTAAAATTTCCGGCGAGTCAGAAACCTAACTCCCACATTGATGCTGAGAATAAGCGTCATCAGGACCAGCGTCGCCGCCCATGCCTGCGCGTGCCATTCGTCGTATGGAGAAATCGCGTAGTTATAAATTTGCACAGTCAGCGACGCGATCGGCTCGTTCAGGTTCCGGGGAAAGAAACGGCTGCCGAACGCGGTGAACAGCAACGGCGCCGTCTCTCCTGAGACACGCGCGACCGCCAGCATGACACCCGTTGCGATTCCTGACGCTGCCGCCGGAATTACCACTCCCAACGTGACTCTCCATTGCGGCGCTCCCAACGCCAGGGCGCCTTCGCGCAGGCTATGTGGCACCAAACGAATCATCTCTTCAGTAGTCCGCGCCACGATCGGGATCATGATCAGAGCCAGTGCGACCCCGCCCGCCAGCGCCGAAAAATGTTTCATCTGCAGCACAAAGACCGCATACACGAACAGTCCGGTGACGATCGAAGGAATCCCGGTCAGCGTATCAACCAGGAACCGGACGACACTTCCGAAAAGTCCGCCACCGAACTCGGACAGATAGACTCCGGTGCCGATGCCCGCGGGTATGCCTACCACGCATGACAGAAGGAGCAGCACGGCTGAACCGACAATAGCGTTGCCGATGCCGCCGCCCTCGCCCACGGGCCGAGGAGTATCAATCAAGAAGCGAAAGCTAAGCGCGCCCACGCCGCGCATCGCGATGTACGAAAGAATGATCGCCAGCGTGCCGATCGCCAATAAAGTGCAGAGCGCTGTCAGCGTCGTCAGCAATGCGCTGATAGCGCGTCTTGATCGATCTGTTCGTGAAAGAGTCCTCATAACTGTGGCGCAAGTGGTTCACTTGCGCGCGCAAACTGCTACACCGCCATTCCCACGCCGGTAGTCCGGCGCGTGACTCGCCAAACCAGAACGCGGGCGATGGCGTTAACAACAAAGGTGACGAGAAAAAGAATCAGGCCCAGCTCTACCAAAGAACTCAAGTAAATGTCAGCGGTGGCTTCGGTGAATTCGTTGGCGATCACCGAAGCCAGCGTGTATGACGGCTGAAATAATGAAGCACTTATCTGTGGCCGGTTGCCGATCACCATCGTCACGGCCATCGTTTCACCGAGCGCGCGCCCCAGGCCCAGAATCACCGCGCCGGCGATTCCCGGCGCGCCGTTTACCAAAACCACGACGGTGGTTTCCCACTTTGTCGCCCCTAAAGCGAGCGCGGCTTCGCGTTGCGTATTCGGCACGGCGGACAAGACATCACGCACCACCGCGGAGATAATCGGTGTCACCATGATAGCCAGGATCACGCCGCCGGTTAGCAAACCGATTCCGGTGATTGGTCCCTGGAACAACGGCATCCAGCCGAACCAGCGCGCCAGCAAGGGCTCGATGTGCTCGCGCAGGAATGGCGCCAGAACAAAAATCCCCCAAAGCCCATAAACTACTGAAGGGATCGCGGCGAGCAATTCCACCAGGAAAGTAATCGGCCGTGAAATCGATCGGGGCGCCTGCTCCACCAGAAAGATCGCAATGCCCAGCGAAAGCGGCACGCTGATCACAAGCGCGATCAATGAAGAGACGATCGTCCCATAGACAAAGGCGAGTGACCCGAATTGTTCCTTGATGGGATCCCACCCGCGGCCGGTGAGAAAGCCGAAGCCAAACCGGCGAATCGAAGGCATCGAGTGTGACGCCAGCGCCAGGATCATCGCCCCGACAATCAGCACCATCAGCAGAGCCACGGCAAAAATCAGTGCGCGAAAAATCGCGTCACCCGTATTCCCCGTAGGCGAAAGCCTTCGGCGCCAATGCGAGAGAAGCCTTGGTTTGTCGCTCGCTGTTGTCATCAATCCATACCAACACCGGCGTTTAGAGGGCGGACTTGTCCGCCCTCTTCCGATTGAAGAGCGGGACGAGTCCCGCTGCTAAACAGCGCCTCTATTAATCTATCGCAAGGGCTTGCCGCCGGCGGTTATCGAATTGATCTTCGCTTCGGCGCGCTTGATGATCTCGTCGGGCAGGGGCGCGTACAACAAATCCTTCGCGAACTTTTCCCCGTCATGGATCCCCCACCAGAGAAAGTCAACCAGGACCTTTCCCTTCACCGCATCCTGCTGTTCCTTGTAAACCAGAATGTAGGTGTAGCTGGAAATCGGATACGCCGTCGGACCAGGCGCGTCAGTTATTGAAACGCGCAGATCGTCAGGTGTCGCGGCCACCGCTCCCGCGGCTGCTGTGGTTACCGCATCGATTGACGGCTCGACGAAGTTGCCGGCCTTGTTCTTGACGAGCCCCGCCGGAAGTTTGTTCTGCACTGCGTAAGCCAACTCGACATAGCCGATAGTGTTCGGCGTCTGCTTGACCTGGCCGGTCACGCCTTCATTACCTTTGCCGCCGAGACCGACAGGCCAATTAGGCGAAGTGCCTGAGCCAACTTTCTCTTTCCATTCGGGACTTACCTTTGAAAGGTAGTCGGTGAAGACCGCGCTGGTTCCGCTGCCATCGGAGCGATGCACCACCGTAATGTCGGCGTCGGGAAAGTTCACGCCGGAGTTCTCTGTCTTGATTCGCGGGTCATTCCACTTCTTGAGTTTACCGAGAAAGATGTCGGCAATAACGTCAGGAGTGAACCGTAGCGGCTGCGCCACACCAGCGAGGTTGTAAGTGATCACGACGGCGCCCAGCACTGTCGGGACGTGCAGGATTTCACCCGGCGCTGCCTTTAGATCGGCATCCTTCATCGGCGAATCCGAGGCCCCGAAATCAACCGTGCGCGCCTGAATCTGCTTGATGCCTCCACCCGAACCAATCGATTGATAATCAATTTTGACGTTTGGATTCAGCTTGCCATACTCGCTCAGCCATTTCTGATAGAGCGGATTTGGAAACGTAGCCCCGGCGCCCTGCAGCCTGACTTCACTCCCGGACTTGCCGCTGCAAGCCGCGAAAACGAGAGCGAGTATCCCAAGGAAAACAATCGCGACCTTAGCGCGCATAGTCTTTTTTGATATCAACATCAAGTCCTCCGATTAGATTTAGTTGGAGTGCTGTGCACCCAGATCAAAAGTTGAATACGATTTGCTCCTGCAGACGATACTGTCTGGGCGTGAACGCGTTCAGGGGCACAAAGAAGCTGGGGAAATCTCCGCTGTTGCGCAGTTCAGTTTGAATGTACAGCAAGCTTTGCAGCGATACCTTTTTCGCCAGTCCATAGTCGAAGCGGAAGTGGTTGGTGCGAATGTTCACCCCACTGCCCGTTCCCAAATCGTCGTCGGTAACTTGCGAGATAAGCGAGTTCGCGCCTTTAGTTGAAAACACATAAAGGAAAGCCATGTCGCCCCGCCCGGCGACCTTGCCGATTTGCAGCGCGGCCAAAAAGGCATCGCGCTCATTAATACCGACTCCGACATTGCGCGCGGCCTGCACATTGAAACTGACCGGATACGTTCGACCGCTCGCTTTGAATCCAGACCAGTTCAAACGATAAGTAAGCCGCGCAATTTGAAAATTCCTGGCCGTATAGATCGCTCCGCCCGAAGTCGTAGTCGCGTTGCCTGTGCCGGCTAAGGGGCCTGATAATGCCAGGCCCAGCCCGTTCTGCACGATCAAGGCGACGCCATTTGCAGTCGAAGCCAGTTGTATCTGATTTGGATTGCGATAGAGCTGAAGGTCCCCGCCGAACTGGCTGCTCCAACGATCGTTGTATTTTTGATTGAGCATTAAGCCCTGATGGAAAAGATTGGAACTGCGGCCGGTCGATCCGATGACGGCTCCAGCCTGGGCCAGCGGACTGCCCGCCGTCACGATCGCCACATTGGGATTACTGAGAATGTATTGGCCGGCGCGTAATTCAAGGCTGGAAACTTTCAATCCGTTCCGCTTGAAACCGAGGGTGTATTTCTCGTTGAATCCGTTGAAGCGGATGTCATCGTCAAAAAGAAAGCGGGAATTGTCGGCAAAGATCTCCTGCACGCGGCCCGCCTGAAGCTGCACCGACTTGTTCGGATGAAAATCCGCCCAGGCCTCGCTGATGAAGAAGGGATGGCGCGCACTGGTTTCGCCAAAGTCCTGATCCATCGTCAGCGGATTATTAATCGGACCCGTCGCCAACTGTCCATGAATGCTAAGTTTCGAATTAATATCCGTGTCGAGATTCAAACGCAGGCGATAACGCATTCTCGCGTTTTGCTGATGGGTGAGCGCAGCGAAACCCGCGGGAGGCGCCGGCTCAGCTTTGCGAAAGACGCCGTCGAAGCGCAAACGAAAATCTCCGCTGAAACGTAACCCGCCAATCGCGAGCATCTTGTTCTCGACTTTTTTCAGGCGCTCTTCCAAGGCTGGAGTTTGCGTCTGTGTCGCAGATGACGGCTTATCTGATGCAGCAGATAGCGGCGCGGCGATCTCTGCCACCTTTTGATCGGCGCCCTCGCCTTTGGCCGAAAGCGTCTCAATCAGCCGTTGCTGCTCAGTGATCAGGGCCTGCATTTCCGCAAGTGTTTTGCTCTGCCGCCGCAGGTCGTCTTCCAGGGCTTTCAATCGATCGTCTACGTTAGTGGCCGGCGTTTCGGTTGGCGCGAGCGCGGCAGAGGCAGACTTCAATGCGCTTGTAGACTGCGAAGAATCGATTGCAGACGTCGACTGAGCAACTGCGACTCCGGACAGGATCAAGAGGGTCAACATCACAAATGCCTGTCTGAACGAAGCGTGCCGAAATATGCTTTGTCGCTGAGCCATGGTGTCCTCCTCTGACTGTGGCGGAAGTTCTTGAACTCCGTCGCGAAGGCTTGGACGCGCGATAAGCCGGGCGCTCGCGATCGCAAAGTCTCGAGTTCAAGAAAGCGGAAGGCTCAGCCTAGACGAAGGAGGTTAAATCGATCTTACCGTGATCTTAAATCGATGTTAACAAAGACGGACTGCCAGCACATTGTTGAGGTGTTTGCGCAGGTCCCGATCGCCCTGGTCGCGAGGGAAGTTGGACGATGAGGTCAGTGCCGGGAGCAGTAGCGACTGGGTTATTTGCCGGATCACTCGACCGTAGCGTGGATTGGGACCAGGTCGCTACCGCCCCCGGTACTGACTATCTAGAGTCCGTGTCAGAAGCCCGACCGTAAGGGAGGGCAACCCTCGCCAGGCGATCTTGATGCAAAAATCGAGAAGCGGGATAGAATGATTCGGCGCCTTACTTCCTTGCAAAAGCCCTACTTGACGCACCTGTTAAGATTGTCTTGATGAATGATCCATACAACCGGCGCGGCCGTCTCTACCGATTGCCGGACGGCCAGAAAGTAAGAATCGAATCGCGCGAAGGCGACCTCGTCACTGTCAGACGCATCGGCGGCCCTCGTCGTCAAACGCTGGCCGTCTGTCGGTTCGACCAACTCAAGCCCGTTTAGAAACTAATCCCTGCCTCTTTTGCTTTTCAGGGTTTTCTTCGTAGTCCAGCAGCGCGGGCACGCGAGAGCAGCGGTTTGACCTTCTGCTCAAACTCATCCGCATACATGATTCCTTCGATGACATCGTGAACAGATCCGTCTCGATCGATAACCACCGTCATCGGTAGTGTCTCGCTGGAGGTAAAGAGAGTCTTGGTCGTCTTAGTTCCGATCGCCACCGGATAATTCATACTGAGATTGCGGACAAAGCGCCGCACTTCCGAAATTTTTTCAGGTGGATAGGTTATGCCGACGATCTGTAAACCCTGGTCCCGATACTCGCGCTGCTTCCTGATTAAGTCCGGGATCTCCACGCGACATGGTTGACACCACGTCGCCCAGAAATTTACGAGTACGACCTTGCCCTCGTAGTCGGCCAGCTTGAACGAGCGGCCTTGAATATCCTTAAGAGCCAGCGCCGCCGCCGGTTTTGAAGACTGCGCGACCGCCGAAACAGAGAGCACCAGAAGCAGAGACTGTAGAAGGAACGTTCTCATAAGTGCGCACCTTAAAATAAATACTTCACCCCAAGCAAAATATTTCTGTCAGTACGCAGCACGAGCGGGCCAGTGTTGCGAACAACTGGAAACTGAAAGCTCCCTTCGATCACGAAACGCGGACGCGCGGCATATTGAAGACCGGGAGCAAGAAAGTATTCCGTCGCCCGGCTGCCGGCGACCGGCAAGCCCGAGAGATGGCCCGTGCCCCGATGAACGAACGTCGTTTCCAGGATCAGAAACAACTCCCCGCCAGGCTTCTTATAGTCGCGCGGCAACAACACATATTCGAGGTCAGTGCTGAGACGTTGCTCATGTCCCAAACGAAAGCCCGCCCGCTCAGTGCGGAAGATCATTTCGGCATTCCCGCCGAAGATGACGCGTCCGCCCGCGTGAGAAAAAGCGAGATCGAAATGCGGCGACAACCCTCCATTGATCGGCGTGAGTTGTTGCCTGACAAATGCCGGCACGTTGATTTGGGCCGAACTCGGAGCGGAGCTCCTCCCTGTCGGCAGCTCAAGACCAACTCGCAGTGCCGCTTGTTTGTCCCCGTAGGTTTTCACCTTCCGGAAGAACCGGTACTTTGCCCAGCCCGTCAGGTTGCCGAGCCCAAATCCCGAACCCGACGTGATCCGGTTGTCGTAGGCCGTACGTGAGAACGGCGCTTCAATTTCCAACTGAATCCTTGGCGAGGGAGTGTAAGATACGCTCAAGTCAAATACCTGACGATTTACCGCGAGAGTCCCGAGATGTTGCTTGATAAAGTAGAGACGCGGCGTCACCGCGCCTCCTTTGTAAACAGTCAGCCCCGGTGAAGTCACACGGATCGGAGCAGGCAACGCCGGGTCGGGAGCCGCGGGCCCAAGTATCGAGACCGCGTCCAATGGCCCGCCGCGTGCGGCGTCATCCCTCGTAACAAAGCTTGCGTTCGTGAACTTTGCAAACGATGCCGAGTTCGAGTTTTCACTCTGACTCCCATGGCTGATCTTGCCCGCCCTCGGCGAGATCGATTCATGGGTGGTCGCGCCTTCCCCGATGGTTTTCCAATCGCCGGCGACTTCAACCTGCGCGCCTGCCACCGCTCCTGCCAGGGCCTGATCCACGTTCGGCCCTTCGAGGGTCAGGCGTTGTCCCGAAGGTTGGACGATGATGGCCCAAGCCTGCTCATCCTTCGCCAGCGTTCCCGCGACGGTTATGTCTGCTGAATCGAGTGTGTAACCCGCGCTCTTCAACGTTGCCCTCAACGCGGCGAACGATACGGGTTTGTCCGGCTTGGGCGTGAACACACCCAATCCCTTTTGAATGTCAGTGACTTGAATTTCCTTGAGTTTCGGTGCGTAGTCTAGACGGCTCACGGCCTTCTGTATGTTGAAGACTCAATTGCCGCAGAGGTAACCCGCGATGTGCATCTGCACACGCTTTACCTGCGCGCTGGAACTCGCCGCGCCGCCAAACAATATTGCCAGTGTCAGAAGCCCGACCGTAAGGGAGGGCCTCAAGACCAAACCAATGATTGCTCCAAAAGTGTTTCGTCTCATTTATCTTCTCCTAATCTGATAGCAGTGATGAATCCGCACGGGTGCGGCTTCCGGAACGACGCAAAGCGCACGAACAGAAAATATGCTCTTACGAGTAGACACACTACGGCCCTGTGGCTACTAGATCAGGAGTGCGAGATGTTGAATGTACTTCGGATTCGAATCGTGCGGGTGAGATGAACGTGAATAGCGACCCAGCGGACAAATGTTACTGACCGTCGGCGCAGTTGGCAGAACCGCGCCCAGAGGAGTCACGGTTTGCTGAACTGAAAAGCTGAAAGAAGAACTCGAGCCACCACTTCCTGGTTCGGAACAATTCAAGTTGCAGCAGAGCCGAGCCATCGAAACCTGCGGACCGCCGCTCGTCGACTGCGCCTTCTTACAACAATCCGGCATATTAGCCATCGAGCCTTCGCCCTCATGCGAGCTAACGCCAATCGCACCACCGAGCATGGACGCGGCGAGAATTAAAGTTGTAAGCCACTTACGCATTGTTGAGAAGAACTATAGGTAGCGGGTTCTTTGAGTGTCAAGCGTCCCTGTCAGCGTGACTTTCAAATTATTCCTCCAAGGCCAGGATCGTTGATCAGTAATGAAAACGGTAGCGCACCTCTACATAGATCTGTCGCGGCTCGGCGAAGTGCGTGCCGCCGAACGTATTGCTGTTGTCGAGCAAGAAGCGCCGATTAGCAATGTTGACGGACTGTAAGACGATCAGCCAGTTCTCGCCGAATTCTTTTCCAAGACTCACGTCAATCAATGTGTGCCCCGGCAAATGGGCCGGACCGCCGGCGTCAGTGAAGCCCGAACCGTAGCCGAGATTGGTGGAGATGAAGCTCCGCTGCGGAAGAGTAACCGTCAGACCGGTGCTAAGAGTGTTACGTTGATCATGGTCCAGGAGAAAGAAGTCAGCCGGTGGAGAGAAATCTGTTAGCCCGCCCGTTACCGCGCCCTGGCCTTCAGCCTTCTGATGTGAATAGGCCAGATGAAATTGAGCGCGCCCAAACAAAAGCGGCGAGCGCGCCGTTACTTCAAAAGCCCTGGTGCGGGCTCTCTCGATCGTCAACGGAAAGAAAATATTCGAGTTACCCAGTGCGTTGTGGTCGAAAAAGTTCTTGACGCCGGTGCGGAAGTAGTCAGCATCTATCGCCCACCCTTTAATCGGAACCGTAATACCGAACTGGTGCTCTTCATCACGCTCGCCGCGCAACGGGGTGAAATCGAAACCCTGGGCCACCGCGAATTGGAGCAATGGTCCAGCGATGGTCGAGAGCGGCGGAGCTTGATAAAAGCGACCATAGAATCCATGCAACACGATGTTCACGCGCGGAATCCGAACGGCCACGCCAACGCGCGGACTCGTCGCCGTCTCATTCAGAGAGCCATGAAAGCGCGTGAATCGCAGCCCCCCGGAAAATGTAAGCCATGATGTTGGCTTGTACTGATCTTCGACGAAGAACGCCGCCAGATTGCCGTGAGGGTTCTGGCTTTGCTGCAAATTCACCGGATTGCCGTTGCCATCAAGGCCCTGCAAACTAAAGAAAGCCGAGTCGCGTTGCCAGAAGCCGTAGAAGCCGGCCTTCGCGTTGTGCTGGCGGGTTAAGGCGCTCAAGACGATTTGCGCCCCGCCGTATTGCGAACTGCGTTCGTCGCGCGGAACTATTGGCGTGTCATTTGGCCCGCCGATGAAAGCGGCGCGGTTGTAGTGATAAAAGGGTGAAACCGTTAAGAGAAATTTGCTATTAAGGGTACGGACCCACGAGAAGTTAATGAAAGCATCGCGTTCCCGTTCGATATCGCGAATGCCGGCGGCTTGGGCATCCTGATCATTTGGAACTTGGAAGAAGTCTCGGCGCAGCGCGGTGACGAGCCGGAACTGATCTTTCGGATTCGGATTGAAGATTAGAGATGTAAATCCGCTGAGGCCATTGCTGCGATCGTGGAGCACTTGAGCTACCGGAGTCTCAAGACCGTAGTCAGTCCGATTGCCGCTAACGCTCGCGTAGTAAGCAAACCGCTTGGTGTGATCGCCGAAACTCAACTGATCGTTTGTTTGATTGAAGTTGCCGTAAGAGAGCACTAGTTCGGCTTCACGGTTGCGCTCAAACCCACTGCGGGGGACGACGTTGAACGCTCCGTAAGTGCGGTCGCCGTACTCGGCCGTGTAACTGCCGCGCTGAACTTCCAGATAGTCGATGTCTTTTGGATCGAACTGCGGTCCCACCGTGTCGGCGATGTTGGTGTTCGGGACCGGGACACCGTCGACTAACCACGTCACCTGATGGCCACCCCGAATGTGGAGTTGGTTGTGCGTCACATACGATCCTGGCACGTAATCCGTGATCATTGAGAGACTGTTCGTGCGACTCGCGCCTGGCGTTTGCGCAATCTGTTTGCGGCTGATGAGCGTGACTGGAGTAGGAGAGTCTGAGCCCACCTGTCCCGGTGTGGCTCTGACTTCGACCTGTTGTGACACGGGGGCGATCTTCAATTGCACGCGTAACACCGTTGCGTGGTCAGACAAGACGATCAGCGCCAGCGTGGATTTGCTGAAGCCGCTGGTTTCAACCGTAACGGTGTACTCTCCAATCGGCACGGCGCGAAAAGAGAACGCACCGTCACCATCGGTATCGGTAGATCGCGAGAAAGACGACGTACGAGAAACCAGACTGACTCTGGCGGCAACAAGTGGACGTTGTTGTGGATCGAGCACCGTACCTTTCACGTCGCCAAAGACGGACGCTTGAGCTGCGGCAAAACTTAAAATGATAAGAACGAAACTGGATAAGAGTCGATTGATATTCATGACTTCTCCTCACTTACAAAGAGTCTGCTCCCTGGCACTGATGGCAAGGTGCCGGCAAGAGCGGAAGAAACTCGTTGATGCGCCTAGGACAGCCGCCCCAGGGCCCGCGTCGATTATCGACGTGACTGGGTAGACTTCGCCCCCTTCAGGTGCTGTTAGCTTGACGAATCAGGAAGAAGAAATCGGAGGACCGCGTGGACGGGAACGTCGGCATTGCGCGTCCAATGCCTGCGCGCGGCTGAATGAGGAATGCTCAGGTCGTGCGTTTGAGGGTGGACGCGGTCTGTCTGCGTAAGAGATTGCGCCCGTGTCGCGCGGACGGCTCTGATTCGAGGAACTTAAGGTTCCTGCGCCGCAGTCTGATTGGCAAGGCTTAGCAAGCGTCGCCGTGGACACGCTCGCCACTCCAGGCCCACGACTGCCAGGAGATTGCTCATGAGACGAGGCGAGGGAAAGAGCAGTAAATCCTCGCAACGAGTTCGCTGAATTCCGTGTTGCTCTCAGCGGGAGGCCGCATAGTTGCTCAGATTCGTGAGCTGGCAATTGAAGATGAATCCTGGAGGTCGTGCTGCGATCCTTTAGAACTGCGTGGCATGACCCGTTCATGCATGAGCCGGCCGCATGCGGCGCTCGGCCCGCGCAACAAGCCAAGTGGCACATAGGACCGCTTGCGAGTGCAGCAGTAGGAATGTTGGCCCAAAGAATCGACAGCAGGATTGCCGCCCCGAGAATGACTCTCGCGACGCGCATTACCTTTGAACTCAAACTCTGTCTACTCAGTTTCGGCACGATCCCTCTCCTAGGAGTCTCGGAATTCTGTCACGGCGAGTCTCAAGTATCAACTGATTCCGCTCAAAGTTCTAACTATCGGCTCAATCGCTATTGCTTTCTGTTGTGAGTAACCGTGCCGGTGTTTCCGTCGGCCGTGGTCCATCTGAAAGTCATACTATTGCCCTCTGCCCAAACTTCCAGTTTTGTGCCGCTGGTCCAGCCTGCGATGGGAGGCTTATCAATGACCTGAGTAAACGTCAGATGCCTATTCAAGTAGCGATAATTTTCACCACCAAAATTTCCCACCTCTTCGTTTCCACGCAGCCATTTACCCTTTACTGTCCAGTTTCCATTTTCGTTTCTAATCTGCCACTCCTCGACGAGCCCTCCAGCGCCTGATGATCCCGTCCAATCACCGGCTAACGGATCGGCATTGATGATTGCGCCGACTGCCGCACTCTTGTCCGATTTACTGATGCTGTTGAGCGTTGTTCCAAGGCTGGGCTCGTTTGGCCCTTTATCAGTTTCTAAATCCTGTTTGTAATAGAGGGGGGGCATATTTTTGATTTGGATCGCTTCGGATGTTTGCAAAGCCCGCATCGCGGGCGGCATATCAGTAGCCCGCAGCGCCAGCTGTGGGTTCACGTTGTAAATTGAAACCAAGCTCGCGAAGCGAGCGACATAATTCCCATGCTCGACCGGATCACCACGGCCAGATCTTATGTCGCCCCGCTGGGGCTCCGGTGCTGATCGTCGCACTCTTACCCACAGCTGGCGCTGTGGGCTA
>JAWVEM010000191.1:0-18195 GCA_033856735.1 Blastocatellia bacterium
GTCCCGGCTCTGGTCCATGCTGCTGCACCAAAGAGCTCGAGCCCTTCCTGCCGGTCCCGCGAATTGTCAGAACCCGGAACGGTGGCGACGGGGTAGACTCGCCAGTCTTTAGCCTGGACTCCAACTATCCGCAATCGATCGGCCGCGTCAAAGCCTTTCTCGGCAACTATGGAATGATGCTGCGCGCGCTGTCCTACATTCTCACGCACGGCTACGATGGTTTGCGCGAAGCCACCGAGGCCGCG
The DNA here is from genome assembly GCA_033856735.1 of Blastocatellia bacterium. Taxonomy (GTDB): domain Bacteria; phylum Acidobacteriota; class Blastocatellia; order Pyrinomonadales; family Pyrinomonadaceae; genus UBA11740. Next base: position 246 of record JAWVEM010000191.1, read on the forward strand.
GTGCTCAACGCGCGCTACATTGCGCAGGGATTGCTCCCGGACTACGAAAAACCTTTCGCAGCACCGCCAATGCACGAGGTCGTCTTCACCGACAAACGTCAGGCGCGCAAGGGCGTACACACGCTCGACATTGCCAAGCGTCTGATCGACTACGGCTTCCATCCGATGACGATCTATTTTCCGTTGATTGTTTCGGGAGCCATGCTGATCGAGCCCACCGAATCAGTCGGGCGGCAGGAACTCGATCAGTTCATCGAAGCCATGCGTTCGATCGCGCGCGAAGCTATTGAAGATCCCGAACTGGTTTTGAACGCCCCACACTCCACGCGCATCGGCCGTCTTGACGAAGCGGCGGCAGCGCGGAAACCGGTGCTGCGTTGGAAGCCGAAGCAAGCCGCGAGCGCAAGCTAATCCTAATCCCGTCCTTGCCAGCATGTCACATCTGACATAGACTCAATCCGGAAACATGGCGGCTGATGACAAACCTCTAGTCTGGCTGCGTGGAGAAGTTAAGACTCCGCCGTTTGGCAACGCGGCCCGTATTGAGGCGGGTGTATTGCTCCGACGATTGCAGCGTGGAGAGAACTTGTCATTGCCGCACTCGCGCCCAATGCCGAGTATTGGATCGCGATGCCATGAATTGCGGATACAAGACGAGGATAAGAGATGGCGAATTATTTATCGAATCGAAAGCGACGCGATCGTGATTCTCGAAGTCTTTCGCAAAACCACGAAGCAAACGCCGCTACGCATAATCGGGGATTGCAAACGCCGGCTGAAACAATTTGAAGCGTCGAGATAGTAGAGGTGCCAAGTCACATGAAACCAGCCAAAAGGAAGCGCCTTGAGAAGGCCGGATGGAAAGTTGGATCGGCGAAAGACTTTCTCGGTCTGACGCCGGAAGAATCCGCGTTCGTCGAACTCAAACTCACCTTAAGCGCGAGTTTGAAAGAGCGACGACAACAGCATGGTCTATCGCAGAGTGACCTCGCAAAGCGCCTTCGTTCGAGCCAGTCACGTGTAGCCAAGATGGAAGCCAGCGATCCGGCAGTCTCGCTCGACCTGCTGGTTCGCGCCCTCTTCGCGGCGGGCGCCAAGAAGAAAGACATAGCGAAAGCGATTGCCAAGAGTGAATCAATCGCCGCGTAGTTTCGAGTGGCCGTCTCGACCAAGGCGTCCGCGCGCGCAAGCCCGGTAATTTAGTTGGGTGATTCAGGGAGGCAAAGATGATTCCAAAGATCCTCACCGAACACCACTTTCGTCAGGCCGCTAAGCAGATTGATGAGAAGGTCGAGCAGGGCGTCATGCCTCGCGACCGACGTTCAGTTCACTACGATCTCATCATTGATGGCAAACGGTATCCTCCAAAATACGTGATCTCGCTCGCAACACGAATTGCAACCGGTCTGGAGTACCCCGCAGCGGACTTCAATGCGGTGGAAGCAAAGAATTACTTCTCAAGCCGAGACTATCAAGTAATCGATCGAAGGAAGGAAGCTGAGGAGAGCATCGCAGATGAAGATGATGAGTCAGCTTTTCCGGAGGGGGGCGAACGATTTGGATGGCATCGACATTTGGAACGCGATGCCAAGATTGCGAGAAAGGCAAAAGCCAACCGCTTCTTAAAGACTGCAAAGCTTGAGTGCGACGTTTGCTCGATGGACTTCGCGCAGAAGTATGGAAGCGCGGGGAAGGGTTCATAGAAGCTCACCACACCAAGCCCGTCGCATCGTTAAACGGCAAGGACAAGACAAAGGTCCGAGATATGGCTCTTGTATGCTCCAATTGCCATCGGATGCTGCATAAGGGCAAACAACTGCTATCAGTGAGTGAACTGAAGGCTCTCGTAGATGAGCGCACAATCACCTAACAACTGTCCCAGCGTTACTTACTTCTCATGAAAATCAGAGTCATATCGTTACTTCTCGCTCTCCTGCTTTTCCCGTCCACACTATCGGCGCAGCCGAAGCCTTCGACCTTCGACGTTCTCATCAAGAACGGCACCGTTTATGACGGCACCGGCTCAGCGCCAGTCAAAGCAGACCTCGGCATCAAAGGCGATCGAATCGTCGCTATCGGAAACTTAAGAGATGCTGACGCTCGGACGGTAATCGACGCGCGCGGACTCGCCGTCGCGCCGGGCTTCATCAACATGCTCTCGTGGGCGGGAACTTCGCTGATTGCGGATTATCGTTCGCAGAGTGAGATTCGCCAGGGCGTCACCACGGAAATCTTCGGCGAAGGCACGTCGATGGGTCCGCTCAACGCGGAGATGAAGAAGCGGATGCTGGCGCAGCAGGGGGATTTCAAGTTCGAGATTCCCTGGACGACGCTGGCCGAGTATCTGACTTACATGGAGAAACGCGGCGTCGCCCCCAACGTCGCTTCGTTCATCGGCGCGGGCACGGTGCGCACCTACGTAATCGGGCTTGAGGACAAGAAGGCTACACCCGATCAGCTCAAGCAAATGCGCGAGGTCGTGCGGCGGGAAATGGAAGCGGGGGCGTTGGGCATCGGCTCGTCTTTGATTTACGCGCCTGATACTTATGCCAGCACCGAAGAACTGATCGAGATGTGCAAGGAAGCGGCAAAGTATCAGGGCAAGTACACCTCGCACATGCGCAATGAAGGCGACGCCTTGATCGAAGCCGTCGAGGAGCTGCTGCGCATCAGCCGCGAGGCCAACATTCCGGCCGAGATTTATCATCTCAAAGCTTCGATCGAGCGAAACTGGAGCAAGATGGATCGCCTGATCGCGATGATCAACGCCGCCCGCCGTGACGGATTGAAAATCACGGCGGACATGTATCTATACACGGCGAGTTCCAACTCGATCGACTCTCGGATACCGGCCTGGGCGCACAGTGGTGGCGATGAAGCTCTCTACAGAAGACTTGCCGATCCTGCCGCGCGCAAAAAGATCAGTGACGAGCTGCATCAACGCGGCCCGATGGCCCGCACTGTGTTGGTTGGGCTCAGGCCCGCGAAACTGAAGCCGCTGATTGGCAGGACACTCACTGAAGTTGCGGCGATGCGCGGCAAAGACGAAGTTGAAACGATGCTCGACCTCGTGCTCGAAGCCCGCTCACGCATTCAGGTCGTCACGTTCACCATGAGCGAAGAAAATATCAGGAAGGAATTGAGCCAGCCATGGGTTTCGCTCGGCTCGGATGCATCTTCGATGGCCGCCGAAGGCATGTTCCTCGAATCATCGACGCACCCGCGCGCCTATGGTAACTTTGCGCGTTTGCTTGGCAAGTACGTGCGCGAGGAGAAGGTAATCACGCTGGCGGAAGCCGTGCGGCGGCTTAGCGGTTTGCCGGCTGCGAACCTCGGTCTGGATCATCGCGGCTTGCTTAAGGACGGATATTTCGCGGACGTAGTTGTTTTCGATCCAAAGGCGATCGCCGACAAAGCCACTTATGAAAATCCGCATCAGTACGCCGTCGGAATGAAAAATGTCTTCGTCAATGGAGTGCAAGTGCTGAAGGACAGCGTGCCGACCGGAGCAAAGGCCGGTCGCGCACTATGGGGACCGGGAAAGATTAAGTGAGTTTTCCGCGAGGCCCGGCACAATCCATTACACGAAGTAGAAACTAGTGTGGTGCCTTATGAAGTTTTACACCGATCGTGCCGGCCGCAGAGCCGCCAAATGTTTACTCAGTTTGCCCGAAGATTCTCTTTAGCTCCGGAGCGCAATATGTCTTTCGCAAATCCGCGTCCTTCGCTCCTCCTGAGCTTCAAGTCCTTTGGGCCTTTGAGTTCTATAAATATTTAGTCCCTCCGGAACCGGGGACTAAGCGAAGAAGGAGAACACTAAATGGCTACACAACAACCCTGGACGGGGATACAAGTCGAAACCAGCTTCTTTCCCCTCTCATTTTTTCTTTATCTCTGTACGCCGACGATTGTCATCGACGGCGTCGCCTGTAAGAGACCGTGGGGCACTCACTCCTTTCAATTGGCGGGTGGAATGCACAACGTCAGGATTTATTTCGGATACCTCTTCATGTCCACCTGCGGGGACAATTCGATTAACGTGGTGGTCCAGCCCAACTGCATTCACCGGATCAAATTCGAGATGCCGCCGTGGATGTTCTCGAAGGGCGCTATCAGAGAGCTGCCGCCGTACATCTTCGGTCAGCAATAAATTTGTGGCGCTTATGAGAAGGCCGCAGACTTGCAGAAAATCGCACTTACAAAACCAGGGAGAGTTCCGAATGCTCAATCCAATTAGTTTAGCTCGAAAGAATAGCCGCGTGATTGCCATCGTCTTTATCTGGGCCTTCGCCTTCAGTTCCCTGTCAGCGCAGGGTGTGAAAAAGAAAGTCCGGTTTCCTAAAGGTACTTCGTCGATTACGATCAGAGACGCTGTGGTTCGGGGCGATCGGGACCGTTATTATGTCGGCGCGAAAGCCGGACAGAGAATGTCGGTGAAGATCACTTCAACTGAGAAGAACGCTGTCTTTCAGATTTATTTCCATGGCGAGGAAGAGTCTTTACCCGGCGCCGGCGATGGTGATGACGCGACAAGCTGGTCGGGAGAACTGCCCATCGACAACGAATACGTCATCGTGGTTGGCGGCACGCGAGGGAACGCCAACTACGCTTTAACCATTTCAATCAAGTAATGGCAGGCGGGATGGGCTGAATCTTCTAAGCCTCCCAGTCCCCCTCTTCTTTCTTGTATGATTCTTCGCTGGTCGGGTGAACCGGCAGGCGCAGGAGCGCCAGCCGCTCAACGACGAGCCCGTTCAAGAGGTGTGATTCGATAATCTCGGTTACATCAGAAGCGCGCACTTGTGCATACCAAACGCCGTCAGGATAGATCATCACTGCCGCTCCCACGGCACAAAAGCCCACCGATGCACATTCAGTCAGGACGATGCTTCCTTTCGGGTTCTTGCCCTTAGCTTCTTTGCCAAAGAGTATTTCGCGCGCTCTCAGTTCACGATCAAAGGCCTCGATTACCTCGGCACTACCAGCCGCCGAGCAGGATTTTCCCGAGCACACAAACACGTGATGGCGAATAGGCGCGGCCGTAATCGGCGCGAGGGCGCATAATTCTTCAAAGTTTTCGATGATCTTACGCTCGGGCATGCAATCCCATGCTAGCACGGAAGAGTTGCCTTTAATCAGTCGCGAAGAATCTTTGGGCAAAGTTTTGCGCGCAAACGTTTCCATTGTAAGATTGGTGCGAACGGGCGACCGCTTGAACGACCGCATCAAGCTCCACGGCGGTCTTTCATGCGGGCGCCTGATTTCATGTTAGGGGCACACACTTTTCCTGAAACGATGGCAGAGCAAAAGGTAAACGGCCTGGTAATTCATGTCTCGTCGCTGAATGATCGGTCGACGGAAGTCGTCATGCGCGAACACATTCGCATTGGCGCTTGTGAAGACTGCGACGTGAAGATCCGCCTGCCGCAAGGGGCGACCAGCGATGGACCGGTAATCGAGCTGGCCCGCACGAATGGCATTTACCGGATCGCCAGCATCGATCCGAACCTTGAAGTAAAACTCAACGGCCGATCAATCAAACCTGAGAAAGGCATTCACGACGGAGACGAAATTTGGATTGGGCCATCGGGCCCCTCGATTCATTTTTTTCCGATTGCCTCAACCCCTGCACTGGTGCCAGGCCGGCGTGACGGCGCGCATGTCGCTCCTTTTATCGAACAGGCCGCGATGGAAGCCTCGGCGACCGCGCGGCGTGACGACGCCAAGATTTTTCTCCGTGAGTTCACTCGCGAACTGGTGCGCGAGATTAATCCCAGCACCAAGATCATCACTTTCGCGATTATTATCCTGGCGGTAGTAGGTGGGCTTTATATCGGCTTCGCACAGTTCAACGAGGCCCGGCAAGGTCGCCGCACAATCAGGGACCAGCAGGCCCAACTCGCCGCGCAGGCGGAGCAACTAAAACACGCTAATGACCAGTTGGGAAAAGTAATAGACTCGACCAACCGCATCCAGAACACCATCGCGATGGGGGAAATGCTGCGGGTCAAATACGGCGACGGTGTCTGCTTGATTTATGGTTCGTTCAGCTTTGTAGAACCTGGGAGCGGTCGCCCGCTTCGTTATCCTGAGACGCAGACCAACGAATCGGGCGCCACAGTGACGAGTACCGGCGAGGAGGGAGTGCTGACTCCTGAGGGTCACGGCGCCATCGCCGAGTTTCCTTTTGCCGGAACCGGCTTTCACGTCGGCGACGGGTTCGTCCTTACTAATCGGCATGTGACGCAACCCTGGGAAGCGGATGATCGGGCCCAGAGCCTGAACAGCACCGTAAAAGGAGTACCGCGACTGAAGCGCTTCATGGCTTACTTTCCCGACAACACTCAGCCGATTGCCTTGAAGGTAAAGCAGACTTCGCAATCAGAAGACGTCGCCGTCTGTTTCATCGACGTGAAGGATTTGCCGAAAAAAACTCCCGTGCTGCCGCTGGACAAAGATCCGGGCTCGGTCGCGGTCGGAAAGCTGGTCGTGACTATGGGTTATCCGTCGGGAACGGACCGCCTGCTGGCGCTGATGGATCCGAACGAGGCCCGGGGGATTCAACAACGATACGGTTCCGTCGAGGCACAGCTTAATTATTTCGCCGAGAAAAAACTGATCCAGCCATTGGAGACTCAGGGCAACATTACGGATTTCAGAGCGCGCCGAATTGTTTACGACGCGCGGACCGGCGAAGGCGGCTCCGGGGCTCCGCTGTTTGGGCCGTCCGGTCGAGTGATAGGGATCACATTCGCGATCTTCACTGAGAACACCGCTTCAAACTTTGCTGTGCCGATTCGGTACGCGATTACTTTATTGGAAAAGTCCGGATGGAAAGGTCCGCCGAATGTGGAAGCTGAAGCAAAAGATTCAGCCGCCGCGAATCAGCCAAACAGCAAGCAATAAGGCCCTCGACAGTGCTCTACGATCACAATTACAACCGTAACAATCGTACAGACATCTGAGGTGGAATGTTGGTACGTTGATTGCTAAGTTGGTGCCGAACGACGAGCAGCCCTGGCGACACAGCGCCGTTTTACAGCAAGCTGCCGGAACATCGCTCCTTCAGGAGCGTTTTTTTCAAAGCATGGACGGAAAAAAACATCGCCCCAACAAATCCCGCCTCATAGTCGCGGCTCGGGTTTCTTTCCGAATAACCTTACTTCTCGTCGTAACGTTGATCTGGTGCGGCCGTAGTCCTGCGCAATCACCAAACGAGTTTGGGACCAAGCCCGCGGCTCCGAGCAAGCGGGCCGAGATTGAACGGACTGGCACGCTGCCCACAAGCCTCGTTCGGGGATTGGCCGAGGGTGTGCGCGTTGCGTCCGATTCATCGTCTGCGGCGCGAGCAGCGGAATCTCCAACTGGGACCTCCAATCCGACTGAAACTCGCTTCAGAGTGGAACGACTGCCGGTCATGGGCGGAGCGGAACTACTCACCATCTTTGGGCGGCTTGATGGCCTGCGCAAAGACGGGATGCCCGCGCCGGAAGTTCCGCTTGTCAGCGTCGTGCGCGATACCCTATCCGACACAGACGCGGAAAATGATCGGCTTCGTTATGTGTGGATGCTCACCTACACGCGACCGACCATGATGAAGCGGATTGCTTCGGCGGTTCCTTTTCTTTATCAGCATCTGGAAAGCAGGAAGCAGCCCTCGCACAATCCCCCGGCGCCAATTCTCGATCTGGCTAACGTCAGCCGCCAAACATGGAGCGATTTCTTTTGGATGGGACTGCAAAATGTTTTTCTGGACAGTTATGGGCTACCGTTAAAGGCCGCCAGTCGCAGCTATCGGCGGAACGCCGCCGACTATCGCACGGCCCATGTCACGCAAGCGCTGACGATTCTTGGCAACTATGAAAACCTGCGTCAGCGATCGCAGGACGAAAGCGAACTATTGGCACTGGGACAAAGATCCGGCAGCAATGCAACCACTGATAGCGAGGGCGGAGTTGACGACGCGGCCACGCCACTGTTAGAGCAGCGCTCAGCCTTTACGCCAGGCGAAATGCTCGAGTTGCGGGCGCGCTTGATCCTTTCCGGCAAGACCTTCGGCGGCCTCTTCGGGCCCGACCAATTCAGCGACACGGTGGAAAAGCACTCGATGGCTTCCACCGATACCATCGGTCACAACTGGGAGATGCTGCGACAGAGGGCCGAAGCCGAGGGACTTTATTTCCAACCCCTGACGATGCCGGACGGACGCGCGACTCACGTCCTGCTGTGGATCTCCAGATCCGATCTGAGTGCCCAGACCAGCCGCGCTTTCAGCCGGCGGTTTCTGAATATCGCGAACCCCTGGACCGACGCTCGCCTGCGTAGCTGGAGCGGCTACACAAAAATGCGTTACTTCGATCAAGACAATCGCCCCACGACTCCTGATGCACCGGGCGCACGTTCGCTGGAAATGATTCCGTTGGCCCTCTACGGGCTCGATCATCCGAAGATCCCGGCGTTGTTGGTCGACTTTCGCGACGGCCTTAACCCAAAGGGGCGCGAGATTTCCCGGCGCGTATTTACCGACGTGACCCGGAATATTTTATCGCTCTCGGGTTTTGGGAATATTCCGTACTTTCTTGGCCGGACGGCTTATAACTTTGTGACCGGTCGGCGCGGCATGGACCTGAATCAACCTTCGCGTTTGCAGAGCTACTCAGAATTGAAACTGCTGCTGTCCTTCAACGGATCGCTCGATCCGCAGCTTCGGCGCGAGATTGAGCGTCGCGTGGAACGGGTCTCGGTAAATCCGCTCAGCAACGACAATCAAAGCGAGATTCAACTTGCGCGTCAGCAGTACGACGCCCTCATTGAGTTCGCTCGCCGGCCCGATGGTCTGCCGGCAAGAATCGAACGCGATCGGCGCGCTGAAATGACTTCGCTCAAACACGGATCGTTGGCTCGCTTCGTTATTAGCCTCGGCAATGTCTTATCGTTCGGCCGCTATGTTCACCGTGAGAACGCTACGCCTGAATTGACAGGGCGCCTGGAAATGGCCCGACGCCTCGAACGTCATACAAACTTCTTGAGAGAGGTAGCCAAGTCGTCACCGCAAACGGACGTCGCCTGGGACATGAGCACGGTGAAACGCTCTTTGCAGTTTCTGGCGGATCGCGGCGCGAATGCTAACGAACGAGCCGCGCGCGCTACCGCCCTGATCTTTCAACGCACCAGCGACCCCGAAGCACGCCGCTTGTGCCTGGACGCCCTCTACAAGATCAACACCAGGACCGCAAAGAACGCTCTCCTGCGTCTTTATCGCGAAGAGCAGTCTCCATCGGAGTGGCGCCTGGCGATCGCCGCGCGCTTGCGTGAAGCGGTCGCCGCGGACAGTCGCATGAAGCCCGCTGAGGCCCGGGTGTTTCTCAACCAGGTGGGCCAGCCGTGATCCAGTTCTTTGCGGAGAATCGTTTGCGCAAAAGGATTCACCCAACCTCCTGCGAATACCTGCCGTGCTTTCTCGCTCACCTTACCGGCATCGTGCTGTTGACGATGTGCTTGTCGCCGGCAACGCTCGCACAAACGAAAACGAAGCGCGTGGTAGTGATCAAAGTCGATGGACTACCCTATGAAATGGTCGAGCGTTTCGCGCGCGAGCAAGATCCGATAACCGGTAAGAGCCTGCTGCCCTGGTTCGAGAACGTTTTCTTTAGAAACGGCACTCGACTCACCAACTTTTATGTCCGCGGAATGAGCCTCTCGGCACCATCATGGTCGACGTTGGACACGGGTCAGCATCTGCAAATCAAAGGCAATGTCGAGTTCGATCGCGACATCCTGCACACCTACGACTATCTGAATTTCATTCCCTTCTACTTCAAGCAAGCCACCGACGCGAGCGTTGATATGCCCGGAACTGAACTGCTCGACTCTCTCGGCGTGCCCATGCTCATCGATGCTTATGATAATTACCAACGGTTTCCGGGCTCGCAACTTTACGGACGCGGAGCCCGCCTGGCGACTCTGCAACACGCCGGCCAGGCAAAGTTTATGCGGAACCCGGTAGAACTCGCTGGGGAATTCGTCACGGGCCTCAACCTGCGCGGAGTAGTCCCGCTTCAAGTTGAGCGCGAACTGATCGAGCGGCTTTCCGATCCACGGGTTGAATACCTGGATCTTTACGACACCTCGTTCGATCACGTCGCCCATCACAACAACGATCGCGCCTCACATCTGGCGGCCCTGCGCGATATCGACGGGCTGATAGGCCGCGTCTGGACTGGGATTCAAAAGAGCGCGTTTGCTTCAGAAACAGTGCTGATTGTCGTTTCCGATCATGGCTTTAATACCGATGAACGCGTAATCAGCCAGGGATTTAATCTGGTGGCGCTGTTGGGCAGTTATCCCGGCGGCGGACATCACGTGATCACCAAACGGCGGCTGCTGATGGATTACTCGCTGAAGGCTATCAATCCTTTCGTACCTCCGATTACGACGACGACTTCGCAAAGTTATTACCTGAAAAACCAGAGTGCTGAGTATCCGACGGCTCTCCTGGATTTCGACGGCAACGAACGCGCTGGACTGCATCTACGTAATAGCGATCTCAATTTGCTGCATATTCTGCTCCAGCAACTGCAGCGCAAGGATCTGTCGCCACCAATGCGCCGGGCGGCCGCCGCTGCTTTCTTTACCGCGATTGCGCGCGTCCAAAAGGACTGGCACGTTGAGCTGGATCAACTAGACGAGGAGTTAGTCGCCTTGCGCCCGGCGGTCGAGAAGCAGCGTGTGCTTTGCGAATCGCAGCCGAAAAAGTTCACCGTTCAGGATCGCGAATTCGGTCGCGACGACAATGCTCGACGTGTCTGTGTGCTGGCGGCCCAATGGGCGGCGCAAGCAAAAGGCTATGGCGCATATGTCGCAACCATGCGAAATCTGCTGGGCCTGAGGCCGGAGAATTTCGATCCTTTCAAGCTCAGGATTGGTTCGGTAATCCCCGAAGATTCAATGGGCCGGCGCAACTCAGTTCACGATCTGCAGAACTATGTCGTGGGGCCGGGGCGCGACGGGCTCGTCTTGAAAAGCGATGGCTCGCTCGATCTCGATCGCAGCTTCCTGAGGATAAATTACCTGAATCTGATTCGCGAGCAAGAAGTGCGCAACAATGTCCAGCAGGATATTGGAAGTCGGCCAGTTGACTTCATTGCCACGCGAATTCCACGTACCGCTATTGCTCCGGCACTGAGCCAGGATTTGCAACCCGATGACGACGTCGTCTGGCTTTACGGCGGTCCGGACCACCAGGCTTTAGTGTTGCCCCGCGGCGAAGCTCAGGGGCGATTGCGCTTGCGCTACCTGCCAATCTCTCATCTAATTCAGGATGAGCAGGGCGTCATCCGGTTTGATCCGGCCGCGTGGCAGCAGGGTTTGCCGTTACACTTGTTGGAGGACCCGCGGTTTAGTGTCCCGCTCGATGATCGTCTGGCCTGGCTTAACGACTGGCACACCGACGTTGAGTGGTTGCATGCAGTGCACAAGACGCAATACTCTAACGGACTTATAGGGCTGCACGAACAATTCACGCAGTTCGCTGCGCCGGGGACCGATGTCGCAGCGGCCGGGCTTTCAGCAGACGAAAAATTGCTCCACCGTTTTCGCCGCCGCCAAAGGCAACTGGTTGAGACCGATATGCTGATTCTGGCCAACAATCATTGGAATTTTGACGTGCGTGGTTTCAATCCCGGCGGTAATCACGGATCGTTTTTTCGCATTTCGACGCACGCGACCTTGATGTTTGCCGGTGGCCATAATACCGGTATTCCGCGCGGTCTGGCCGTCAGCGAGCCGTACGATAGCCTAAGCGTTGTGCCGACGATTCTGGCGCTGACCGGAAATCTTCAGAGCGACAATCAGCCGGTCGAGTCACTGGCCCGGCGCGGTTTCATGAAATTTCCAGGGCGCGTAATCGCCGACGTTACGGGTGTTCGCTTTGGTCAAGCCGCGCAATGATAGAGTAGTGGATTAGTCTTCGTTCAGAGTTCAACCTTTAGGTTGCTGGTTAAAGGCCCAAGCTAAAGCTTGAACTCTAAACTGACCCATAGTAGTAAATGGAACGCTCCCTCGATGATCGCGCGCTAATGGAAACGTCCGAATCACCGGCGGTCGCCAGACCGTCAAATACTAAACGCTCGATCGCCTGGCTGCAGGCGCTGGCGTTTGTGCTCGGCGCTGCGTTGCTGGTGTATGTCATTCGCAAGGTGGGCGTCCAACCAATCTTTTCCGCGTTGAGCCGCGTCGGCTTTGGCTTTTTTTTCGTGGTCGCCATCAATGGGATGCGGCATGTACTGCGGACCATAGCGATGAGCTTGTCGGTCCCTCCCGAGCATCGGCGTTTTACTTTCCTGCAGGCATTCGCGGCGCGACTGGGCGGCGAGTCGATGAGCTTCCTTACCTTTGCCGGTCCGTTGCTCGGTGAAGCTACCAAGGTGGCCATGCTGCGAAAGCGAGTTCCTCTGGTTCATGGCGTGCCGGCGCTGGTGGTCGATAACCTGCTGTACAACCTTTCGGTGGTGCTGGTGATCTTTGGCGGCGCGTGCCTGATGCTGTTCGCCTATCCCGTGCCGACGGTCGCGCGCGAGATGCTGATCCTGATTGCCTCAATCGCGTTCCTCGGGCTGATCGCGGCGGCGATGGCGACACGACGACGGGTCACATTGCTGACCAATATCATTGACAGGCTCGGTCGCCGAGGTTTCCGGCCCGGCTTTCTACGCAATCGCCGCCATCACATCTATCGCGTTGAGTTGACGGTGTACAGTTTCTACAAACGCCGGCGCGCGGCATTCTTCTCGATGGTCGGGCTCGACGTGACCTCGCATATGGCTAGCGTCGTGGAAGTTTACGTCACGCTCAAGATGCTCGGTTTTGTCCCTTCCGTGGGCGCTGCCTACATCATCGAGTCATTGACCAAAGTAATTAACTTTGCGTTCGGTTTCGTGCCGGCGACGATCGGCGTCTATGAAGGCGGCACGGAAATCATTCTTAAGAGTTTGGGTTTTGCGGCCGCCGCCGGCGTCACCCTGGCGATTGTGCGGAAGGCCGCAATTATCTTTTGGACCGTAATCGGTGTTTTCATCATCACCTGGCGCGCCGTGCCCAATGCCTGGCGGCGGGTGCTTGATCGCAGTCCTCGACTACAAAAACTTATGGACAGTCTGGTGCTTTCAAACCTTGCGCATCGTCCCGCGCGCACTGCCGTCAGCGTTGTCGGCATCGCGTTGGGCGTTTTACTCGTGGTCTTCACCGTCGGTTTGGCCCACGGCCTTTTGCGAGAGCGCGGCAAGCGCGAAGCCAACATCGGCGCGCAGATTATGGTGCGGCCCGCCGGCATGATCGCGCTCGCCGGAAATCAGGCATTCGCAATGCCGGTCGCGCATGCGGCTGAACTTTTGCGCGTCGAAGGGGTCCGCATGGCCGTCCCCATCGGGCAGAACCTGGACAAGAGCGACTCGGGTTTTGGCTCGCGCTTAATCGAAGGAGTTCCTTTCGATCAGTATGCCGCGTTGAACGGACTGACGATCAAGGAAGGGAGAGGTCTGCAGAGCGGCGACGAAGTTATTATTGATTCCGCGTGGCAGCGCGAGCGCAATGTGGCGGTCGGCTCCACGATTGATATATACGAGCGGCCGTTCCGGATAGTCGGCATCTACGAACCCCCGGGTGGAGGGCGTATCAAGATTCCCCTGGCCACGATGCAGGACCAGGTGGGCAGCGAACATCGCTGTAACACGATCCTGATCGCCTGCGCCGATCCGTCGCAACAGGAGCAAGTCGCTGCCTTGATCAAAAAACAATTTCCCGACGATCAGATCGTGCTCACAAGGGAACTGCCGGAGCTTTACATGTCCAGCGTACCGGCGCTGAACATCTTCCTCAAAGTCGTCGTCGGCGTGGCCACCACGATCAGTATGCTGGTAATTCTGTTGGCCATGTACACAACTGTGACTGAGCGCACGCGCCAAATCGGCATTCTGAAATCACTGGGCATGTCCAAGCGCTCCATCGCCTGGGTCATCGAGCAGGAGGCCATCCTGGTCAGCGTCCTGGGTGTCTTGATCGGAGTGCTGCTGACATTACTGGTCCGCTTTTTCGTGATGCGCTCAACCACTCTGGTCGTGGACGTTGAACCAAAGTGGATCGCGATCTCTCTGGTGGTGGGTTTGATTGGCGGTTCAATTGGCGCGCTCTATCCGGCGCTGCGCGCGGCGCGGCAGGATGCGGTGGATGCGTTGAGTTACGAGTAGGCGCATCGATCGAGGGCTTAGCGCATGCCGAGAAACAAATTTGCCACCGCCATCACCTGCATCGACGGTCGGGTGCAGCAGCCAATCGTTGATTGGATGAAGCTGAACACGAACGTGCACTATGTAGATCTAATCACCGAACCCGGGCCCGACAAGGCACTCAACGACGGACCAGTTCACGTCATCGAGGAAATGGTTCGCAAAGTTTCGTTTTCAATTCTTCATCACTCTTCGAATGTTGTCGCGGTGACGGGCCACTTTGATTGCGCCGCGAATGACGCAGATAAAGAAGAGCACATCGAACAGATTCTCGACGGCATCCGCGTGCTGCTCTCTTACCGGATCAACGCGCGCGTGCTCGGGCTGTGGCTGAATGAGTGGAACTCAGTCGAATTGGTTTGGGATACGCAGGCACGTGAGCGACTGGGTTGATAAGTCCAGATCGAAAGTGGCGCGGAATGAGGCTCCCGGTGCGGACCGCCTCATTGTCATTGATTGCTCTTAAGAAACCGTCAAGGAATCACGAATCTCTCGATGCCGGTAGCGCCTTCAAACTCACCAGCTTGACGCCCTTGGCCAATCGTAGCAGTTGCAGCATTCGGATGCCCCACCAGTTGAAATCAACTTCATACCAGGCCAGACCATGACGGGCTGAGGTTGGGTGCGCATGATGGTTGTTGTGCCAGCCTTCGCCCCAGGTCAGCAGCGCCACCCACCAACTGTTGCGCGAATTGTCTTTCGTCTCAAACCGGCGCCGGCCCCACAGATGAGTCGCGGAATTTACCAGCCACGTCGCGTGCAGGCCAACCGTTACGCGCAGAAAAATCCCCCAAAGCATTAAAGGCCAGCCACCAACGAGGACCAAGATGATTGCCAGAATGATCAAAGGCAAAAAGTAAATACGGTTAAGCGCAGCGATGAAACGATCCTGTGTCAGGTCAGGAGCGTAACGCTCCAAGACTTCGCGGCTGTGTTGTTGGGCGGTGCCCGACAGAATCCAGCCCATGTGCGACCACCAGCGGCCATCGTGAGGAGTGTGCGGGTCGCCGCCGCGTTCGTCGCTGTGCGCATGATGTATGCGGTGGGTAGCGACCCAGTTGATTGGTCCGCCCTCGAAGGAAAGCGTCGCGCAAATGGTCAGGAGATACTCAACCGGCTTTGACACTTTATAACTGCGATGCGTCAGCAGGCGGTGATAAGTCATACCGACGCCGATGCTCTGGGCCACCCAGGCCAGCACCGCGCTAACGATCAGCGCGCGCCAACTCCAATAAAAAAGCGCCGCAATGGCGCCGAGGTGAAAAACGATCATCCATATCGTAGTGGGCCAGCGAACTCCCTGATGACCGCTGGTGGCGTTTGTTTCAATATCCATCAACAGTGCCTTTGTGCTTGCTTTAGACCTTGGTCGAGTTCCAACTAAGCAGGCGGTTGAGAGTGAATCATGCGGCGCACTCGATCGGAAAAGAGCACATCGATCTTTTGCGGCTCAATAACGGCGGTTACTTCCCCAGGCCCGTAGGTTGGATGGGTCAGGTGTTGTCCGGTCCGATAAGTACGAGTGCGATCGTATGGAGCGCTCGCTTTCGCACTGGCACTCGCAGACTTTGGTCCCGTGGCCGGTTTGAACGAACTGCGCACGCCGCACTTGGGACAACTAACTCGAGAGATCTGGCCGCGCTTCGTGATAGTGGCGACGATGTGGCCGCGCTCTTCCTGACACTTGGCGCAGAACTTATCGACGCGATCGCCCACAGCGTAGGTAGGCTTTTCCACCTTTGGCTCTTTCACGGGCATGAGAAACAAACGCGATGTGCCCTGTCTACTCCTGGCACGACGCGTTCCTCCTTAGATAGGCTTGATTGAGATTGATTGGAGTGCAGCAGAATTTGCCGCACTCCAAAAGAGACGAACTAGTCCGCTGGTTACCAGCGGGGCGCGCGATCATTGCGACCACCACCACCACCGCCGCCACCGCCGCCGCCATAACCACCGCCGCGTCCACCGCCGCCGCCGCCGCGGTTTCCGCCGCCGCCACCACCATATCCGCCGCGTCCGCCGCCGCCACCGCCGCGTCCGCCACGGTCCTCTCTGGGCCGGGCTTCGTTGACGTTCAGGTTACGGCCGTTGAATTCCTTGCCGTTGAATTGCTGAATGGCCGCTTCGCCTTCTTCCTTGGTAGCCATTTCCACAAAACCGAAGCCGCGCGAACGGCCGGTTTCGCGATCCTCTACCACGCTGGCTGATTCGACCGTGCCGGCCTGCGCGAAAAGTTGTTGCAGATCTTCGCTGGAAGTCTGAAAGGACAAATTGCCGACGTAAAGTTTCATTGACATGTAAGTTTGAACTCTCCTTTGAAAGCTTGGGCTAAGAAGCTTCGAATCGAAGGTGGCTTCGTATTACCGCTGCAGCGAAGGCTTGCGTTTCGGATGCTCACCAAAAATGAGCGGCTTCTCTTCTCCGGTTGAAAACAGCCTGCTCTCGAACTATCCGTAACGCCGCCGCCAATCCGTGGGCGCGGGGCGCATCACCGCTGATGCGCGAGAGAAGGAATGACTAGGCGATACTATGCCCTATTTTGGGGCAAAGTGGCAAGGACTAAGTCGGCCCTTGAAGGCGTCAATTGGGCCGGCTATTTCCCCCATTTTTCCCTTGAGATTCCGTTCCTGGCCTGGCAGAACAGGGCATCGCGATATACTTCGGAACTCGCACCCGTCGGCTTATCGCTCCAGGAGGAGATGGCCATGCCGGAGGGGGCCGCGGAAGGGAGTATTCTTCGGGTTGCCGGTGCCTTGCAGTGAACCGGCCTTCACGGCATTCCCGAACCGTCGTCGCGGGTTTGACTCGGCATCACTGGTTCGACATGATATGTCGGAAATAATCGTCAATCAGGGAATATTCACCTAATCAGGATCCACATTGAGTGAGGAGAACGAACACGAATGGCTTACACCCATAACGAATTAAAACACAAAACGTTGGCCGAGCTGCGCGACATAGCGAAAGACATCGAAGACGAGGCCGTGCAGGGGTATACGCAGCTAAACAAAGAGCACCTGGTAGTGGCAATCTGCAAAGCCCTGAACATCGATATGCACGCGCACCACGAAGTGGTCGGCATCGACAAGTCGGTGATCAAATCTCGCATTAAGGAACTCAAGCAGCGGCGCACCAGCGCTATCGCCGCACATGACCACCAGCAACTTAAGGCCGTGCGCCGTCGCATCCATCGCCTGAAACGACAAATCCACAAGAACACCGTTTAGGCTCATATCGCAGATCATTTAGAGGCGGGCTACCGCGCGCCGTTTTCCTTTGCTGCGCAATCTCGGCGGCCGTAGCCCGTCGCTAAACGATCGCCGAGTACTCCCAACTCGCGGTTGACTTTCATTCCGAACTGTCATAGAAGAAGCCTCATACAAAGTAAGTTTCCAACGTCTTTCAGATCAAGAAAGGTAGCTTATGAAACAGGCTATCAGCATAAACGTGAATGGCGTCGATCATCACGACGAGGTCGAGCCGCGCTTGCTGCTCGTTCATTATCTGCGCGATTTGTTGGCTCTGACGGGAACGCATATCGGCTGTGAAACTTCGATTTGCGGCGCGTGCACTGTGCTGGTCGACGGGCAGGCAGTTAAGTCATGCACGATGTTTGCTGTCCAAGCTAACGGCGACAACATCACGACGATCGAAGGGCTGGCGACTGA
>JAWVEM010000192.1:0-5181 GCA_033856735.1 Blastocatellia bacterium
ACGCCGATCATGCCGCGGATATGGAACGACTCTCGTCCGCGTCTTTGACCAGGGCGGAGCGCAAGACTCTGATCCACCTCTTGAAGAAGATCGGCTATGAGGCTGCCGGCGCCTCAACACAAAGTGAAGAGGAGTAGGAATGACGGACTTTGGTTCTGCTTAGCGCCTTGAGCTTTTCTTGGCCTTTGCGCGAAACCAGTTGATAGTTTCTCGCACGGAAGATCTAAAGCCGCAAAGGAAACTTAGGACTGTCTGATCGTGGTCCAGGAAGAGGAAATATATGTCGATGGTAAGTGAAGCATTGAAAACTAATGAGATTCGCGCGAGTGAAACGCGCACAGTCGCCGGAATTGTAAACAGCATTGAGACTTTGGAAGGCGGGGGCTTTCTGGTCCGCCGCCCGTTCCCACAAGCGTCGTTTTCTGAGTTCGATCCGTTCCTGTTGCTTGATGAGATGGGGCCAATAGAAGTTGCGCCCGGTGAGGCGAAAGGCGCGCCCGACCATCCGCATCGCGGATTCGAGACGGTGAGCTACATGCTGGCGGGAGACCTGGAACACAAAGATTCTCGGGGACACGCCGGACGCCTAAGAGCGGGTGATGTGCAGTGGATGACCGCCGGAGCAGGCGTGGTCCATGCAGAAATGCCGAGCCGTGAGTTCGCGCGGCAAGGCGGGCGAATGCACGCCTTCCAACTGTGGGTGAATTTGCCGCAGCGCGACAAGATGACGAAGCCGCGCTACCAGGAAATTCCTAACTCGCAAATTCCTAAAGCGACTTCGGCCGATGGCCTGGTGAGGGTGAGTGTCATAGCGGGCGAGGCGATGGGCGAAAAAGCCGTCATCGAGACGCGCACGCCGATCATCTACCTGCATTACCGGATCGAGCCCGGAGGCACGGTCACTCAACCGGTGCCGGCCGCTTACAACGCCTTCGCTTACGTGGTGGAGGGCGATGGACTGTTCGGAGCAGACGGCGAACTTGCCGAGAATGGGCAGATGGTTCTGTTCGCCCAGGACGGCGACGAAGTGAGAATTGAGAATCCAGCCGACGCCAAGAATGCGCTGGCAGTGTTGCTCATCGCCGGAGTGCCCTTGAACGAACCAGTTGCGCGCTACGGGCCGTTTGTGATGAACACGCACGGAGAAATTCGTCAGGCGATTGAAGATTACCAGCAAGGCAGGATGGGAGCGATTAACGCCTGAAGCACCATCTACGACGGTCACATCGACGGAAGGTCTTCTTCGGTTCGATGACTGACAATATTTGAAACCTGCTTCCAAGAGTACGCTTGGAAAGGAACATTAAATGAAAATCTTAAGTTTGATTGCGCGGCTTCTACTTGGCCTGATCTTTGTTGTGTTTGGGTTAAATGGATTTCTCAATTTCCTCAAGGGCCCTATGCCCTCAGGATTGGCGGGACAATTTGTGGGCGCACTCTTTCTGTCTCATTACTTTTGGGTAATCGCTGCGCTGCAAATCGCAGGCGGGGCGCTGCTGCTGGTGAATCGGTTCGTGCCGCTGGGTCTGGTGCTGCTGGGACCAGTGATTGTGAACATAATTTTGTATCACGTGTTCCTGAATCAAACTGGGATAGCGCCCGCGATCGTGGTGACAATCCTGTGGTTGATTGTCTTCTATGTTCATCGCCAGCACTTCTCCGGGGTATTTGTGCAACGGACTGGAAAGCAATGAGTCGAGTTTTCGTTTTTCTTTGCGCCTCGAGTTTCACTTTGCGTCTTTGCGCTAAACGTCAGCCGGACGGGAAAGCAGTGCCGACTCCGTTAATAGTTTCGATTGATCTCAGCGAGGTCGAATTCAGTTAGAGGGAGTAAACAATGGCTAGATGGATTTTCGAACCTGGACACACCGCCGCCGAGTTTCGCGCGCGGCACATGATGGTGACCTACGTGCGCGGACACTTCAAGGACATTCACGGCACGCTTGAGTTTGATCCGGAGAGCCCGCGCAACTCTTCCGTCGAGGTGCAGATTGACTCCAGGGGAATCTGGACGGGAGTGAAAGAACGGGACGACCATCTGCGTAGCGCAGACTTTCTTGACGTGGACCATTATCCGGAGATCACCTTCGCGGGAAATCAAGTTGAGGTCAAGGGCGAGCACGACTTTGCAGTCACAGGGGACCTGACGATTCGGGGAGTTACTCGGAAAGCCACATTGAATGTCCGCTACCTGGGACAATGGCAGACGCCCTGGTGGGAAGATGGAGTTGATAAGGGACCGAAGAGGCGTGCGGGTTTCCTGGCCACCACCCGGATCAATCGTCAGGACTTTGGAGTCAGGTGGCAGGATACAATAGACCGCGGCGGAATCGTGGTGAGCGATGAAATCGATATCGCTATCGACGTGGAAGCGATCCTGGAAGATGCGTGAGACTGGCCTCCTAAAAAGCGGGGGACAGAACCGCGAGCGGTAGCGAGCGGGATCAAGATTCAACTTGTTGGGAAGTGCTCTTAAAGATAATTGACTTTCGAGTTTGAGTCCTGATCCCGCTCGCTACTGCTCGCGGTTCCTGTAACCTCAGCCCTCCGCTCTGGCGCGAGAATATTAGGCCGTGCCTGATCGCAGGTTCTTCGCAGGAATAACACTTGCTCCGGGGATTCAGCTTAGAGTGGAAGTAGCGCACCAACTTGGCGCCAGGTAATTTTGGAGTGCGGCGACGGCCAAGACACACAAAGCACCGCATCCTCGCCGATCAATTAACCAATGCTCAGTCTCAGAACGAATCGCACCCTGGTGCTGGGCGCAGGAGTGGAAAGCAAGAGCTTCTGTCCGCGCTCCTGCCGTTCGCCTTTATCAACCGCGCCGGGAGGACCCGGGGCGGTCAACGTGTTCGCTTCGATCGCACTGTGAATTTGTTTCGACGCCGGCTCACCCGGCTGTTCGATTATTGGATCGATCAGCAGTTTCACTCCGCCTGCTTTGATACTGAACCGGTTGGCGCTTTCTTTCTCGATACGGTTGTCAGCGTGCAGCAGGAAAGTCAGGATCGCGGGACTTGTCGTCTCCACTTCGTCAGAAACGGTGAAGCCCATGCCGGAGCTGTAGACGAACTCTCGTACAAACTTCTTCAGACCGAGTTCCGGTCCGTAGGCCGCAGTCGCGTCGCCTCGCACGATGACCCGGTTCTGCTCGACCTTTACTTCGCTGATGCGGATGCGATTCAGAAGTTCGTAAGGTACTCCGGCAAACACGTCGTGGCCGTCGCCCTCCCTGGCCTGGCCCTTGCCATTCACGAGCAGAGTGTTGTGATGCTCCGTCATTGGCACACCGGCGTAACCAGTGTCGCCCGTTAGGTACTGACCGCGCGCAAAAATTATGAAGCTATTCGCGTCCGGATGCGCGTGGCCTGAAGACAAACGCCAGTCGGGAAACTGTTGCAATAAAGATTCTGTGTGATGGCCTTCGGGCGGGCCGCACTTAAAGGCAAAGGCGGTCGCGTCCTTGGACCAGTCGCTGCGCCAGTAGAAAACATCGTGGTCCGGAAAGTAGTGCCAGGCAGCTTGCCGCTCGATGGGGACAGGTTTCAGGTTCGCGTCGTACCAAACGAGCGACCAGAAGTCTTCCGCGTTAACTTGACCGAATCGCTTCAGCCACTCCGCCACCCCCTGCGCCTCGCCGCTTTGGAAGCGTTGCGCCAGGCGATAAAGCAAGTTGTAGTTCGTACTAAAATGCCCCTGCGGATGAGTGCGCGGGTACTCCTCGCCTTTGCCGGCGCGCGTCAGCGGTCCTTCGAAGACATCGCCAAAATCAAAGATGTAATTTCCCGTGGGCAGCATCGAGTGCGCGACGTACTGATGCATCAGTCGAAACCCGGGGCGATCGTAGAGATCCTCGCCGGTGGCATGTGCGTGCGCGTCTAGGTAATGGACCAGCCACGGCGTTGAGAAGATCCAGTATTCAAATCCTTCGTAGTAATAACCGTCAGGCGAATACGTCGCCAACACGCGATCGTAGATGGCACGCGTCAGGCTGGCCCAAGCGGGCGCTTCTGGAGTTTCGTCATAGAGCGCATAGGCCGCGACGCCCAATCCGGTGATGGGGATAAAAGTGTGATTCTGGCTATAGGCAAAAGTCTTGCCGGGCTTTGGTTTGAAATAGTCAGCCATCAAGCGGGCTTGCTTGATTAGCTTTTCGCGATAACGCGTCCGCTCTTTTTCAGTGAGGTCGTGATAGAGCAAATCATAACCCCACGCTAATCCGTACAGCAGATGACCAGCGGCCAGGTCGACATTCGGCTTGTTGCTGGCATAACCCCAAATGTCGTAACTGACGGCCGCGTCCATATACTTGCGGGCGGCGTCCAAATATTTTTTATCGCCTTCGATCTTGTAGATGAAAGCTGCTTCCGCGATCGCGATGCCGACATCATTCTGCTGGCGGCGCTGTTCCGCGGGTGGTGGCGGCGGGTCGGCTGCGAGGGCGCGCACGTGACTGATTGCCTGCTGCCACAATTCGCGGTGCGAACCGCGAGCGCGTTCGCGCAATTCAGCGAGTTCTTTGTCCGTGACGTAGACGCGCGGATGAACACCCAACAACTCGGGCCGCAGCGCAGACTTACGTGTTCGCATTAGCTCCAGCAGCGGGTGTTCGCCTTTGAGCCTTTTGCTTGCAGTCCGCTCTTGATCCAACTCGCGCGCGTCCTGTGCGCGCAAGGGAACGACGGGACAAATAGTCGAAGCCAGCACCAGCGACAGCGAAATGACGAACAAGAGCCGTCTCCACGTGTTTGATTGATTGCTAATGATCATCTTCTGTGCGTCTTATCAAACCGCGCGTCGCGCGCGTCACAAACCTGCGATTGGCCTCTCCACCGGTTCATCAGGTTCGCCAAAGGTCGATTGCGGACTTGCGACTTGATCTGCTTCCCAGGTTCGGTAGGGTTCAGCAAGGGCCGAATGGCCCATGGCTATGCCACGCGGATGCGCGGCAAGTCTCCGACTTGCCGGCAACCCGTCTCAGATCGTGGGGTCTCCGACCCCCAAAGCGAAGTCGTTCGGGTCGGAGACCCTGAAGGTCAATGCGCTTTCGGCAAGTCGGAGACTTGCCGCGCATCGGAGCGGCGGAGCCGTAGCACACCGCTCAACCCCTTCGATTAGTGACCTCACCCAGCCGAATATCTCAACGACGGCTTCAGCGATACGCGCTTGATGGGACCGCAC
>JAWVEM010000193.1:0-25406 GCA_033856735.1 Blastocatellia bacterium
CACAAGACAATAATGATCCCGCGCTATCGCCTACCCTCCACTTGAATGGCCAAAATCGACCGCCTGGGCTGGGCGGACGGAATGTCATTTACTTCTTATGGCGTGCGGATCGGCGTGCGTGTAAACGACGCTGCCATTCTCTCGGAACTGTCCGCGCGTTTACCGCCAGGAGCGAAAGCCGCATCGTTCGCCGTCGTTGACCATCTCTATTCAATAATCGGGAGTAGTACAAAATCCGGATCGAAGGTGCGGCGTCTCAGCCTGGCTTATTGGAACCTGCTGAGGTTTGCTCGCTCAAGAGAGTTCGAGGGCGTGCTCGATGCGTTTGAATCTCATGTTCAGTTGACCGTCGCCGAATATGCGCCGCGCCGCATTTTTGTTCACGCCGGCGTCGTGGGTTGGAATGATCGGGCCATTCTGATTCCCGGTCTCAGCCACAGCGGCAAGACCACTCTGGTCGATCAATTGATTCGTGCTGGAGCCACGTACTATTCGGATGAGTACGCGGTTATCGACGGGCGCGGGCGCGTGCATCCCTACCCGCGCGCACTGGGCATGCGTGGTGCGGGCTCAGACCAGGCGACAAAGGTCCGGGCCGAAGACATCGGCGCGACCGTTGGATTGAAACCGTTGCGGGTCGGACTGGTAGTGTCGACGAATTACAAAGAGGGGGCACGTTGGCGACCCCGACAGGTGACGCGCGGCCAAGGCGTACTCGAGTTGCTGTCTAACACCGTATCGGCGCGTTCTCAGCCAGAGTTGGCCCTGACCGCTCTGCCCGCGGCATTGGAATCGGCGCGAATTTTAAAAGGGGTGCGCGGTGAAGCGGCGGAGATCGTCGATTCGATTTTGGCGCAGGTCACTTAGTGGCATCCGCCGATCGGAGCGCGGACATCCTGTCCGCCTGAGCGCGAAGCGCGAACTAACCTTCGGTTGTGATGGGCTTAGCTGAGCGTGCTGCGCACGCTTGGCGGACAAGGATGTCCGCGCTCCGTTACCCTGCTGTTATTGCACCGGCTTGTCAGCAACCGTCGCCGGCCCGCCGCCGTGATCTTCGCCGCGAACCACTCCGCTCTTGTCCACAAAAAATGAACGCTTGCCGGACTTGCCATACTCGCGTGGGGTGGCGACGGCTTCGAATTGGTCCGCTAACACTCTAATCTCAAAGTTGTATCCGTACTTTTCGAGGAAGTCCTTCGCCAGAAGCTTCTGCGCGATCAACTCGTCGAGCGTGCCGTACTTTCCTTTGCCCACATTTGACTTGTAAGTGGTCTCACCACTCGCAATCATTTGCAAGACTCCCATTGCCATCCCTTCATTCATCTCCGGCGGCGGGTTCTTGCTTACCGAAGCGATGCCGGCGACCGTAGTGAGAATCAGGTTTTTGGGCAGATGTATTTCGTGCTCAGTGCCTAGCCCATTGTTCGAGAGCGCATAAGTAATCGCGCTGGCGGTCGGGTCCAGTCCCAAAAGGAAGTCGCGCATCGCCGGGTCCAGGGTTGCGCCTTGTTTGCGGACCTCTTCGTGATAACTCTCCATCAACGCCGGTGAGATATAAATCTGTCCCAGCGTGCGGTTTGGTTCCCAGCGCCGCGAGTTCCGAAAGGCGCTGTTCGAGGAGAGCGTTTGGTGAGTTATGCTCGCTTCAATTACGCGCCGCACCGTGGGCGCTTCTGAGATCACCACGAAGTTGCCGACAAAGGCATAGGCAAACACCCCGGCGTAGTTCACCAGCTCCGTGTCTTCGCGCCGTTCAACCTGCGCGATCAGGTTCGCTTCGCCAATGCCCAGACCGTCGAGGATTCGTGGCATCAAACGGCGCGCGGCTTCGCGATCCTTGACCGCAAGCAGCACGATCGGAAACGCGTCGTTGCCTTTCTTGTCCTTTTCATCTTTTCCGTCCGCTGCTTCGGGCGAGGGCCTTGCGGACGGTGACGCCGCGATGTTAAAGCCGGCGCCCTGCAAAGATTTGAGTGAACCCGCCAGTGCTATTTCGTTGCCGAAAACCGGCAACAGATCATCCTTGATCTTGATGCCGGCCTTCTTCTCGAATTGCGCGTAGGCGTCCAGTGGTGGCTCCGAGCCGCCGGCAGGTACCTGGCGCACTTCGGCTTTTGCTTTGACTTCCGTCGCCTTTCGCATTCCTTCATAGGTCTGCAAAAGATCGATCGAAGCAGTGACGAAGATTTCGGTGTCCTCCGGGAGCACGGAAGGAACATCAGACGCGTAAGCTGGTCCGGAAATCAGTTGCGGCACAAAGGGCAAGGGCAACCTCTTTGCTTCCGGAGCGTCGATCAGGATCGCCTTGATGACATAGTCGCTGTTATCAAGTGCCAACGCCACACCGATCGCCTCCGGCCATTGCGGCTCTCCAAAGCCCAGCGCGTCGAGCAGGCTCCCAACTTGCGACGACGCCGTTCGTTGCACCTGCTCTTCTTTGGTCGGAGTTGGTGTTGGAGTCGGCGAGGATGGGCCACTTAGCGTCGCTGTGCCTCCAGCCCATACCATTGGTTTTTCATCGAGCTGCACTTCTAACGGCGTGGGCTGAGCCGACGGGTCGGGCGTGGTCGCCGCTTCGGGTGTGGCGCTGGCTTCTTCAAGCTGTCGCATTCGCCCAGTTTCCGCTTCGGTAGTGACTTGCTGCTGCTTTTCTGTTCCAGGTTTCTGCCGCTCTTCAAGGGCCACGTTGAAAAATAGAAAGACTGGTTCAGACGAGAATCGATCATGCGCAATGCGAAAGTTTTGATCTTCAAACAGCGACTTGCTGCCGGCCGGCCGGAGCTTTTCGAACTTGAAAGATTTATCGCTGATGAGCACCAGGTTACCTGTATGACGGAGCACAAAAGCGGGCCGTTCTACCGGCGGTTGCGGCGAAACATTGGGTGTAGCGTTGGGCGTGGCCACGACGATCTGTTTCTGGGGTGATGCGGTGGGCTGCTGGGCCGGTGCGGTAGCTTTGGCGGTTGCGCTGCCGGGCGTTTTGGTTGAGTCAGGGGTGGCTTCAGGGGTTGGTTCTGGAATCGGCGGCAGGACAGAGGGCAGGAACTTTTCCAGCCTGGGCGCGAACTTTGCCGCTTCTTCATTCGTGCCGAACTCGATCGCGACGAAGGCATCGGGAATTTCGGTTCGCGCGGGCCAGGTGGCGAACAGCAGCCGCGCCGTAGCGAGGGCGTCGGCATTGGTCTTCAGAAACTTGATAATCGCTTTGAATTGTTCGGGCGGATCGGCAAGCTTGATTATCGGGTCGACAATCTCACCAGCGCCGCCGGTGTTCATTAGTTGGCCGACGTTGCGCACTTCGCCGTAAAGTTTGTAGCTATCAGCGGCGAGCAGATTGTCGAAAGTTCGTTCGGCAGCTTGGGGTGCCGGCGCCTTGGCGGCGCTGGCCGGTTGCTGGGCGCCGATAGGCGCGGCCAACAAGGCGAGCGCAAGCATAGACGAAACAAATTGAATTACGAGCGGGCGAAGCATGAAGCTGGGGGATTGGGATTTCATGGCAAATACCTTTTCAGCAAAAATCGGGCGCGCGCCTGAGCATAGCAGATGGCGTCGTCAGCGGGAATCGAGATTCAGCCGCCCGCTAAGCGAGGAGAATCCGTCGTTGGGCTTTCCCCGGCCTTGAAACGCCGGGCTAAATTCAGGTCGACGCTACTCGTCCACTTGACCAGAACAATCCAAGCGTTGAACTCTGAAAGCCATCAATCGCTTCCGTACCTGATCTCCATCCGCCGGATGCGTCTACTGGCAGCGAACAAAACCAGCACCGTGACGATCAGCAAACCGGGAATCGAGATCCATGCCGGAGTTGGCTCCGACACCACGGCGAATGGTCCTTCCGACAGCGGCACCGGCACGAGCGAATTCAGATAGTGAATCACGCTGATTTTTTTCAGCAACGGCGGCAGCAGAAAATTGATCCACTCCCATCCATAAAGCACGAGGGACGGAATTATCGGATTGCGAAAAAACAAACCCACCACCATAAAGAACGCCCCATACCCGACGCAGGCCAGCATCGTAATTACCACGTACGTGAACATCTGGCTGATCCCGGCGCCATCGAGAAAGAAGCGCGTGCTGGCTGAAAAGAAGTTCGGAAAGAAGAGCAGGAACATCGACACCACAGTGACGGCAGTGAAAAGAATGATCGAAGTCACCAAACCGGAAAGGTACTTGCCGGCCAGCAGGACCTCGCGACGCACGGCAGACAGGAAATAGTAATGCAGGCTGCGATCGACGATGTCGCCGCGAAAGAGGTTCATGAAGATCCAGGCACAGCCGAAAAAGATGACCGTTCGCAGGATCAGCGCGTTGTAGATCAGCGAGAAGCGCCATGGGTACTGGGTAAAGTCGTCCCAGGTAATGGGGGGATGCAGAATCGCCATCATGGAAAGCAAACCGATGGGCATCAGCGCCAGCAGGTAGATCAGAACGGCCCGTTTGCCGAAAAAATTCCGCTTTACTTCGAGGCGCATGATGGCGCCAATCTGCCGCAGCCAAAGCGACCACGAAGAACCAATCGAAGCGGCTGGACTAGTCTGAACTGTTTCGGCCGTTGTGCTCATAAAACAAATCTCTCCGTTTAGAAGTGGAACTTGTCCCGCCAGCGCGGACAAGTCCGCGCTCTAAACGATCAGTGCTACTCCGATCCGATCAGGTATTCATAGACTGCGCCCAGGTCGTCATCGACCGGCGCGACGGACTCGACCTCAATCTCACCCGTAGCCACGACCTCATTAAGCAAGAGATAGAAGCGATCCGGGTTTCGCGTCTTGACGAACAAGCCATGCCGATCATCGTGCACGCGCGCTTCTACCACCTCGTCCTTCTGGAACATGCGCGCCGCCAACAACGCCGGCTGATCGCAGCGAATCAGAATCTGCATCGGATGCTCGACGTCCATTTCATCGCGCACGCCGTGGACTGCGCCTTCGGCGACAACATAGCCGTTATTAAGCAGGACGACGCGGTCGGACATCATGTCGACCTCGTGCAGAATGTGGCTGGAAATTATCAAGTGCAAACCATCATCAGCAAGCTGTCTGAACAACGCGATGGTTTCCGCGCGGACCATTGGATCGAGACCGTTGAGCGGCTCATCTAAAATTAAGACAGAAGGCTGGTGCGCGATCGACTGGGCCAGACGGACTCGCTGGCGCATGCCCTTGCTGTACGCCCCGATCTTCCGATCCGCGGCCGACAGTAAATCGACGCGATCCAGAGCAATTTCGGTAAGATCGTCGGTCTGGTTACCAGAGAATCCAGACACCCTGAGGAAAGCTCCGATAAACTCTCGGCCCGTCATTCCTCTGGGAAAGGAATCGAATTGTGAGCAATAGCCCACTTTGCGGAACAACTTCTCCGGCTGGTCCGTCGGCACTCCGAGTACCGTCACCTCGCCACGCGACGGCCGCAACAGGCCGGTCATCAAATTCATCAGAGTCGTCTTCCCGGCGCCGTTAGGACCAACCAGACTGGTGATCCCGAGCGGGATGGTGAGGTTGACGCGATTCACCCCGAGTATCTCGCCGTAAAACTTCGAGACATTATCGAAGACGATTGTTTGTGCGAAAGAAGTTGACATCAATCCACTGCGGCTCTGCCGTCCCGATGTGCGGAAAGGCTATGCCTTTCCGACTAGTCCTTTTCTATTTGCCGAGGCTGCGCCTCGGCGCGGGGGCAGGATGCCCGCGCTCCATGATCACTTCACTACCTCGTACGCCCTGACTTTTCGCGACAACAGCCACAGGCAAAAAGTGCAAATAAGAAAGAGCATGAACCAGGAGGCCCACAGCGGCGGCTCGGTCAGGAGCACCTCGCGTATGACCTGGCCGTTTCGATACTGCCGTTGCTCTGCGGTTTGACTTACAAAAGTGCCGAACAATCCCGACCACACATTCCCAATCAAGGCGCGCAGATCGAAGATATGGCCCCAACGCGTCTGGAAAATTTCATTGACGATGGCAGCGAAAATCGTGGGAATAAAGAAAAGCCCGAGCAATGCCGCGCGCGCGGCCACGAGCCATTTCACCCAGGCCGAGATCGCCTGTGACAGCAAAGCCAGCAAAAGAATCCAGAGCAGACTGCCGATAAAGATCGCGCTGGCGATCCAAATGTTGTCCGCGAACCAGGACCATCCTTCCAAATAGCTCTGCAGCAGGAACAGTATCAGGCCGGGTATCCAAGTCATCGTGGAAAGCAGGATGAAAATAATCGACATCTTGCCGACCACATATTCGATGCGCGTCAGCGGCCGGCACAGATACAGCGGCAGAGCATTGTTGGTGAGATCGCGCGAAACCTGTTGCGGACCTACCAGCACTACGAGGAAGAAACCAATCGTGCCCTGTGCGATCAGGTAGTTCTGGGAAAACCCGGCATCAATGGGAACCAAGTTGCGCAAGTCGATCTTCAGGATCGCCAACGCTTCTACATTGTGATGCAGGTAGATCAGAATCGCGCAGATCAGAGGCCAAATGAACGAGAGCGCAAAAAATGCGGTAAACAACTTCGAACGGAACACATCACGGACGGCGTGCCGCGGAATGATCAGAAAGCGAGCCCATTCCGGAGACAACGTGCCATCAAATCGTTTGTAAGAGCGCTCAAGTACCGCCACAATCGTTCTCCATCGGCCTCAGTTTCTTACCACCGTCCGTCTAGAATCCAAACTCTTGGCAAGCGTATCTTGCGCATGATTGACAGGCCAGACGCGCGTAGCCACTCTTTCACTCGGACCCACTATCGCCGTTTTCCATCGCCTTCAAAAAGATATCTTCCAGCGAGTCCCGTTTATAGGCCAGTCGGCGAATCTGTACCTTTGTTTCAACAGCCAGCCGGTACAGATCGCGAATTTCTGTGCCCTGCTGCAAGATGATCTTCAAGCGATGGTCGCCGGTCATCGCGCATTCACAGCCCATTGCATCGACAGCCGCGACAAAGCTTTTGAGTTCGCCGCGTGTTTCCAGCATCAGAAACTTCTTGTTGGCTTTTCGCTCTTCCTCGAGATTGCAGTAAACGACCAACCGGCCCTCCTTCAGGATCAGGATTTCTTCACAACACTCCTCGACGTCGCGCAGCAGGTGCGAGGAGAGCACGATGTTGGCCTGGCCGCTGTCGCGAATCTCGCGAATCATTTTGATCATTCGCAAGCGCGCTGGTGGATCCAGCCCATTGGTCGGCTCGTCCAGAAAGATCAACCGCGGACCATGCACAATCGCCTGGGCCAGCTTGGCGAGTTGTTTCATCCCCAGCGAGTACGTGTCGAGATTGCGATAGCGGGCCTCGCCCAGACCCACGAAGAAAAGCGCTTCATGCGCGCGCTCCAATGCCGCCGCCGGCGGTAGCCCGGAAAGCTCAGCCATGAAACGCACAAAGTGAATACACGACATCTTCGAGATGAAGGAATCGCGCTCGGGCATATAGCCGATCAGTGACTTGATTTGATTTGCTTCCGCGCGAATGTCGCGGCCAAAGATGCGTGCGGTTCCGGAAGCGGGAGGATGAAACCCGAGCAGGGTGTGAATCAGCGTGGTCTTGCCGGCGCCGTTCGGTCCGAGCAAGCCAATCGCTCGCCCGCGCAGGTCGCCGCTCAGAGCTTTCAGAATCGGTCGGCCGCCAAAATTTACTGATAAGTTGTCGAGAGTAATAACGCCGGAGGAACCGCCGTTAGGCTGAGGTACGATAACTGCGGCGCTGTCTGTCATTCTTTTGCCTGTGTCCCCTGAGTGTCTGAGCGAGACTGGACCAGTTCAAAATCAAAAAGAAGATTCCCCAGAATAAGCCAATCGCTGTTCTTACGAAAAGAGTGTCCCATGAGTTCAGAAATAAAACCGAGAGTCCCAGAGCAACCAGGGTCAAGCCGTTGACCAGAAGGTTGCGATCCGTGGACGAATCCGCTCCGATTGAGGTATGAGCGTCAATGATTTTCATTAGGGCCGTTCTCCTTGGTGCCAGGAGCGCGGACGTCTCACCCGCAGCGAGCGCCGGCGCGAAGAGCTTGACTCGCCTTCGGCTCGTTTGCGGACGGGACGTCCGCGCTCCCAGGGTGTCTTACTTCTTGCCGCCCATTCCCCGTCCGAGAATGTGTTGCAGCTCAAACGCGTCCGGCATTCCCAGCAGCGTGGCCGGACTCAAGCCGAAGGGTCCGCCATCGGTGTTCGCGGCGAACTCGATCCGATCGCCGAACGCATAGGCGTAAGCCAGCGTCGGTTGCATGTTCGCAGCCATGGTGGCGATTGCTTTCTGCTGCTCGTCCGTCTTCGCGCTATCCGGAATCCGATTCGCGAAGGGCTGCACGAGGGGCGCGAGGTTGTGATAGATCAACGCCGAAAAATTGGTATTGCCATCAGCCGGCAATCCCGCTGTAAATTTGCCAGAGTTCGTCAGGTTCACCTTTGAGTCGTGATACCTCAAGGCTTGCTCGACCAACGCGCGGGTTGGACCGGCGATCATGTAACCATTCGCAAAGACGTAATTGACCTCTACGCCAAAGTCTTTCGAGCGCAGAGTGTAATAGGTTGAACCGCTCGCGTCGGACCGATCCCAAACCAGCCCGGCCTTTCCTTCTTTGGCCATCTGTTTGTTGACTTCGTCAACAACGTGCTCGAACGCCTGCTGCAGGTGTGCCGGGTCGTTGACTTCGAACACCAGCTTCCACGAAGGCGTCGGCAAAATCGGCCCGTCAATCGCGAATGCGTACTCGCCCCCGAGCGGCGCCGCGAAATCCTTACGCAAATCCAACCCGTGATCGGTTTGCAACTCAGCCAGCTTCTGGTTGAGATCAGGGCTCACCGTGTTCAGCACGCCCAGCAGATCATCGACCAGGGCCGTTGGATCCTTCACCACAAAGCCGGCCACCAGGTTGGCGTCCGGAGAGATGTATTCAAGTGAACCCATCGGCGCCGGCTGGGCCAGCCACGAAGTGATTCCATGATTGGCTTCGGCGTACGAAAGCACGGCCCGCGTGTTGGTCTTGCCGCCGCTGTCCTTTTGATCCAGGACAAACGACTTCATATTAAAGACGCCAAGTTCATTCAAAGCTGCTTCGTGCTTATCACCCACGGCTATGCGGCGCACGCCCTTCGTGTGGGCGATAATTTTTTCCAGGTCCGCTGCGATCACCAGCCCCGCGCCTTCGCGATAGACTCCGGCAATGCGATTGTAAAACGGCGTCGAAGTGAAGGTGCCGGCTTTCGCGACTGCTTGCAACTGATCGAGTTTCGGAGCCGCAACCAGGATGTCGCCCGCGATCCAGACGTAGAGTTCTTTGCCGCCGGCCTTAGTCGCGGTATCAGCTGGTTGAGCCGCCTTCGGATCTTCAACCCATTGAACCTGCGGCGACTTACCCTGGTCACCCAGCTTCTGCACTTCGGCGTCAAAGAACGCGTGGAAACCGGCCGGGTTCTTTAGTTGGGCCAGCACGATTGGCCCAACTGAGTCACCGCTGTCGCTCATTCCCGCGCCCACGGCGATCTCGTCACCAAGCTGTTCGCCAAAATCCTTGATTGTCGAGATGGCCTGTTTCATTCCGGCGCCTCTCGGCTCGCGGCGATTTTCAAACCAGTCCTTAAGCGCTGGGTTCTGCTGGATCCGTTCTTCGATGATGCGGTTCGATTCGGCGATCGTGGCGCTCAAATTCGGCAACGCCGCATACAGCACCGTGTTCTCAGGCATCATGTCGAGCAGGCGCGTCGAGTAACGCACGCCCGGCTTGGCCACGGCGTTCAGTTCCTTCTGCAACGCCGTCAAACTCTCGAGTGTCTGAGCGTAACGCGCTGCGTTGCGACTCCAGGAGACTTCGTCTTTGACCGGAATGGCTTCGATTGAAGCGTTAGTCGTGGCTTGTTCGCCCGCGCGCAGGATCCGATCTTCGCCAGAGCGATCGAGATGAACTTCGCCCTCAATCACGCTGACACGCGAGCCCTTCGTGCCGGAATTCACGGCGAACGTGGTCCCCGTAACCGACACCAAAGAATCGCCGGCTTCGACAAAGAAGTGGCCCTTTTGTTTGGCCGCTTCGACAATTACGCTGCCACGATCGAGATGGAGCGTGGTGCCTCGCAGCGTCTGGGTGATCGAGAACTCTGAACGATCCTTCATTTCGATTAGCGAACCGTCGCCCAGGCGCACCACCGCATGCGCATCTTTCGCGGTGCGGATCTTGTCGCCGCGCTTAATCTTCTCGCCCGCATTTAACACGCGAGTTTGCGCATCAGTGACGGCGTAAACCGGGCCATCAGCCGCCTGGACCGTTACGTCGAACGAGCCAAACGGCACATATCGCTGAATCAAAGGCAGCGCGATCAATCCCAGACCTATGACCAGCACAGCCGCAATGCCCCAACGCAGGACGACCGGCCGCAGACTGTAAACGGCAGCCTTGCGATTCTGTCTGCGCCCTGCGGGAACAACTGATCCCTGGCGGGATTCGCGCGCCTGCTTCAAAGCCTTCCGGCAGGGAATGCATTCGTGCGTATGATCGACGAGCAAGAGCGTACGCGCGTCAGACAGTTTGCCGCCGAGGTATGCCGGGATGAGTGTTTGATAATCAGCGCACCCTTCGATGTGATCCGCCGGAGCGCCCGCCGTGGGAGCGCTCGCATTCTGCGACCGCCCCGCGTGCATCATGCGCGCATCCGTCTCATTAGACAGTCGCGCCCAGACTCTCTCAGTCGCGTCGCTCACCGTTGCGTCGTCGACCTGCTCGGCGCGAATGCCGGCGGTAACTTGATCCAGGATATTGTTGAGTTCTTTGTTTTTCATGACTTTACTCCAAGATGATTGCTAATAATTGTCCATCGTCCGTTGCGAGGCGAGCTACTACCGACCATTCTTCCCGGCAATCGCGGAGGGTGGTGGCCCTTCGCTAAACACCGGAGCTATGCAAATACCGCCCAATCTCTTTCCGTAGACGGGCACGGGCGCGATGCAGCGTCACTCCCACCACGAGCGCCGACGTCTTCATGGCGTTGGCGATCTCGCGATTGCCAAAGCCTTCAAAATAACGCAAGGCAAACATCTGAGCCGCGGTGGGTCCCAGTCTTGATAATGCCTCGGTTAACAGCGCTCTCAACTCACGATCTTCCTGATGCTTTGCCGGATCATTCTTTGAAACGAACGCTGCCACACTGGCGCGATTCTCGACATCATCGAGAGCAACTACCTGCGAACGTTTGCGGCTGCGCAGCAGATCCAGGGAAGCGTTGATGGCGGCGCGCGCAAAATATGCCGGAGGGTTCTCAGCCTCGGCCAAAGATTCCTGGCCCCGAGCGACGCGCAGAAAAACAGTCTGCAGGACATCTTCCGCGTCCGCTGCGCTGCCGGTAACCCGGTGCGCTGTGCGAAACACACGGTCATGATGACGCTGAAAAAGATCTTCCAGGCTATCTGAATTTGCGGGAGAGAGTGGACGCGGGGCCGGCTTCCGATCTTCGGATACTGTGAAATTCGAGGCTTTGAGCGGTTTTACGGCGGCCAGCATTGCTTCCTCCTGAGATTCTCTTCCGCTCATTAAACGCACCTCGGCAGAGATTATTAACACCGGGAAGCAGAAATAAGAAGGGTTTGGTCGCTATCGGTGACGTTTCCGTTTTGAATCCTCATGTCCTTCTCATTAGCACCGAGGCTTTAGTCCGGTGATCAGTGATCGAGTTCGGAATCGAAACCGTTTTAAACGGTAGCGAGATACTTGACTCCGCGCGGGCTTCTGTCGAACTTCGATGCGGCCGCTGCAATGGCTCCGCCACTCTGATGCGCGGCAAGTCTCGGACTTGCCGAAACGTGGTCCATTAATCTGAACGGTCTCTGACCGTGACGGGTCGAAGACCGAATGAAAAGGAAGGTTCGCCGCCGGCAAGTCGCAGACTTGCCGCGCATCAGAGTGGCCGAGCCATTGCCGTAATGAGTCGAGTATATTAGTGCCGTTCAAACGGTTTCCTGGTGTGTCGGTAACCGAGAACACTGTGCTAAAGCGACGGTGCTAATAAAAGAGTACGCGCAAGACTCGACAGTATCCCTGGGAAAGAGTATGCGATCACAAACGTGTTCGTGGGCTTCGTGGGGTCAGTTCTGCATAGTGCTGGCCTTCTGCTCACCCAGACGCTTCCTTGCTTCCGCCGCTTCGGGAGTCTTCGGATAGCGCTGCAGAAGCTCGCGCCAGGCCGCGCCGTCATAATGAAACCGCTTCGCCGAACGATCGAAGCGGAAACTCACGCCCTGCCGGTTGTAACGATCGAGGCCGCTGTAGTTTAAATAGTAACTGAACTCTGGTGCGCCATTCTCCGGCAACTCGCGCTTTTCGAAGCGGCGTTCGGCTTCGCGTGAAAGTTTCGCCGCGGCTTCTTCGGCGGCATCACCGAGGATTAGCAGAACGTGCGAACGCAACGGCGATCGTGAAAAGGTATCAAGGAAGACTCGGGCACGGGCGACGCGATCGAATTCGTCCACCCCGCTAAGCAGGCGCAGCAGGCGCTGATCGTCGCCCGCACGCCAGACGGCAATGACCGCCTCGCTTTGCAGCCAGCCCGAAGTGCGGCGCGTGACGGTGACATGGTAGAAGAGCAAACCATCACGGCTGCGGCTGGCGCCCCGAATGGAAACGAAGCGGCCACGGCTGAGACGGTGCAGGAGACGGGCCGATGGTTCGGGCACGCTGCGCAGTGCTGCCAGTCTTTCGTCCGCAACCACTGCGAGGTGGCCGCCCGGCGGCATGCGTTGTTTTTGGGCGAATGCGTTTGGCGCCAACCCGGACAAAATGAAAAGCGTGAAGATCGGAATGCGCGGGTTGAGAGACCTGGATGACAACGACTTGCCTCCTTTTGTGGGCCCAGTTCAGAGTTCAACCTCAGGTTGCTGATTAAGACACAAGCTCTAGACCAGGATCAGTTACACGCGACGACGTCTGGCCGCAACCGTGGGATTAAGTTTCATGCGGGCGTCGGCGGCCAGCAGCCGATCTCTTACTCCTGCATGATGAAAATGACAGATGGCCACGGCGAGGGCGTCGGAAGCGTCGTGTGGTTCGGGAACTGTCTTTAAGGACAACAGCACCCGCACCATTTCCTGAACCTGGAGCTTGTCAGCGTTACCGTAACCGGCAACTGTCTGCTTAACCAGACGCGGCGCGTACTCGCCGATCTCAAGTGCGGCGCTCTCAGCTACCAGCAGGGCGACGCCGCGCACCTGACCAAGCTTCAAAACGACCTTGGGATTGACGGCGTAGAACGCTTCTTCGATGGCGCAGGCATCGGGCTTCAGTCTCGCGATGACTTCTTCAAGGCCGCGGCAGATTTTCAAGAGCCGCGAAGAGAAGCTGGCCGACGTAGACAATTTGACCACGCCGAATTCAACCAGCCGGTAACTACGGCTGTCGCCCTCGACGACACCCCAGCCTGTGGTTTCACTGCCTGGATCGATTCCTAAGACGCGCACAATGGACAAGAGTTTACAGCATGCATCAAGCTAGTTCTACATTCGCGTGCTTCTGTTATGAAGAATGAAGGTTAAGTCGGGTTGCAAATCTGACTACAGGCGAAGTTGGGTCTTAGGACGCTGAAAGCGTCCAATGTAATAACCGGGGGCAACGCCCCGGATCGATGGCGGAAATGCTCCTGACCTTGAAGAGTCTGTCGGAAAAACCGTCTCTGTGTTTCTCTGTGTAACCTCTGTGCCTCTGTGGTGAATGTTTTCGAGCAATTTCACCACAGAGACACAGAGCACCACAGAGGTTACACAGAGAAATATCTTTTTCCGAAAGCCTGTGAAGGGGTCACATTAGACGGCGACCCCTTGTCAGCGTCGGATCGAAAATGATTTTATTCCGGGGGCGCCGCGCTGCGCGCTCTGCCCCCGGCTATTACATATCACGCCTTCGGCGTGAAGAAGGATTCAGTTATCAGTTTTTGATCGGCAGGCGTTTTTCTTCCGAGTGGGAACGGATCACGCGGAGCCTATGTCGGCTTCGTCAATATCAAAGTTGGCATAGACTTTCTGGACGTCGTCATGATCTTCGATGGCTTCCATCAGGCGCAACATTTGTTGGGCGTTGCCGCCTTCCAGCTTGACGTAGGTTTGCGGGACCATCGAGACCTCGGCCATTTGCGGTTCGATGCCGGCGGACTTGATCGCAGATTGCACGCCTTCAAAATTGTCGGGCGAAGTGATGATCTCGAAATTGTCTTCATCATCGCGCAGATCATCCGCGCCGGCTTCAATCGCGATTTCGAATAAGTCATCTTCCGGCTTCGCAGTTTTTTCGACGACGATGTAACCCTTCTTTTCGAATAGCCATCCGACCGAACCCGCCTCGCCGAGGTTGCCGCCGTTCTTGGATAACATGTGTCTGATTTCCGCGACGGTGCGGTTGCGATTGTCGGTGACGGCTTCGATCAATATCGCCACGCCGCCCGGGCCATAACCTTCGTAAGTGATCTCTTCATAGTTCACACCCTCTTCCGCGCCGGTGCCCCGACGCACAGCGCGATCGATCGTATCGTTGGGCATGTTGCCGGCCTTGGCATCGAGGATGGCTTTGCGCAAGCGCGCGTTGGCGTCGGGATCGCCGCCGCCGGTGCGGGCCGCGACAGTGATTTCCTTGATGAACTTGGTGAAGAGCTTGCCGCGCTTGGCGTCGGTCGCACCCTTCTTATGCTTAATCGAATGCCACTTCGAATGTCCGGACATTTGAGCTTATCGATCCTTAGAAGAATTTTCTGAGATTGAGTTTGAGGCCAGAATATATCACAAGTCCTGGAGGGCAGCGACTTGGGGCCGCTTTCCACTGGTGCTTTCAGGTTGAATGGTGACGATCTCTTTCATTAGCACCGCGGCTTTAGCCCGGTGAGCGATGGTCGGGTGCGGAAGGGAAACCGTTTGAAACGGTTTGCAGGTTATTTGGTTACCCGAATTCACCGGGCTAAAGCCTCGGTGCTAATAAGACTGCTACTGACAAGATGCGGCAACTCACGCGTGAGCTGTGGAGCTTCCCACTCGACGAGGTAGATCTCTTCCCATAATCATTTCAACTTTTCGTATTCCGCGCGCGCTTCGATCAGGATCGGGATCGTGGGATCGGCGTCTTTCCAGAGAGTGAAGAAATCCTGATAGTACTTGCGCGCACTCGCACTATCATTACTAAGCGCGTAGGCGCGAGCGATTCCGAGGTGGGCCATTGGGAAGAGAGCCGAGACCGGATACCAGCCTCGATGATCGATGATGGTCTTGAATTCGGCAGCTGCCTGCGTTCCATTTCCCTGTTTCAGATAGGCCTGCCCGCGCAGGTATTGCGGCCAAAATTCACCGGCCACATCGTACCTCTTCGCTGCATACAGCAACTGAATCACCTGAGCCCCGTTGCCACGACTCAACTCCAGATGTGCTCGAGCGATCGGAATCGATATCGTGCCGAGCAAAGTATCATTCTCAAATCTCTTGGATAGTTCTTCGATGTTCGCCTGAGCCGCGGCTACCTGCCCGCAAGCGGCAAGTGCAGTCGTGGCGGCAGCCAGGTTGGCCCGCTCGCGCGACAAGGCCAGGGCTCTGTTTACGATCTCAGTCACCGGGGCACAGTTTCCGAACATGGCGTGTCTGCCGGCCTGCTGCAAGAGGACGTGAGCCTGAATCTCTTTCACCCCAGCCTGACGGGCCAACTCTACCGCGCGGTCGTTGAATTGATTGGCTTTCATCAACTGTCCGGAGAAGTCGGAAGTCTGGGCTTGCCAGGTTTGGGCTTCCTCTGGTTTGGCGGCAGCCCAATCGAGCTGGTCTTTCATCGCCGCCGTATCGCCCTGCAAGAATGCGATGTGATAAAGACGAGCGTGCATGTTTGTGGTCTCGAGCTTTTGCGACAATGCTCGACGCAGCACATCCTTCGCCTCGTCAAATCGATTCAATCCCATGAAGGCCACAGCCAGATTCGCGTATGGCCGAGCGTCCGCGGGATTAAGCCGGACCGCTTCCTGCGCATTCTCAATCGCCTTTTCAAATGGACCGACGAGGGTGTATCTGTTGGCGAGGAGATTGAAAGGCTCCCAATCGCGCGGATAGGTGCGCTTCCAGATTTCCAACTGCTCGATTTGCTTGTCCCATTCCCCGGTCACCCCGCCGTAATAATTCGCCGAGACGTTTAGCTTTTCGCGTTCGCTCGCGCGGTCGCGCAACTCGTAAGCCTTGTCGAACGCCTGGCGGGCCAGCTCGTTTTGCCGCGTGTTGTTATAACAGCTCGCCAGTCTGGACCAGGCGATTGCGAAATACGGATCGCGGGCAATTGCGTCCTTATAAAAGGAGATCGCGTCGTTGTATTTGCCGTTCGAATGCTTTTCGAAACCACGCGAGTACGCTTGCAGCGCTTCCAAAGATGAAGTCGTGGCCTGCTCGATTGGAGCGTCGAATTTTTGCACCGAGCTCAGTGATTCGCCCAGCTTTTCGCGCAGCTTCGATGACGCCTGGCCCAGCGCTTTCAAAACCTGTTCTTTGCCGTCAGCTTCTACCTGCTCGCTGGTGATTGAATCGCCAGTGTGCGCATTCACGGCTTCCAGCGAGATCGCATAATGACTGCCGATGCTCGAGATGGTTCCGAGCAACATTGCCTTGATTCCCTGACGTTCACAGATTTCGCGCGCGACTTCGCGGGTAATGCGCTCGTCCGGCGGCTTTTCCATGAAAGTAAGCGTTTCGCGAACGCGATCTTCGGAAAAAATATCCAGGTAGGGTGATTGACCAAGCTGAACCGCCAAAGCCTGCTTCAGCGTGCCGTCAAAGACCGGGTCGCCGGTGCTGTTCACAAAGTCAGCGAGCAGAATTTTGTCCTTATCGGTTAGCCTGACTCGCTCGCGAAAGTAAAAAAAGTAAGTTATGGCTGAAGCAGCCAAAAGGATCACGAGGGCCGCAATTGCCGCGCCGATCTTATGACGCTGGATCTCTCCGACTAGATATTCGGCGCTCGACGCGCGCGTCGGCACGGTGCGCGGAGCTGAGCCCAAGTCCCTGGTCGCGTAGGGTCTGGTCGTGTGCAGAGGCGCCAAGGGCCCGGGGATTTCGGTGTCGGCATAGGGCAAGCCGGTAACGCTCAGCGAACCGGTCAATCTCTCGGGACCTGCTGAGCGCTCGAGTTCCGTCTGAAACTCGAGCCGCTGCTTCAGTGCTTTCAGATCCGATTCCAACTCTTTAACAGTCTGGTAACGCTCGTCGACGTCCTTGCGCAGAGCCTTCAGCATGATCCATTCGAACTCGGCCGGGGCGTTGGGGGCGAAACGAGCCAGCGGCGCCGGATCATTTCTGGCAATCGCTAGGATCACGTCGGTCTTGGTTTCCCCAGTGAATGGCGCGCGTCCCGACGCCATTTCATAAAGCACTACGCCCAAGCTCCAGATGTCAGTGCGTGCATCCACGGGTTTTCCGCGGGCTTGCTCAGGCGACATGTATTGTGAAGTTCCCATCACCACGCCCGCGTCCGTCTGGACCAGGGCCCGGGTGATGGCTTCGGTATCCGGTTTGTCGGTGTCGGGTTCTTCGGTGAGCTTGGCGAGGCCGAAATCCAGAACCTTAACGTGGCCGTTGCGGCGGATCATGATGTTCTCGGGCTTGATGTCGCGATGGACAATCCGCGCGGCATGCGCTTCTTCCAGCGCGCCCGCCACTTGAATTGCGACACTCAGGACTTCGCCCAGATCCATGGGCGCGCCGCCCAGACGCTTTCTCAAGGTGATGCCCTCGATGAATTCAGTGGCAATGAAGTGCCTCCCGTCGTCATCTCCCATTTCATAAATGGTGAGAATGTTGGGGTGATTCAAAGCCGACGCCGCATACGCTTCCTGATCAAAGCGGCTCAGGCGATCGCGATTTTGAGTGAGTTCTTCGGCGAGTAATTTAAGCGCGACCTTCCGGCCCAGTTTGGTGTCCTCGGCGAGAAACACTTCCCCCATACCGCCCGCCCCGAGCTTCTCGATTATTCGGTAATGAGAAATGGATTTTAGTTCCAAAGGGCTTTCGTATTATTTCACGGTCAAACGCTCAAGAGTGGCGGAGTCCGCGCCGGCAATATGAACAGTCTTATTTTTCGAGCCGGCTCCTGAAAGTATCGCAACCGAATTCTGTGGCAGCTTGAAAAGCTTTGCCAGTACCCGAACCAGTTCTCGATTAGCGGCGCCTTCCACTGGCGGCGCGGCAATGCGAATTCGCAGGGCGCCATTATACTCACCGGCGATCTCGCTGCGCGAAGCGCGAGGAACGATTCGAACCGCGAACGTGAGGCCGCGATCTTTTTCGGAATACTGAATCACGCGAAGGAATAGTAAAGCTGGAAGCGTAAATGGTAAATAGAGAATTGCGAGTTGCGCCCCGGCTGCTCGGCTTTTGCCGGCACTCTGGAAACCGGCATTTTCTTAAAAGAAGCGCAGCGGCCAGTTTCGCAACAACGTTCCGGCGACTGCGGCCTGACACAACCAAAGAATAATGAAAGCCACTATCGGTGAAATGTCGAACATGCCCACCGGCGGTACCATTCGGCGCAAGGGACCGAGCAACGGTTCAGTTATCCCGTAGAGGAAACGCGTTAATGAATTTCCGTAACCGGCCGAGACGAAAGAAAGTATGATGCGGATAAAGATCGCCAGCGTGTAGAGCCCGAGGAAGCCGTAAAGAAGATAGCCCATGATGGCGACCGGTGCGCCCAACTGCCGGCTGGAAACGGCGGTGATAATTCCGGCGATCGTGTTCAGCACGCTCCCCGCCACCTGAATCACCAAATAGCCCGCGACGATTATTAAAATCACGGCGATGAACGGCGCAACCTTAGGATCGAGCCCGAACCCCATCAGCGTCCGGCGCACCGGACCGAGAATCCCTTCGGTCGCTCGCCTGAGGGTGACCGCCCACCATCCGAACGGATTCACGTCCATATAATTAAGGATCGAGCGCAGCACGATCAGCACGATCGCCGCGACGATCGTTGCCGTGACTCCCCAGGTGATGAAAAGAAAAAGTGTCTGGACGATCAGCATCAAACTTCTCAGCTTTGAATCTGCGCCGCTCTAGCTCCAAAGATGGCCGTGCCAATCCGAACAATCGTTGCGCCTTCTTCAATCGCGACTTGATAATCGTGCGTCATCCCCATCGAAAGCTCTCCGCTGCGGACACCGAATGCTTCCTGCGCGCGCAATTCGTCGCGCAGTTCGCGCAACCGGCTAAAGAACGGCCGCGCCTGTTCCGGATCATCAAAGTATGGCGGCAGCGTCATCAGTCCCGTCAAACGCAGGGTCTGTGACTGCTTTACCGCGGCAACGATCTCCGGCAGTTCATTTTCCGATGCGCCCGATTTAGTCGCCTCTTGTCCCAGATCGACTTGAATCAGCACCGGCAATACTTCCCGGCCTAATTCTACACAGACACGATCCAACCGCCGGGCCAGCGTCACTGAATCGAGCGAGTGAATCACGTCAAACAACTCGACCGCTCGCCGGGCCTTGTTCGATTGCAGGTGGCCAATCAGATGCCAGCGCGCCGCCGTTCGACCGACTATGGGGATCTTAGTCTCGGCTTCCTGAACGCGATTCTCTCCCAGATCGGTTACACCACTCGCGATCGCTTGCTGAACGGCTGGGGCCGAATGGGTCTTGCTTACCGCCACCAGACTAATATCCTCCGGTCTGCGATTGACCCGAAGCGCAGTCGCAGCGATCTGTGCTTGCACGCTCTCCAAATGCTGACGAAGTTCTTCCTGGCGCTGCGTTTGTGAATTCATTCCAGTAACAAAATTGAACGCCAACTATAACAATCGCTCTGAGGCGCGGCAAACAACCATCACGGGCTGTGTGCGATAAGCGAAGCGAACGAAACGATATCGTACGCTCATAATCAAAGAGGGAACCAAAGCCTTCTATTAATCCGATCGACCCCAGCGGCATGGAGCTTGTTGCCTAAACTGAAACGTAAATTATAATTTCGCTTTGGTGGAGGTGTTATGAACTTAAGGAAACGTAATCGCAAGATTCTGTTGGTGGTCGCGGGTCTTCTGCTACTGGCCGCAATGCCACTCACAAGCTTCGCGCAGGGGCGTGGCCGCGGCCAGGAGAAAAAACTGGATCGGTTCGTAAACGGCCACGACGCGCGTGACGGACGCTGGGACGGGCGGGGTGCGCAGTATTCTCGGCGAACTCTGATCGGCAATGAGATGCGGCACAGGCGGTCGAACAGAATCCGCAATCGAGATCTGGAAAGAAACGACCGCTTCGATAACCGAGGTCTGCGTCGACGTAATCTTGATAATAATCAGTTCCTGCGCTCGCAACGATCGCGACAATGGAATCGGAATCGCCGTCTTAATCGACGTAATTTCTGAAACGAGAAGAGTCCTAATTAACTGTAGAGATTGGAGGATGCATCATGAAGTCAAGAGTGTTTTCGAAAATGTTTTATGGAGCGGTTTGGGCGCTCATCTTGAGCGCAATCTTCCCGGTCGCCGCTCTCGGTCAAAGAAGATGGGGGAATCGCCAGTATCGCAGTAGGACCGTCATCTATCAGCCGCGGCCCTACATAATTTACCAACGCCGGCCCACTTATAGTTACCGGTCTTACACGAATAGTTATCCTCAAAGCTACTACGGCAGCGAACAGTACACATACGGCTCATCTCAACCGTATTACACAGACCGGTATTACTCGTATCGGTATTCGCAGCCGTACTTCGCTAATCGACGCACTTACTCGTGGGCTAACCCGGCTTATCGCTACGACGAATCCTGGTATCGCCAACGGCATCGCCGCAGCGGACTTCGTATCGGAATTCGATTGCGATAGCGGAAGAGAGCGTTCTTGACACTCCGTGACACCGTTCGTATATTCGAACGGCACGGGGATGTGGCGGAACTGGCAGACGCGCAGGTCTCAGAAGCCTGTGATGGTGACATCGTGGAGGTTCAAGTCCTCTCATCCCCACCAAAATTTCGGGCGAGCCAACCGGCTCGCCCTTTACTTTGCGCAGATGAGGATGAACTCAACCTCGTCGTTTCAATTTCGCACCGATCAACACGCCTGCCGCACCGATGAAGGGAAACGCAAACGGCACCCAAATTGGTTGTTTCGCTCTCTGCATGGCTTCCATATTGGAAACATTGCCTGAGCGAACCAGATTTGGTTTTTGAACCATGAGCGCGGGTATCGCCAACAGCAGCCCGAGCACGAACACAACCACAGCGAGCGCGACCGGCGCGCGGCCGCCTCTCGCAATCGCGGCGCAGACAAAGCCGGCAATAATTGCCACAACCAGGCTAACTCCAATGGCAATCGCCAGCCATGAATTCGAAGCATCATACGAGCCGGGCTTGAACGCCGTGTCGGCCCCTATTGCAAGGTACACGCACGTAAAAATCAGAAACGTGAGGATGAACATGATGATGTAGCTCACGATTACCGCGATGATC
The DNA here is from genome assembly GCA_033856735.1 of Blastocatellia bacterium. Lineage (GTDB taxonomy): Bacteria > Acidobacteriota > Blastocatellia > Pyrinomonadales > Pyrinomonadaceae > UBA11740. The sequence goes on from JAWVEM010000193.1 coordinate 21,417, forward strand.
GCTCTGGCCATGTTGGGGTCTCCTTAGTTTTCGATCTCGAGCTGAAACTGCGACGCGGATTTATCACAAATACCGCCGGCCCGCAAGCTGCTCCCTTCACCAGTACTGAAATAGCTGTGTGTTGCGACTATCACTGGCTCTGTGCAAGCCGGACATAGTTTACGTTTTAAGACCGGGGACATCATTTACACTTTAGAGGGCTCACGCCCGCGCCCACCCAATCAACTTTTTTTCTTTGAATACCACTCCCACGCACGGAGCACAAACAAGGAGAAATCAATTCGTGCCGCAGGCCCTCATCCCCGGCCCTTCTCCCTATACACTCCCACAGGGAGAAGGGAGAAACCTCGTAGTGCTTATCCAGTGCTATTACCGCGAGCCGACGGTCTTCTGAAGACTTTGTGCAATCACCGGCACGACCTTGCGTGGGACATCGATGGCCGCCTTGATGTGACGGGCATTCGTAAAGTGGCCGGCGACATAGATTCCCCGCACGTTGGTTTCGAAAGTTTCCGGATCATAGACCGGCATTTCGGTTAATTTCCCCGATGTCGTTTCTACTCCCAAACTCTTCAGCAGGGTCAGATCGGCATCGCTGCCAACCAGCACGAAGACGACGTCGTTGGGAATTGTTCGTTTCTCTCCAGTATCAGTCGTCAGAGTAACGTCAAGCGCGCTGATTTCATCGACATGCTGGTAGAGAATGACCTGCAGGCGTCCTTGGGATATCTCGCGCTCGAGCGGGGAGCGCACCCAATGCTTCATCGCGCCAGCTTTCGGATCGCGGTTCTCCCAGTCCTCGCGCCAAATGGCCATCGTCGTGCGCGCGCCTTCCTCAGACAGAAACAAAGCGGCCTCAGCAGCGCTGTTGCCGCCGCCAACGACTAACGCTTCCTTGCGCACATATGGATAAGGCTCGATGAAGCGATGATGAACTTTCGGCAGAGTCTCGCCGGGCACGTTCAGAAAGCGAGGACGGGCCATCGCGCCAATCGCAAACAGCAAACGCCGCGACTCGTAAGTCGCTTTGGTTTCCTGGCCGAGCGTGTTCTTGCTCCTGGTATGCACGATGAAGTTGTCGGGTTCCGCCTTTTCAATAGCGATGACTTCTTCGCCGGTATTGATTCGCAAATCGGCATCCAGCACGAAATGAATGTAATGCGATAGCAGCTCTTCGCGCGTCGGTTTTTCGCGCACCGGGTGCAGCGCTCCTGCACGCATCTCCAATTCATTGGGCGTTGAGAACAGAGTGCGGCCAACCGGATACTGGCGAATCGTGTCCGCGATCGTCCCTTTCTCGATCACGAGATAGTTGAGCCCTTCGCGCGCTGCCGCTTCGGCGGCAGAGAGTCCCGCCGGTCCGGCGCCAATGATTATTAGATCAAAAATAGTTTCGGTCATGAATATGAGTATAGTGCCCTTGATCGGATGAAAAAGTTTCTCGCAAAGGCGCGAAGAAAAACAAGAGGCGCAAAGGATCGATTTCTACTTTGCGCCTTCATTTCGCCTTGGCGCCTTCGCGCGAAACAAACCACAAACACGCACTTCCTAAAACTCCAAAACTCCCCGCGCGACAACCACCGAGGTTCCGCTCACGCACACTCGCTCGACATTGCCGGGCCCGCCTTTCACTTCCAGCCCGATGCGGCTGGGGCGATTGATGAAGTCGCCCTGCTCGATCACAAACTTGTAGACGCCGTCGATCGGATCTACGCGCGTCGCATCGTGATGAACCAGATAACCTCCCAAGGGCCCAGCGGCGCTCCCGGTCGCCGGATCTTCGCCGATGTTCTGACCAACAAAGAATCTCGCGTGCGCGCGGGCTTCGCCCATCTCAAGGGTCTCGCGGGAAAATGCGTAACAGCCGGTGCCGCTTCCGAAAAAACTTTTACCTTCATAAATCTCTTCGAGCATCGACAGATTCACTTTGCAATTTCCCAAGTCAGCCAACGCGCGCACCGGCACCAAAAGCATCGTGTTGCCCGTCGAGACCGCCTGGATCGGCAAAGTCTCGTCCAAATCCTCGCGGGCCACACCCAGCGCGCCGGCAATTTGCGCCTGGTCGTGCGCGTCGTCGAGCTCGCCGCGAATTTCAAACTTACCCTGGGTCATCACTACTCTTTCAGGAAGGCCGTCTTTGAACTCGATATCAATCGGCAGCACGCCGATGCCGACTTCATGCTTCAGATGGACCCAGCCGTTGCCATTTTCGGGAGGCGGCACGACGCCTTCGCGCGCCAGGCAATTCCAGGTGCCCACGATTGGATGCCCGGCAAAGGGAAGCTCATTACTCGGCGTAAAGATTCGCAGGCGCCGCAACGCTTCTTCTTTTTCAGAGTGAAGGACAAAAACTGTTTCCGACAAATTCATTTCACGGGCAATCTGCTGCATTTGCTCGTCAGTGATTCCTTCAGCTTCCGGAAAGACCGCGAGAGGATTACCGCCAAAAGCATGATCGGTGAAAACGTCGAGTTGAATGAATTGATAAGCTGGCACTGGCAGTCTCTTCCTTTCCCAAATGTCCGAGCAAGCTTGCGACATCAAGATCAATCGGTCAAGCAACAAGCTGATGTACTAATTGAAGATTGCCGAGCCAAGTAATGCGATCCACGAAAACGCACGAATCGAATTGGGTTGTGTTCGTGTGATTTCGTGGATCCTAAGGGCTCATGCGGAAGAAACAAATCAGGGGCACGATCAAGTAATAGCGAGGGGAGGTCGACTTGAATAGAACTCCCCGTGTCGCTTCTCGAACACGCTGCCGATCTCAAAAATATCGCAGGAAACGCGCGGGAAAAAACGCGAAGGTAACAGCTACCGAAACGAGTGTCATCAGGAGCGGAACGTAAGACCATTCAATAGCGGGGTTATGACGCAGACCAACGAAGCCCAACAGGGAAGTTATAATAAAGAGTATTCCGATCAGGACCAACAAGTCGCCGCGCTCCAGAAACAGTCTGGACAGTAGCGCCAGGGCAACAAAAATCAACAGCCATTTGATCAGCGACGAGCGATAGATTCCCCTGACAGTGTCCGCGGCGGCCGGCGACAAAGGCGTTTCCAGCGTCACGCGAATATAGTGGTTTTCTGCTAAGTCAAATAGCGCTGCGGCCGTGGCACAGACAGCCACCGCCACTCCAAACCAGAATGAATAGGGGATTGAGCGATGCGCAAGCAACCAACTTAGACTGAGAAAATAAAGCCAATAAGTTGGAATAAAACCGAAGGTATCGGTTCGCAGCAATGCCAGCATCTTCGCCCGCCGCGGATCTCCCTGGTCGCCAACGATCTGCTCAACATCATCGACCGTTCGCGCAAGCTCAAGCGCCAGCATTGGCTTGCTTAAGCCATGGGGAAGTTTCGCCGGCGGAGCGTCGGACCGCGCCCGCGATTGACTGGACGAGAGCAAAGAGAAAACCACACCCAAAAGGAGCAGCAGGCAGTAAGCGATACCGAGCGCGCGGACCTGGGCGGTTCCTACAATTTGAAAAGCTAGAGGCATTGGCTTCTCCTTCAATACGCCGGCAGTCCCGGCAGTTCTATTCAAAAGGATCGGATCCAGCGTGCGACCTCATCCATGATGGCTTCGTAGATGCTCTCCTGCGGCACGCCCAGGGATTTGGGTACTTTGAAAGAATGATCACCGCCTTCGATCGCGTAGAGCTCCGCGTGCAGTCGCCGGCTTTTGATCACGGCGCGAATCTCATCTGCGCTTCCGAACGCGTCGCGCGCGCCCTTCACGAACAGCATCGGCGCATGAACATCCTGCAAATGCTCGTCGCGCATTTTCTCCGGCCGACCCGGCGGATGCAGCGGGTAGCCCAGGAATACCACCCCCGCAATCCGGTCAGGCTCAAGCGCTGCGACTTGTGAAGCAATCCGTCCGCCCATCGATTTGCCGCCGATGACGAGACGGTTCTTCTTCAGCTTGCGATGCGTCAGCGCCGTCTTGATGATCGCTTGATAGCAGGCTTCGAGTCGCGCTTTTGG
>JAWVEM010000194.1:0-6420 GCA_033856735.1 Blastocatellia bacterium
TTGAGCGATTGAACGTCTCAGACGGCGCATCCGTACTGGAGTTGGCCTGCGGTACGGGCATTGTAACGCGCCGATTGCGCGACCGGCTCCCGCGTGGTGTAAGAGTTATTGCGACGGATCTGAATGAAGCGATGATGGCCTATGCCGCTCGCAAGTTCAGACCAAACGAAGCCGTTGAATGGCAGCAGGCTGATGCAACAGATTTGCCCTTTGACGAAAAATCATTCGATGCGGTGGTCTGCCAGTTTGGATTAATGTTTGTCCCGGATAAGCAAAGAGCTGTCGGTGAGGCGTTCCGGGTGTTGAAGCCGGGCGGCACTTTTCTCTTTAGCACCTGGGATGCAATCGAACAGAACGACCTCGCCCACATCGCCCATACAACCATCTCAACATTCTTTGAGCAGGATCCCCCAAATTTCTATGAAGTCCCATTCTGTCTCCACGATCCTGAAGCGACGAGGTCGCTCCTGAAGGCAGCAGGATTTAGAGATATCAAGTTGTCGCTTTTGAAGTTGCCATCCATTAGCCCATCTGCTTTGGATGCCGCGAAGGGACTGGTTGAGGGGAACCCCGTGATCGTTGCCATCAACGAGCGTCGGCCCTCCGATGTCTCGAGGATTGTCGCAGCCGTGGCCGCAGCGGTTGCCGCCCGCTGTGGAGACATGCCGGTGCGGGGCAGAATGCAAGCATTTGTCTGCACAGCGTTGCGATAGAGTAGAGTGGGAACCGCATGAAGAAATCATTGAGCGTCGTGGCGAGAATACAATTGAAGGGTTCCATATGATTAGCATCATTCTCGTGTTCGCGATGTCGTGTTTAATTCCCTCTTATTTGCTGGTACCTGCGAATCGCGGTTAATTGAAAAGAAGGTGCTATGAAAGCTTACGTTATTACGTCCGGCGTCATCTTTGGTCTGCTTACGATTGCGCATCTTTTGAGAATCGTATTGGAGAGCCGACATCTGGCCATCGAACCCGGATACATTCTGATCACGCTTGCCTCGGCAGCGTTGTGTATCTGGGCGTGGCGCGTGCTGCGGCGTTTGAACCGAGATTGATGATATGAACCTGGGCCAGAGAGGATCTGAAACTCTTGAAGTCGGCCCGACCGTGAATTTGACTGCCCGTCAACAAATGAGACGAGAAGGACAGGAGAGAACAGATGCCTACACAATACAAGGTAATTAGCGACTGCCTATGCTTCAGCTCTGGCCACAAAGCCCGGAAGATCGAGAAGCATCTCAATAGTCTGTCCGCAGATGGCTGGGAGTTCGTCGCACTGGATCCGGCGATGATGTGGGGCTTTGATATTGGGTTCTACCTGGTTCTGAAGAGGTCGGATCCGAACAGTACCTCTACTGCGACCCTCACATAAATATCAGCGAACGCTGCGTCGTGACGATTGTTGGTGTCCGGGCCAGGCAGATCAGTCACGCGCAGATGCTCGAACTAAATCGACAGTTCCGGACAAAGTGCGAAAGGAAGCAATGATGACGACCCATGCCAGCGGCACGTTTGAAGTAAAGATGACCCCGCAAACTCAGCAAGACCAATCCTTGGGACCCACGGTCGGGAGGTTCTCACTCGACAAACAGTTCCACGGCGACCTGGAAGGAACCAGCCAAGGCGAGATGCTAGCCGTCGGCACAGCCGTAAACGGATCGGCCGGTTACGTCGCGATGGAGCAAGTTACCGGAACGCTTAATGGCCGCCCAGGCGCCTTCGCGCTGCAGCATAGCGGCACGATGACGCGCGGCGCTCCACAGCTCAGCGTCACCGTGGTGCCGGACTCAGGAACCGGCGAGTTGATTGGGCTCTCAGGCAAGATGACGATCAATATCGTAGACGGAAAACATCTCTACGAATTCGATTACGAGATCGCTGAGCTGGCTTAACTTGCGCCGACACAGAACGCGGCAAACGGCTTCGATCATAACGCCATTCTCCACACTTCCTGAAAAGATGAATCATCGTACCCGCGCGTTAGCGGAAAAGATTTGGGACTATCACCAGTTGAAGCATCAGCTCGAGAAAGCCGACGTGATTCTCGTGCTTTGCAGTCACGACCGAAAGGTCGCAGCCCGAGGCGCGGAATTATTTCTGGATCAATGGGCGCCGCTGCTGATCTTCTCGGGCGGTTTGGGATCGATCACCAGGAATATTTGGACTGAGCCCGAAGCCGATCAGTTCGCGAGGATAGCCATCGAGTTGGGCGTTCCGAAGGATCGCATCCTCGTCGAAAACAGATCGACGAACACTGGTGAGAACATTCGGTTTACCAGGGAGATGTTGCAGGGCCTGACGATCGATCCGCAGAGTTTCATCCTGGTGCAAAAGCCCTACATGGAGCGCCGGAGCTTTGCCACCTTCAGAAAGCTCTGGCCTGAGAAGAGCGTGCGCGTGACCTCCCCACAGGTCACGTTCGATGAATACCTGGACTCGTATGCCGAGCTTTCGGCGAAAGATGTCGTTGGTATTATGGTGGGAGATTTGCAGCGCATCAGGGTGTATGCCGAAAGAGGCTTTCAGATTGCTCAGGAGATCCCCGGCGATGTCTGGTGTGCTTATGAAGAGTTGGTCAGGGACGGCTACGATCACTATTTGATCGGTGAGTGAGGGTTAACAAACAGCCTGGCGCCGATGGTGCAGTTGCCATCGGCGCGAGTCGGGATCATTGAAGAGATTTTCGGTTTAGGAGACAGTAAAGCTCGCGGACTTTTGGTCCTTCTGCTCGCCGGCATCATCCATCAGGGTGACTTCGATCTTGTATTTGCCGGCGGGAAAACCTGACGCCGGTGGCGTGAACGTGAAAGTCGCCGTGCCGCTGCCGGCCAAGTCAATCGTAGTCTCAGGCCCTTTTTCGCCCGGGGCATCTTCTACTACCAGGCGGCCTTTTACTTTAACTTTGCCAGGGGCATTACTAATCGTGGCCACCGCATAAACAGTATCGTTGGGCGCGAAGCTACTGGTTTCGCTGGTTACTCCCTTATCCTTCCCCAGCTTTAAAGCGCTGATATTGGCGGTTGACGCGCTGAATTTACAGCCCAAAGCCAGGACCGCCAGAAGTCCCAGAGTCATTACCAGAATTGATCTCGGTGATTTCATCTTACTATCCCCTTTTAAGGTGTGTTTCTGAAAAGCCTTCTAACTAAAATTGTCCGCCGATGTTAACGAGAAACGCGCCGATCGGCAAGACGCCCCCGTGCGCCTCCGTTCCCTCGCTCGTAGACGGCTAGGGTGAGGGCGTACAGCCGGAGCGGCCAATAAATCTTTTTGTCGTGAATATCACTCCACGCACAGAGTATAAAATACAAGACTCGATTCCGCTCGCAACCCTCCGGGCTGCCCGGACAGAGAGCGAAAGCTACCGCGCCTCGTGTATCCTAGACGCGCGTTGATCTGTTTCGTCGGCTTGCTATGAAAACATTTATTTGCGTAATCATTATCGTGCTGTTGCTGCCTGTGCCCCTCGCTGCCCAGGCCGACGACAGTTGGCCGTCGCTTAGCTATCTTCGCAGTGATTACAGGTCTGTCTCTGTCGTCGCCCACGTGCGCATCCGCGAGGCCGAAATTGTTAATCGGATTCCGGGTTATGATAACTGGAAGATCGTGGCGGAAGTGATTGAGCCATTTAAAGGCAAGTTCCGCCAGGGCAACGTCATCGAATATTTTCATGGCGCCGAGGCGCCTTCGAAGAAAGAATTTTTCACGGGAGAGAAGATCGTCTTTCTACTCGCCGAATATGACAAAGCGAAGCACACATGGAGATATTCAGTTCTCGAGAACTCGACCCTGGCCGTCAGCCCGAACCGGATAACGAAATTGAGATTAATCAGATCTTCTGCGAAGCGGCGCGGTAGATAGCCTTCAGACGCACCGACACCGATGATGATTCTTGAGACGGACAGATTGCAGCTCCGCATGCTGACGGCTGACGACGCCGGATTCGTTCTGCGGCTGCTCAACGAGCCTTCCTTTATTCAGAACATCGGCGACCGCGGCGTGCGCACCATCGACGATGCGCAAGCCTACATTCAGAAAGGCCCGCTCGCCAGTTATGAAAAGTTTGGCTTTGGTCTGTGGCTAATCGAGCTCAAGTCGGAAGGAACGCCAATCGGAATCTGCGGCCTGTTGAAGCGCGACGTGTTGGAAGATGTCGATATCGGCTACGCTTTGCTCCCCGAATTTTGCTCGCAAGGTTATGCTTTGGAATCAGCTTCCGCGGTACTGTTGTACGCGAGTAAGAAGCTGGACTTGAAGCGAGTTGTCGCCGTGACGAATGTCGACAATAAGAACTCAATTCGCTTGCTCGAAAAGATGGGTTTCAAATATGAGCGTATGGTCCGATTGTCGGAGGGCGTTTCTGAAATCAAGCTGTTCGCGGCCGACGTCTAGCCGGCAGTAAGATCGAGGACTTGCCGGTACACCTGCTCAGTTGCCGCCACCATTCCTTCCAGGGAAAAGCGTTCACGAACAGCACGCCGGGCATTCTCACTCAGACGTTCGCGTTCCTGCGGATTAGATAACAACTCCACCATTGCATTCGCTACAGCCGCCGCGTCGGCGACAGGAACCAGACAGCCGGTTTCACCATCGTCGATGATTTCGCGGGCGCCTTCTGAAGTCGTGGCAATTACCGGCAGGCCGGCGGCCATGGCTTCGACAATCGCAAGGCCAAAAGGCTCTGAGCGTGAAGGCGAAACAAACAGGTCAAAAGTGGGAAGCAGCCGGGCCACGTCAGCAACCCAACCAGTCAGACTTACCCTCTGATTCAAACCGAGTTCCTTGATGAGCTTTTCCAGGCTGCGTCGATTTTCGCCGCTGCGCGATTTATCTTCTCCGGCGATGATGAAGTCCACATCGTCACGCCGGCCACAAACCAACGCGGCGGCGCGGACAAAGTCTTCCTGCCCTTTAATGGGCGCCAGATGACCAACCATGCCGACGCGTAGTTTCGCGCCCTCACGCTCGCGTCTGGCAACGTCTTCCCGGCCCTTAACAAACCGGTCGACGTCGATGCCATTATGGACGCGCACGATTTTATTTGGAGCGAAGATGCGTTGCGCGTTGAGGCCGTCAGCGACTGCTTGAGAGACCGCGATAACCCGGCTGGTCTGCCACAACGTTAGTTTGTGAATTCGCTTTAGCGGAAACAGAACGTGACGAGTAATCACCAGTCGCGCGCCGGCGCGCCGCGCAACCAACGCCGCGAGCGGATAATCCCGCGCCACGTGCGCGTGTACAATTTGGATTTCGTTGCGCCGGACAAAGCGAGCCAGCTTCAGAGCGCTGGCGACATTCAGCGAATTGCGCATCGGCAATTCGACGATATTCTGTTCGGGAACAGATGAAAGCTCCGCCCGTAGCGGCGAGCCAGGAACCAGCGCGGCGAAAACGTCGTGGCCCCGTTTCATCAGGCCGATCGCGAGATCGGCCAGATGTTTTTCGCCGCCGCCCATCTCGCGCGCTGAACATATCTGCAAAATCTTCATCAGTGAATTTCCGCCGGGAGAATCTAACACAATCCGCCGGCTTAAATTATTTATCAGGCGGGGGGATAACTCCCAATCTTCGCGTATAATCGGCCCGACATCGGGATTTCCTATTCGAAAAGCAGCGAATGCCTGAATCAATAAACCACTCGAATGACGCCAAGGCGCTGATCGCGATAGCACGCGTGATCACGTGGGCAGTTCCGGTGGCGCTCTGGCTGGTTCACGTGTTTGTAATTGTCCCGAGACTAAATGCCGAAGCGGGCGATGCTCAGTTCCTCACGGCCGTGCATTTCTTCAGGGTGTCAGGCCTGTTGATGATTGGCTGCTTCGGCCTGTCGGTAGCTCTATATTTCAGGAAGCAATCTCGCGTCGGCCTGATTCCTTTTCTGCTGAACTTATCCTGGCTCTACTATGTGAAGGTACTTTTCTACGGGCCGACGATCGGGAATCTATGAATAAATTGGTTGCAAGAGCAGGGCGCTTGATCCCCGACGTACAAACCCACAATCTACCTTGAGGTTTCCCGGCCGGCTGTAGTACAAACGTCAGTCCCGTCTGCGAAGCGATCGATCAAGTGCCTTTAGATTCTCAGCTTTTCACGATCTCCGAATGAGTTCAGATAACCCAGTTGCAGCCCGGTGCCTGCTATGCGATCGCGCTTTGCGGCGCATTGGCGCGGACTTTACCGGAAAGCAAATCTACAAATGCGATCATTGTAAATATGTCGTCACGCCGATCTCTGCAACCGCGGAAACGATCGCGCTTTATGATGATCCCGAGTACTTCGACGGTTGGGGCTGCAACCTGGAATTCGATTATGACCGTTTCGATCCAACGGTCCACCAACAGGTCCAAAACTATATAGACTTTATCAGCAAACACACGCAGGGTAAGTCGCTGCTCGATGTAGGCACGGGGAGCGGACT
>JAWVEM010000195.1:0-14574 GCA_033856735.1 Blastocatellia bacterium
CGATTGATATCAGCAATAACGCTCCGATGATTAGTCTGGAGCCGCAGCTGGTTGCGGGTCAGCGCACCTATACGATCGTTTTCAGCTCGAATGCCCCGGTTAGTCCGGCGAGTTTTGACGGCACGGACCCCGCTGCCCCGGGAGCTAGCACCTTAGCCAGCGATGGAAATTGGGAGATCTGGACTTATTCGTTCACGGTTCCGGACATTCCCCAGTCAGCCCTGTCCAGTGGCGCAAATGTGGGCCCGATAGATCTGACAACGGGCACGTTCACGCGAGTTACCAACACTCCGGCGAGCGCTCCACCCAGAGCCGGGTCTTCGACTTTTTCACCAACAGTAGCGGACGATAATCGCGAAGCGACGATCAGCGATGACGGAAAAGTAATTGCATTTATTTCCACGCGAGATCTTGTGGCGGGCGGCAATCTTGATGCCGGCGCGGTTCCGGCGGGTCCGAATCCCGAAGTGTTTCTCAACGTGCTCGGCTCTTCGACGTTTACCCAGGTCACGAACACAAAGTCGGCTTCGATCAATAACCAAATCTTCAGTTCCAACCCTTGTCTTTCCAGCGATGGTTCCGTGCTGGCTTTTATTTCCAGCGGGAACCTAACTGCGACTAATGACGACTTGAACGCCGAGGTCTATCTGGCCAATTTCAACAAGGGAACCGGCGCAGTTAGCGGTCTTAAACAAGTAACTAAAACGGTGGCCGATACGACGACGCACGCTACGGTAAATGGATTCCAATTTGGCCGCCGCTTGAGTCGGGACGGCAAGTTCATCGCCTTTGAGTCCGCCGCCGCCGATCCGAAAGCCAACGCCGCGCCGACTGCGTTTCCCGCCGCTTTTCTTTACGATGTGCAGGCCGACACGTTTGCTCAGGTCGGGCCGCGCGCCTTGACCGCCCCGGGAGACGTACTCCATTTTCCGACCTTCACTGACTATGACGTCGCCCTGCATCCAGCGTCGGTTGTGTTTACTTCGGCCTTGAACTTTAATCCCGACGGCACGTTCCCCACGGCGGATCTGGATGCCACCACAGGGTTGAATAGCCGACATGTGGAACAGCTTTTCCGCGCGCCGATTCCCGCATTATCAACGGGACCGTTCACGCGTCTGACGAATATTCCGGGCTTTACGGGAGTGCGTGGGATTCCCAGCAACACGCGGACGCGGATCGTCATGAGCCTGACAGCAGTCGAGTTAGGCGGGGGCAACGGGGACGGCTCCGATGAAGTCTTCTACCAGTTGTTGCCGACCGTGGTGACTGAGTCGCCCGGGACGCTGACGGCGTTCACCGGCGCCAGCCGCATGGCGGTTCCAGTAGCCAGCCCAAGCGCCTCGCCTACTGCCAGCCCCACACCAAGTCCGTCTCCTTCGCCGTCAGGTAGTCCGACGCCAACCGGTCTGGCCGCGGGTGAACTGGCTTACTTTCAATCGAGCGTTAACCTGGCTCCGACGAGTGTAACGGTGAGCAATAGCAATGCGTCTGAATCCGGCCGGGCGCCCGCGCTGCCAGTCGAGTTGAACGGCGTTTCAGTGGCGATCAATAACGCAGCCTGCGGCCTGTATGCGGTCGGGTCAGGCGAGATTAAGTTCGTCGTGCCGATCGGATTACTGGTAGGCACTTATCCGGTCGTGATTAATAACAATGGCACGGTCGTGCGCGCTTCGATTGATATCGTAGCTGCGCAACCGGATATCTTTACCTCGACGAACGGCCCATTAGGGCGCGCCCAGGTCTGCAACATAACTAATCCGGCGGTGTGCTCGCCTGAACCTTTTACGGTAACGACAAATGATGGGACCGGCACTCAGGCGCCGACGGTGCTGCGTGTTTCGCTGACGGGCATCCGTAATACCGTGTCCACTTTGATTACTGTTCGAGTGGGCACGACCGTGATCACAGCCACGGCAGCGACGTCAGTTGATCTACCGGGTAACGATCAGGTCGACTTTATCCTGCCGTCTACGGTTGATACGGGAGATCTGCCGATCGTTGTGACGGTCGGTGTGGCGTCCAGCCGTCAGGATGACACTGCGCCGCACATCACAATCAATGCCGGTGGTTCGCCGGCGCCCAATCCGATTGTCACCACCGACTTCTTCGTCCGGCAACAATACCTGGACTTTCTGAACCGCCAGCCGGACACCGCCGGCCTGGCCTTCTGGACCAATCAGATTACTTCGTGCGGCACGGATCAGGCTTGCCTCGAGGTAAAACGAATTAATGTCTCAGGAGCGTTCTTCCTGTCGATCGAGTTCCAGCAGACCGGTTACCTGGTCTATCGGACTTACAAAGCGGCCTATGCCAACATCTCGAGCACCGCTCCCGTGCCGCTTCGTCTGAGTGAGTTCCTGCCGGACACGCAGCAGATCGGGCACAACGTGATCGTGAACGCGGCCGGGTGGGAAGCCCTTTTGGAGTCGAACAAGCAGGCGTTCTTTAGTGACTTTGTGCAGCGGTCTCGCTTTACCTCGGCGTTTTCAGCCGGGCTGACGGCGCAGCAGTTTGTCGACCAGCTTTATGTGAACGCCGGTCTGGCGCCTGCTTCAGGATCAAACCGAACGGCGGCGATTAACGAGCTCGGCTCGGCGCCCGCCGATACGGCCGCCCGCGCCCGCGCCCTGCGTTTGGTAGCAGAGGATCCAATGCTTTCGCAGCAGGAATTCAATCGCGCGTTTGTGCTGATGCAGTACTTCGGCTACCTGCAACGCGATCCGAACACGGGTCCCGATTCGGACTACAGCGGTTACAACTTCTGGCTGGGCAAGCTGAACCAATTCAACGGCAACTTCGTCAACGCCGAAATGGTCAAGGCCTTTATCACTTCAACCGAATACAAACAGCGATTCGGCCAGTGAGCCCGCTCGCGCGCGTCAACACTCGCCCGAAAATCCACGGGTCGCGCTGTCCATGAATGCGTGTAGGAATAGATGGGTATCCGCTGGCCGAACCCAGAACGGGCGTCGGCCATTACACGCTCGAACTCGCCCGCGCCCTGGCGCTCATCTCGCCCTCAAACCAATTCGAGTTAGTTTCACCCGCTCCTTTTGAACGAGCGGCGCTCGATGAAATTGAGCGCGCGCAACTCCCCAATCTTTTCACTGCGACCCCGAGAGCATCTTCAATTCGCGGGCATTGGTGGTCAGTGGGTTTGCCCCTCTATGTCCGCCGATCGTCCTTTGACCTATTTCATGGGACCAACTTTGAGCTGCCGCTCTGGAAAAGGCGACGCAGCGTCGTCACCATTCACGATCTGTCGGCGCTATTGCATCCTGAAAAGCATCGGTCTCGTCTGGTGCGTCGCGCGCGGCTGCGCCTGCCGCTCGTGGTTCGCATCGCGGACATGATCATCACACCGACCGAAAGCGTGAAGCGAGAAGTCTGTCAGCATTTCAACGTCAAGCCTGACAAAGTGCGAGCCGTTCATTCCGCCGCGCGCCGAAGCTTTCATCCGGTGCTATTCGCCGAGACTGCGGAGATCAGAAAACGATTGGGTGTCGAAGACGACTTCCTGCTGTTTGTCGGCACGCTCGAGCCACGCAAGAACCTGATCACGCTCCTGAAGGCCTTTGAACGGATCGTGGCCCAAAGTTCTGTTCGTCCTCAGCTTGTTATCGCTGGCGGCGAAGGCTGGTTGATGGAAGACATGTTCGACTTTGTCAGAAAATCAGAGCTGAGCGAACGGCTGCTCTTTACCGGCTACTTGAGTGATGATGAACTGCGCGCCCTCTACTCTTCGTGCAGAGTTTTTATTTACCCGTCGGTCTATGAAGGGTTCGGTCTGCCGCCGCTGGAGGCCATGGCCTGTGGCGCGCCGGTGATTGCCGGCCGCATTCCGAGTTTGCAGGAAACGCTCGGCAGCGCTGCGCGTCTGGTGGAACCTTTGGACGCGGACGCCTTGGCCAGGAGCATTGTCGAATTACTCGAGGATGAAAAGCAGAGGCAGTTGCTTGCGGCCGGCGGCCCAAAGCACGCGGCAAAGTTTTCCTGGGAACAGACGGCGCGGTTAACATTGGATGTGTACGAAGAACTGCTTGGTTCCTCTCCCTGACGCGACTCTCAAGAGAGGACCTTGCTCAGTACTTTAGTGCTGGAATCAATGTGAAGGTCGCTACAGAACCGCGAGCGGTAGCGAGCGGGATAAAGAACCACCGTACGGCAATAAAGGAATTCTTGTTTTGACAAAGTAGCATCCTGGTCCCGCTCGCTACCGCTCGCGGTTCTGTAACAAACCACAACATCCTGCGCGGGAAGCACCAAACGAAAAAGGCCGGCGTCGAAACGTCGGCCTTTAACTTACCCAATGATCGCGTCCGGGCCTAGAACCTGCCCCGGTATTCACTCGAAACGAGAAACGACTTAACCATGTCCGCGTTCTGAAAGTTTCCGTTGGCCTGGTTCAGCTTAGTCAGCCAAAAGTCATAGCCGGTGTAGTCCGTGTCGTTCCCACTGTTCGGATCGCGTCGTAGATAACCGAAGTACTGCATCAGCACAAACGCGCGATTGAATTCCTGGCTCGACAAGGTTGAATTCTCGGCCACGTCCCGCAAGGCTTTCGCACGCGCGGTGGCGTTGCTGATGTCGGTGGCATTACTACCAAACTCACCGATGGCGGTTGAAAGCTCGGTTGACGAAGGAGTGATACCCGCGTTGGCGAAAAGAGCGTTGACAAAGTTCGTTGGCGTCGTGCTCGATGGGAACGGAGTAGTGAATTTCGATCGTTGCACAAAGTCTTCGGCAAAGGCCTGCTTGTTTGCTTCAAGTACTGCTTCCCATCCAGTCTGTCCGACAATCAGATTCTTACCGATCAGTTTAGTGTCAGGGAGAAACTCGCTCAGCTTTACAATCGGCACCGGCAGGTTATGCGACCCGCCAAAGGTAGACGCTCCGTTTGTACTACCAAAGGCTGCCTTATACATTTTCTCGACCAGATACCCGGTGGTCTGAAATTCAATTGATAGATAGAACGCTGCCGAGGTGTTCACGCGCGCGGCGTCAACGCATGTCGCGTTCGCGCCGCAGTTGGTAATGTTGCTGTTCCAGAAAGCGAAGCCGCTGGTGTCGGGCATCCGGTTGAGAAAGTCGACGTACTGTTGCTGCACAAAAAAATCAGAATCATCGATGGTGATGATCTGTGCCGGATTGGTCCCCGGCCGCACGCGCAGAGGCTTTACCTTCACGTTCCCATAGTAAAGTTCGGATGGCAGGTTAGGGTCGTCGGTGACTACTCTCAGCGTGGGACTCTGTGCAAATACGCTCACGCCAGCCAGCGCGATTACAAGAAGGATAACGGCGATTTTCATCTTTCTGCTCCTGGTCCTTATGTGGAAACCCAACCAGAAAATGGGGCCGGCGTCTGGTCTGGAAAAGGTGCTTACACCTGAGAGGCTTTGGAAGTGTAACGGCCCGGCTCGGGGGCTGTCAATAAATAACTTCGGCCTTCATTTTGACGCAGGTCAGGGCGGAATTGGCGAGATTTTTCAGGGCCCAACCCGTTGGCGATATTCACTCGAGACGATGAACGACTTAACCATGTCCGCATTTTGAAAGTTGCCATTGGCCTGGTTTAGCTTCGTCAGCCAGAAGTCATACCCGGTGTAGTTAGCATCCGGGAGGTCATCCGGATTTCGCCGCAAGTAGCCGAAGTACTGCATCAAGACGAAGGCGCGATTGAACTCAGCGCTGTTCAAATCTGAATCTTCCGCCACCGCGCGCAGCACTTGCGCCCGGGTCTTCGCGTTTGTAGTGAGATCGCTCACGAGTTGAGTGCTCTCGGATGTTGACAGCGGATTACCCGCGTTCGCGTTCAGTTTGTCCACGAACTCCTGCGGCGTCATCGAACCTGGGAACGCGGCGATAAACCTTGGGCGCTGAACGAACTCGGCAGTGAATGCCTGCTTATTAAGGTCCAGTTGCTGCTGCCAATTACCTTGTCCGACGACGACGCCCTGCCCAATCTCCTGCGTGTCGGGAAGGAATTCGTTGAAGCGTATAACCGGTACCGAAAGTGTGTGCTGACTGCCGAACGTGGAGGCGCCGTTGGTACTCCCGTAGGCCGCCTTGTAAATACGTTCAACCAGATACCCGGTCTCCTGAAACTCGATCGAGAGAAAGAAGGCAGCCGAGACGTTAACGCGTTTATTGTCGATACATGCCTGATCGCTGCCGCACGAAATAATTTGGTTAGCCCAGAATTGCAGCCCGGACGTATCCGGCTCGCGGTTTAAAAAGTCCAGGTATTGCTGTCGGACAAAGAAATTGGCGTCGCCCAATGGGTTCACACCCTGATTATTGTCGTTGTCAATAATCGTAATGGTCGCAGTTGACTGCGAACCCAGGACACCGCCGACAGGGTTGCTCAGACTTACCGTAAATGTTTCGTCGCCTTCCTTGTAAGCGTCGTCAATAAGAAGGATGCTAAAAGTCTTTGAACTATCACCGGGAGCAAAGGTGAACGTACCCGAGGTGCTGATGTAATCACAACGAGCTGAAGCCTTGCCAGTTTTTGCGAGGCTACAGTCTTGCGAACCGGCAGTGTCGCTGGTTGCATAAACTACACTAGCGGTATTGGCCGTGTTGCCTAAGCGCGTCACGTTAACGCTCACCATCCGATTGCCTTCGCTCATGGAATAGCTTGGGGCGTTGAATTCAATAACTCCTGGTGGCGCGGCGTCTTGATTCACCGTGAAAAACTGACCGGCGATAGTGATGGTCCCGGAGCGCGGCGAACTGATCGGATTAGCCGCAACTGAGTAAGTCACCGTTCCACTAGCCGTGCCGCTACTGCCCCCAGTGACTGTTATCCAGGCAGCATTGCTGGTCGCAATCCAGTTACAACCGTCTTGCGTGGTGACGCCGACATTTCCGCCGCCACCGCTGGCGAACACGTTCTGGCTCAAAGGAGAAAGGGCGTAGGTGCAGTTGGATCTAGGCGTAAAGACCGCGGTCTGTGCGTTCGTTAAAGTCTTGGGGCTGAGTTCGGAAGTCAGCGCATCGATCACATAAGGGTCGGGCTCGCCCCCGGATATTCCGACGACGGGTAGCAGATTGATGTTGCCGGCGCCGTAACGTGTAATCACGGAACCGTCGGAGCGTAACTCGATTTCAAAATTGATCGGAGCGCCATTGGTGCCATCGCCAAACTGCACTCCCTGCCAGCGAAAGATGATCCGGTTCGCATCGGGCTGGACAACGTACACATCGGCGTCCGCCCTTCTACTGGTTGATAAATCCAGGTCGTCCCACATGCCGGCAATCATTTTGTACAGGGACAAATCGGCAGTCGATCCCGGTACGTCATCGGCATCCCCGTTGGGTCGCTTGGGCGGAGCTGAAAAATATAAATTGCCATTTGTTGAAATGGTGACCTTGATGTAAAGCTGCCCAAAATACGAGAAGGCGAATGGTAATTGATAGTTTTCCAGGTAGCGATCATCGAAAGTCAGGCCCAAAGCCGTGCCGCCAGTTGAGAGTGAAGCCGGCGAGTTGAGTGCGGTCGTGTAAGGGTCAGCAAAGTTTAGCGGTACGCTGACCGCGACTGTCGCGGGCGTGCCTTCGTTCCCGACATTGTCGAATTCGCGCAGACGAAGCGTCCCCGAAAGGTGGCGATAGGGAAGGTTAACGGTGATGTTTTGCGTCGTACCAGAAGTGGCAGGCGCTACACTTGTAAGCGGAACTACGGCGCTGGTTGCTTGATCGATGAAACTGACATCGTAAAGCGAAGCCTGGCCGGCTGCTCCGTCATCTCCGGAGGCTGTCCACGAAAGATTGACCTGGCGGCCGCTCTGCGAAGCAACCTGAAATGCGCTCACGGTTCCGGGCGCAACCATGTCGCCTTCGTTCATCGCTTGCAGAGATTTGAAAACATTCAGCCTACGGCCGCTCAGCGTCTTGCCTTGAAGAGACGCCACGGTGTCACCGTTGAATGACAGCAAGGCGCGCAGTTGGTTGACGGAAAGGTTTGGATTCGCAGCGCAAAGCAAAGCGGCGGCGCCCGTGACATGGGGTGTAGCCATCGAAGTCCCGCTGAATGAACTGTAGGTGTTGTTCGGAGTTGTGCTCAGGATTCCTACGCCGGGCGCGCCCAACGCGACTGAATGGAGGCCAAAGTTGGAAAAGCTCGCGAGGTTATCACTTGAGTCCGTGGCAGCGACCGAAATCACATTTGGCAACGAATAATTCGATGGGTAGTGCGGATGGAGATCGCTGTCTGTTGTTTCATTGCCCGCGGCAGCTACAAAAAGAATTCCTGATTGACCGACCGCGTTCAGGGCATCCGCGGCTGCCTGAGAATAGCCACCCCCGCCGTAGCTCGCATTCAGAACCCGGATATTGGCGCCCTTGGTCCCGCTTGAGCTAGTCCACAGGTCTCGCATTTGCTTTGCGTAATTGTAGGCCTTGATAGCATCTGCATCCGTGCCGTTGTTGGTGGTCTGATCGATGAACCTTAATGACATCAGGCTGACTTGCCAGTTGACTCCGACGACGCCCGTGCTGTTATTGCCGACTGCCCCGATAGTCCCGGCCACGTGGGTCGCGTGAGACTCAGCCGGAATGGCGCCGCTGTTGGTACGAAAATCATAGCCGTTCACATCGCCGCTGATGCCGGCGATCGATCCCGGACTGGGATTTGTCCAGATATTTGCCTGGAGATCCTGGTGACTCACATCGATACCTTCATCTATAACTCCGACCACGATGCTCGTGCTTCCCTTGGTGATGTCCCAGGCTTGCGGCGCGCCGATCTTACTCAACCCGTACAATTCATTAGATAGAAACCGAGGATCGTTTGGTGTCGCATCAGAGTGAACTATATAGTTCGGTTCCGCATAAAGAACATCGTCGCGAGCAGACAGCGCGGCCACGGCTTTGAGCGTGTCGTCCGGAGGTACGCGTGCGAGGCGCAAGCCCTCGACCAGATCGGATCCAGCAAAACGATCCAGGTTTACCGGAATCTCTTCGTTCGACATCGCAAGTGCCCGGGAGCTTGTCTTTTGTTGAGCCTGCAAGGCCACGTCATTACCCGGCAGAGTGACCATGGCGGGACCTTCGAAAGCGCGGCCGTGCTTGAATCGCACCAGGACCTCGCCGGGGACAAACTCCGGACGCTGACGCTTCTGACTGGTTTCCCCCTGAGCTTGAGAAGGGTTGGAATGGATCGCTTCTGATCGCGGCGCGAACAAAATCGACGCAGCAAGAAGCAACAGAAGGAGCAGACCGGGGAGGGCCGGCTTGAAAATCGGCCGGTGGCGGAGAAGTGAAACAGATTGCATGTTGGGAAAAATCACTGCTGAAAATCTTTGGCGTGTCGCGTGCGCCTGCTAACCGGCTGCCGCCAAGCTAACCGGCAGGAAACAATTAGCGTTCGAACACCTGATTGGCGGCTAACGACGCGGCGATCAATATACATCAGGCCGGGTTGAGATTACAGGTAACCTGACGGAGTTGCCCAGGTAAGGCCGGATCGGGGCGGCCTGAAATGGCAACGAACTGTTACCGTCTGGTTTGATGAGCGATGTTCAGAGGACCGACTTTAGGCGGGCTTTTATTGGCCTAGAAAGAACTCAACTAAAGTTGGTACTCTAAACGCCTCTAAATTAGGACACCCCCAACGAACAGCCTTCCTTGACGTGACCTGACGGTGGTAAGATTGGCCGCGCGGCGCCGCCCCTCGCCGCAGCCATCGCACCAGAGTTGCGAACCGTCGCTTTTCACCGAACCGGAATAGGAAATGATTCGAAAAGGACTGAGCGCCATCGTGGCAGTGTTCGCGCTGGTTAACGCGCCGGCGCCGGTGTGCGCGTACACGCTGCAGTACCGCGACAGTTCAGGCATCGTCGCGCGGCACTGGTTGTCGCGTCCGATCATCGTCGCATTTTCGAGCTCGCTCAGTGCGCCGCCGGAGAATATCAAGGCCGGCAGCGATGTGATTGGCGCGGCCCGGCGAGCGCTTGCGAGCTGGGCGAGTCTGGCTGATATTCAATTCCTCGAAACCAGGTCGACCGCCCAGACGGTGAGCCCGCTCAATGCCGGCGATCGGATCAACCTGATCACCGTCTCTGCCGACAATGCCGCGTTGTTTGGCTTATCGGCCAGCCCGGGCCGCACGCGGGTCTTTTCAGATTCCGGCGGCGCGATTGTGGAAGCCGACATCGCCCTCAATCCAAACGAACTTTTCTCGAGCGACGGCACGCCTGGCACCTATGATCTTGAATCAACATTCGCGCACGAAGTTGGGCATCTGCTCGGCCTCGAACACTCAGCGGTGATTGGCGCGACTATGCAGCCTCGCCAGGCGCAAAACGGACTGTACGGACTGCCGGCCTTTACGCAGCGAACGTTGTCGGAAGACGATGCCGCAGGAGCGCGGGCCCTTTACGGATCGCAAGCCGGGATGGGCTCAATCTCAGGCAAGCTAATTGCGAATGCAGTTGCGGGATCATCGAAACCGATTTTTGGCGGACATGTCTTTGCGGAAGACGCCTTAACCGGCAGACTGATCGCGGGCAGCGTCACGCTGGCGTCGGGAGACTATCGCATCGATGCCCTCGAGCCCGGCAGATATCGTCTGATTGGACAGAGTCTGGATGGACCCGTCGGCGCGGCGGACATCGCCAGCGCGGGTGGATCGTATGCCGGCCTGCTCGACACACTGCCGCCGTTTCGGAGTCTTCTGCGCGCCGGTGCTTCGCCTTCGCGATCGATTTTGGTGAGGTCGGATGTGACTACGTCGGTGGGCTTTTTTGTCTCGACGACTCCGGCGCCCACAGTCAAGCCCCGCTTGATCGGAATGAACAGCGAGTTATCAACCACAGTCCTGCCTGTGGAAGCTGGCCGGACGTACACGATCCTGGTAGCGGGCGAAGGCCTCGACCAGATTCCCGCGCGGGGGATTTCCGTTACTTCTCCTTTCATCACCGTGAATGGATCCACCGTAGCGGACGAGCCGTTCGACACGCCTTATCCAGTCATCAGTTTTGAAATTACCGTGGATCCGTACGCGCCGCCGGGTGAATACAGTATCCGTTTGCAGTCGGCCGACGGTGAATATGTTTACCTGGCGGGCGCGCTGACGATCGATCCCTCAACATATTGAACCCAATGGCTTCTCGATCAAGGGGCTTGCCTTATGCGCGGCGCTGGCGTTAACATGCAGCCGTCCAAATTAGTTCATTCATATAGCGGGATTGTCCCGGTGGCTTTATCTGTAACCTTCATTCGAAGAGCTTAGCGAACATCGGAGGTTAATTATGGTTGACTTTCTGTTGTCAATTGTAGGAGTGGCCGCTCTGGGTGGCGCGATCTTTGAATTTTATAAGTTCGTAACCGACGCCAACCCGGGGGGCGGGCACACGAACGGCTGGATTGCATTGGTGCTGGCCGTCGTCTTCTGCGCCTGCGCACTGTTGTTGTTTCTGCGCCACGTGAACAAGGAAGAGGAAATTCACATCACCCAATAGAAGGGCTGCAAGTATCACTGCGCGAATCGTGATGATCGCTTGCGACAGACTTGTAGAAATCATCGATCCTGATCGCCGGGGCGAGCTTCACGGCTCGACGACCGGCGACGAAGGCGTCATCAAGCGACGCCGTTTGCGTCCGCGGCACTCGCCCGCGCAAACGGCCGTTTTTGTTTTTAGGCTTTCACGCATGATGCCCGAGATTTGCGTATCAAATAACAGAGTCCGAACAATACGGGAGTAGCTGATGACTTTTGCCTTGCTTTTACTTTTCCAGGCTGCCGAGCAGACCGAAACGACTTTCAACGAGCCGTCTTACTTCTTTCCCGTCATTTTGGGCTCGTTGGTCTTTGGCGCCATTCTTTGGCTGGTCGCTGCGGTGCTGGGTTTCGCCCGGGCGCGAGCGTTCGGCTCGTCGGCCCGATGGTTTTCTTTCGCAGCGGTTTGTATGCTGCTTTTTCACCTGCAGTTTCTGTTGCTGGCCTTTGGTCTAATCCTTAAAGACTTTCGGACGGTATTCGCGATCCTTACTTTCTTTAACATTTTTGTGTTAGTGGGCGCGATTTGCGCCATCATGGGCTTTGTGCGGTTGACCAATCCGCGCTGACTCGGTGCATGACATCACAGACTGAAGTCTGTGCCACTTTTCGGTTTTCATGTCCAGGAAACAATTGCTTTTTGCCGCGTTCGCGTTGATTGCGGGCGCGGCAGTTTTGTTTGCGATCTCGAGCTGGAGCGGCAGCGCGCGCCGGGGTCGGGCCGCGTTCGTCCAGACTGACGGCCCGCGACTAGTGATCGACCGGAAGCCTTTTCGTTTTGTCGGCGCAAACGTGGCCGTGATGTATCGGGACGATGATCGAGCGCGCATGCCTGAGACCCTGCAGCAAGCGGCGCGAATCGGAATCAAGGTCGTGCGCGTGTGGGCCTCGGGTGAAGGCGGGCCAAAGGATGTGCGGCCCATCGCCGACCTCAGCGATTGGCCACGCACGCATTCGTTTCGAACCACACCCGACCAATGGAACGAAGAGCAACTGATCTTTCTCGATCGCGTGCTGGTCGAAGCCGCTCGCAATGGGCTGCACGTGCAGTTGTGTCTGGCGAATTGGTGGCGCGATACCGGCGGAGTCACGCAGTATTTGCGCTGGGCCGGAGTTGAGGGGGCCGACGACGACAAGTACCCCTTTGGCATCAACAATGAAAAGGCGATGCTGTTTTATTCGAATGAGATTGCGCGCCGTCTCTATCGCCAGCACCTCGCGAAAATTGCCACCCGGCGCAATACCGTCAGCGGCGTCATGTATCGCGACGATCCCACAATCTTCGGTTACGAGTTGATGAACGAAGCACAGTGTTTGACCGGACGTTGGGCCGAACGCCGGGCGTGGATGTCTGAGATGAGCGCTTACCTGAAGACGCTTGATCCCGATCATCTAATCGCCGCCGGAGAGTGGGGCTATCGTTCTGCCGCCGAGCGGCGCGAATGGCTCCTCGATCACGCCTTGCCTAACATCGACATTTGCGACGTACACAATTATCCGCGCGATGACACCGACAGTTTTGTCGACTCGCCGAAAGCACTGGGCGAGTTTATCGACAATCGCGTGGCCGCTGCTTTCTCGATCCGTAAGCCGCTGGTGCTGGGTGAGTTTGGAATGTCCAGCGACGGGTACAAGGGCTTTACTCAGGTTGATTGGTATCGCGCGTATTTTGAGAGCGCGGCCCGCGCCGGCGCGAGCGGAGCGATGTTCTGGATCCTGACTCCAGATCCGCAGAGGGGTTATGGGGTGACTTATTCGTCGCCGCGCGATGCGCCGGTGCTGGCGGAAGTGACGGGCGCCTCGCATCTGTTTGCCTCGCTGGCGAATGCTTCTCCGCCGCCGGCTTTGCTGGACCCGGGACAACATTTGATACCCCGGCAGTTTGCCTTCGCGCGCGCGGAAAACGATCCGGCCACGCAGCCGCAGATTACCTTTGCGCCGGATGGAACTGTGCTTTATCGATTCGGTCCGAACCTGGCCGTGCGTGGGCGATTTGAAAAGTTGGGTGGTGGTGACGGCTACATCTGGGGCGGAGGCTCGGGCTACTTTGAATTTCTCGTGCCGGCACGAAATGACCGTCGCCGAGTGGGGCAAATCATCGTGCGGGCGCACCTCCAACCGGTGTTGCCGGTTGACGCCAAGCCGGACTGGATCCGCACGCGCGTGACCTTATTCATAAATGGAAAGGATTGCGGCTCACGCTTGATTCCGGTCGAAGATCCAAAAGCTCCTTTGATCCAGGAGTGGAAGGTCGATTCGTTGTCGGTGCGTTTGGCCGCCGCGCGCGGCTTGCCGCTGAGGATTCGGTTTGCGGTCACGCCGGAATCGGATTGGTTGTATGGCGTGAACATTTCCAACTGGCCCGAAGGTTATGTGTCGCATGATGCTAAGCCGGTGGAGGTGGAGGTTAGGTGAGGTTTTCTTTGCGCCTTCATCAGGACTTTGCGCCTCTGCGTGAACTGCGACGCTCGAACAGATATATTTCACGCAAAGGCGCAAAGAGAAGCGGAAAGGCGCAAAGAAAGCTATTTCAAGCCGTAAAGCTTCGCGGCATTGTCGTGCAAAACCATTCGCGCCAACTCCATTGCCCGCTCTCGATTAATCTCACCATCGTTCATCATTCCCGTTAGCGCCAAGGCCAGAGCTCGCCGCGCGCTGTTATTTGATAGCCACGCCACTTCACCCCAATCGACTTCCGGTCCGAACGAGAAGGCGTCGGTTCCAAACAGAATTTTGTCGGGATAAGATTCCAGCCAGTTGCGCAGGTTCTCGCTCAGCTCACGCGGATAGATGAAGAAGGTTTGCGCCGAAAAATCCGCGTAGACATTCGGCTTGCTCATCAGCGATCCCATCTCTTTAGTGAACGGATAACCACCATGGACGACGACGAAGTTGGTCTTGCGCAAAGCCGGATCGTTGAAGACGGCTTCCAACAACAAAGGGTTGCTGCCGCTTTGACGATAGAAACCGCCGGCGCCGAAGATGCAGTGGATGTGGACGGCCATTCCCAGACGGCCCGCTTCGCGCGCGATGTAATAGAAAAGAAAATCCTGGAGCGCCTTGTAACC
>JAWVEM010000196.1:0-3320 GCA_033856735.1 Blastocatellia bacterium
GATTTCAGATCGTAGCTGGCGATTTCAAGATCCGCGAATGGTTGTCCCTGCAGCCGCGTGATGACATGAAAAGGCAGCATCATGCAATCAGCCCGGCGATAGTCGCTGCGCTGCTCTTCAATCAGGACCTGACTCCGGTAGCGCGTGGTTATTTTGTCAATCAGGAATGACTGCTTGTTAATCCAGTAACGCACGGTGTCGTCCGCATTGAACTTAACTTCCACGACATAGTCGTTGCCTTCATCGGACTGCCGAGCGCTGATTAGTTGGCCTTCGATGGCGCGATTCAAAGTGTCGAACCCCATCATGGCCCAATGACGCGACACGGCAGTTTCACGAACACGAAACTCGTTGCCGAACATCATGCCGCCACCCTGGGCGCCGGTGAACACGAGATACGTAGGTCCGGGACCAAGGGCCGCGGTGGGGGCCACATCAAGTCTGCGACGCATCTGCTTGTCCTGGTAGTCAGTAATCCTCAGTTTGACCTCAGCCATGGCTCCGAGGGGATTCGCAGCCAATCCGCCGAATGCCGCGGCATTCACGAACCCACTGGCTTGCACAGTAACGTTCTGCAAACCCGCGTAATCGGCGCCGCCGTGAGCGATCCGCGTGACACTCAGAATCTCGCGGCCGCTAAACTCGGCTGCCGCATTGGGCACGGTTGTGACCGTCGTGATTAGAGCCAGAGCTGCCAGGCCACCCAGGGCCAACAGCATAGTTTTCCTGACAGAAAGTTTTCCTAACATCTTCAAAGTTCCTCCCGATTGTAATTGGATGTGCGTGATACTCACCCTTATAGCAGACTTCCGCAACACGTCAATAGGTGAGTGCGAAACAACAGTATTTAGGCCTGGAATCAGCGACTAAGCGCCCCGAGTTGAACGAGCGACTAATCGCATTTGTTTACGAACTGGTTTGATGGTCGAGCGCCAGCCGCAGGAAATTCTCGAATAGAGTCCGACCGTCGCGCGATTCGTTTTGATGTGCCCAACGGGTGCGGCTGTGGTTCCAGTCTTCGAAAGATTTTTCGAGATGGAACTGCACGGTGTAGATCAACTGGCCTTCGGATCTCTTGACCATCATCTGATTACGACACAGATATGAAGTTGCGAGAAGCTTGAAACCTTCGGGGACCTGATCGAGTTGTAGCCCGTGATTCTGCCACACCCGCAAGATGCGCCCTTCCTTTGTGTAATCCTGCCAGACGCCCGATTGCGGGTTGTTGATCTCTGCAAAGATCGGATCGTCAGGTTCGACGATGCGGATCAGCCGGTATTGATATTCAGTGACGCGATTGTCACGGCGCTGACTCTGCTCCTGGCGGTCGAGAGTGATGACGCGCGCTCCAAAACTCAATCCGATCATTTGATGGCCGCCGCAGATGCCCAGAACCGGCGTAGGCGTAACCCGAATAAATTTGTCAAAGTTGGCGAGGATTTCCGGATGGTAATAATCGAAGTCGCGCAGCGTGCCACTGAGCACAATCGCATGGGGCCGGAATTCTTCAGCAGCAGCGGCTAATGCCGAGACGTGCGCGATCCGGGCCTCGGGTTGTTTCACCAGACGCTCGACGTTACTGACAATATTTTGCAGGGCCAACTGAGCGATCTGGCGCTCCCGCTTTAAATGTATCGGCGCCTCTTTGCCCCAGGCCGTCCGGGCTAGTTCTGAAAGATCGCCTTCGTCGCGCAAAAGGTTATCGACGATTAGCACGCGGGCCGCATCGACTTTCTGCGCGATCGGTTCGTACCGACAAAAGGTTTGCTGGTTGAAAGGGAAGGGAAGTGAATCAACCGATTCAGCCGGGTTAGCGTTATCCAGATCCATTTGATGAATGTTTTGCGACCTCTCCTCTTGCCAATGATTAGCCATGGCGCGGCTCGCCGAATTCTTATCCTCGTCCCTGCCTGGTGCTCTGCTTGAATTCAGGGATTCGTGTGCCCGCACCAGCTTCGGCGATTGCAGTTCGTACTTTACCAATTAAGACGCTGCGAAGGCGAGTGACAAAAGCCTCGCCGCGATCTCCAGCCAGACTATCGGCCAGCAGTAACATGCGGTGCCATGAGCTTTCCAGCTCATCAGCCAGATGCGAAATCTTTGTGATGTCATATGGAATCGCCACCGCTTCGCATCCGGCCCGGCCAAAGACCGCAAGATAACGGGCCGTGGCAAGGTCAGGGCAAAGCATTCGCTTCTGGCCAATCTTCAGTTCAATTCCGAGCAGCGTGTGTTGAATCTCAGGCGTTACTTCTTTAGCCCTTTGCTTGGCCGCTGGTGGAAAGAGATACGATCGAGTACGCAACTCCAGAATTCGATCGCGGTAGATTCGCGGCAGCCATGACTCGCCCATCGTGCTTTCGATTTCCAACAACAGAGCGTCGGTGGCTCGTCCGCGAGGCTTTGACCTTTTTACCGGTTTTGTTTCTGTGTCTGGCCGAAGGGGCGGTTGGATAGGCGTGCGAGAATCCATGCTGATTAGCGAATCAAAATTGAAATCGTAGGCCGAGCGCCAAAAGCTCTAATCACACGCTCGGGAAAAAGACCGAGATAGAAGACTCCGGCGACGGTAAGGACCAGCGCCACCGCGACGCTGGCGGGAATGCGGGGCGAGTCCCAGGGCGCGTTTCGTTCCCGGAAAAACATAACAACGATCAGCCGCAGGTAGTAGTAGGCTGATATGGCACTGTTCAGCACTCCGATCACGACTAGCCATGTGTAACCCTGACGGACTGCAGTGGTGAACACCATCAGTTTTCCCATGAATCCGGCTGTCAAAGGCATTCCCAGAAGGCTCAACAGGAACAACGAAAGCGAAAAGGCCAGCACTGGGGAAAGAAAGCCGATGCCATTGTAGTCGTCAACCGTGTTGTGCCGATCATTGCCCCGAGCGATCAAGGTTATGATGGCGAACGCCCCCATATTCATCACGGCGTAGGTCAGCAAATAAAAAGCTACCGAGGTCAGTGCGGCGCCGCGCTGTTCCGCGTCAGTAGCAGCGCCCGCGGCGACGAATCCCACCAGGGCATACCCGGCGTGAGCAATCGAAGAATAAGCCAGCATCCGTTTGACGTTGGTCTGCGCGATGGCAACTACATTGCCGACGGTCATGGTGAGGGCGGCCATGATAGCCAAAGCACTCAACCAACTCTGGTGAGCATAGCCCCCCGTGCTGGCCAACGCGGTCGCAACGGGAAAGCCAAAAACGAAAACACGCATGAAGGAGGCGAAGCCGGCTGCCTTTGGGCCAGCGGCCATGAAAGCCGTCACTGGCGTTGGCGCGCCTTCGTAAACGTCCGGCGTCCAGACGTGAAATGGGG
>JAWVEM010000197.1:0-11341 GCA_033856735.1 Blastocatellia bacterium
TCCAAGCCGAGCGGAGCGCCGTACTTCGCTTTCGCCGGCGAGGAAAAGATTGGTCCGAAGACGGCGAAGTCCGCGCCTTGTCTGCTAGCCTCACGAGCTTCGACCACGGAATGTGTCGAAGCTCCGATCAGCAACTTCGCGCCAAACGCATTTCGGATAGTGTCGGAAGTAAGTGAATGCGTCGTCAGATGAACGCCATCCGCGCCAGCGCCGGCCGCGACGTCCGCCCGATCGTTGACCAGAATGCGCGTAGAACTGCCTCGAGCGATAGAGACGACGGCGGCAGCAAGTTCAAAGAGAACCTGCGCCGGCAACCGCTTCTCTCTAAGTTGGATCAATTGAACGCCCGCCGTGACGGCCGCGGAAACCTGCTTCAGGACGTCCTGAAACTCTTCGCTGTCCGGCGTGGTCGCTTCAGTGGTTGCGCCGCGGGTAATCAGATAAAGGATCGGCTTTGACAGGTTGAGCGTCATTAGCAGTAACGCGTTCGGGCAATTTCTGGCGCGAGCTTTCCACAGAAGACTGTCCGGAGTCCAGTGCGCGAACGTTGCGGCTGAAATTAATCAACTCCCAAATTCCCAGGCCAAGATTCAGGATCCCGATTCCTGAAACTGCCCCCCGCACCCAGCCCGACGCTACAAATCGCTGCACTCCATAACCGGCTTTGTGGGCCACGAGCAGCAGAAAATAGTTATTGGACCAATCGCTCAGTCCCAGCCAACCGTGGGGCACCCAGGGCAGAACCGTCAGCACGATGCCGATCTCCAGGCAAAGGATGATGTAAAAGATGACTGACAGCCGCGAAGACACTCGTCATGCTCCTCGAATAGACAAACTTGCAGACGCCCCAAGGCGGCGTCGCCTTACCCGACACAAAAACTAAAGCGAATCCGGAAATTAGTTTACGCGCTGCTCGTGGTTGTTGTTTCGTTCCGAGGCCGGCGCAGCTTTGCCATTCTCTCCATTGGCGCGCGCTTTCAGCTCTCGCAATCGTTCTTTAACCCCACGATAAGAAACGTCTATGCCGTAGACCTCAGTAAAAAGATCTATTGAGCGATCCAAGTCACCGACCTGCTCGTACGCGGCAGCCAACTCGTAACGCAAAGCCTGGCGCTCATCTTCCGAAGCGCTCGGAGTACTGAATCCCTTATTAAACCATTTTACGGCAAGCTGTGGCACGCCCTTCTGCATGAAACAATGTCCTAGAAGGTTGCAACATTGCAAATAGCGTGGCGTGCCATCATCAGGCGCAACCAGTCCCGCAGCCATCTGGAACTCTTCCAGAGCTTCTTCGAATAAATCCATTTCCTTATAAGCGAGACCGAGATTGTAATGCGTCTCGTAATCTCCGTTGCCGTTTGCATCGCCGTCACCCTCGGCTGAAACACGATACTCTTCGAATATTTCTGCGAGGCCGGCGTCAATTCCCTGAGGCTTGGAGGATATGGGCAACGAGACCTGCGCGACCTGCTGAATCGGAACAGCGGGCACCGGACTCACAAAAGCCTCGGTGGAAGCGAATTCAAACTCGCCGAATTCCGCAGCCGGCTGCGGAGGAACACCGGCATCGACTGTAATGGCTGAATCGCTCGCGGTCGAGTCGCCGGCAGCGCCCATGGTTTCGAGCTGACGACGCCGCTGGTCGATGTCGGCGTGCGCTCCGAACTGCCGCTCCAACAAATCGAGAGTGTCGACCGCTATGTCCGCATAACCCTGCGCAATGTAAAAGTCCACGCTCTCCAGTTCCTGCGTGCGAGCGTCCTTAACCTGATCGTCGTAAACCGGAGTGGCCATCACCTCGTCAGGAGTTGACGCAAGCTCCTCGGCCGCAACGGCCTCGAAAGTAAAGCCCCTCTCTATTTCCAATTCATCGCCGGACCCGCTGTTGACCTCGTCCATGTCTTCAACGGAGTTCCATTCGAACTCACTTTCGCCCACCGGAGTCGAGGCCGGCGGATCGAACACATACTCATCGTGGGTCGCTTCAGTTGATGCAGCTTCAGACACACCCAACGGCTCGCTTACCGGTAAGACTTCGGCCGCGGCTTCTTCTGCAGCGCCGCCAAGTTCTCTCAACCGATCGGCGTGATGCGCCTGGTCAGGAGCGAGTCTCATCAACTGCGTCAACGCGTATCGCTCGTCGTCCACCAGACCCGCGGCTTCAGCAGCTTCTGCTAATCTCTCCAGCGCCGCTTTCAATTTCTCCATGTCTCGCTGCCACCAAAAAACGCGGACCAGCAAGCGCAGAGCCTGAACGTTGTCGGAATCACAGGCGAGAAACTCGTCAACCAGATCGAGAAGTTGATTGTCTTCGCGCTCTGCCAACATCTGTTCAGCGATCCCAGCCGCGACGCGTACCGCATCGTCCACCTTGTCGGCGCTTAGATACAGACGCGCGACCTCAGCCTGTTGCAAATACGCCGATGGATCCCTGGCGACCAATGAAGTCGTGGCCTGCTCAGCCTGGATTGGATCTTCAGCCTGCAAGTGAGCGCTGGCGAGCATCGAGAGTAAGTCAACATCATCCGGATTTTCGGCTGCTGCACGTCCGATCAGCTCGGCAGCCTCATCGGCTGTACCGCGGGCGCTATGCGCTTCGAGAAGTCCTTTGAGCACGACACGATCAGCGGGCTGAAGATCAAGAGCTTTACCAAACACAACCAGAGCGTCGTCGAAAGCGCCCCTGACCAGCAAATGCTGGCCTGCTTCGGTAAAGGCCGCCGCGGCCTCTGGCTCCATGCCTTCTTTCAAGTAGCCTTCAGCCAACTTGATTCGCAGCTCGGTGTTTTGGGAATCGAGATCGGCGATCTTGCGCAGGACCTCCAAGCCGTCTTGAGTTGCACCCGCCTTATTGTGAGCGTTCGCCACGGCCAGATAATGGGCCCGAGCTTCGACGACGAGATCCTGTTGAGCGTATAGCTCGGCGAGGTGGGTGGAGATTTCCGTGTCGTGAGGTTGGAGGCGATCGATCTTTTTGAACATCGCGATCGCTTTGAGAGCAAAATCCTGCGCCCGGTAATGTTCGGCGATGCGCCGAAAGCAGGCAATCGCCGCGGGCTGATTGCCGACCCGGACATATAGGTCCCCCAGCATGTTTACTGTGGTGAAATCGTCAGGGTCGTCCTCGACAATTTTGCAGTATTCTTTGACCGCTGCCGGGATCTTTCCCAACGCGAGGTATCTCTCGGCCGCACGCAGAGTCTTTACCTTATCAAACGCCATGTTTTTCGAAACTCTTGGACTGGAAATGATTACAGGCGAGGTCGAGTGCCTACCGCCATTGAGGAAACAACTGCTTTAGCATGCCGAACGTCGCTTTTGGAGCTCAGCGGCCCTTCTACGCTAACACGCAAGATGGGCACTGTCAACGAAGTTGTTCTAAGATAAACCACGGCCAACGACATGGGAAGCACACCAGGCGCTAGATGACATCGGCAAAGTTCTTCCTGGTACGCGCGAACCACCAGTATCCCAGCAGAAAACTCACGATCGCGAAGACTCCAAAATAAGCCAGGCCGCGCCAATCGGGAAGGCTTCCTTCCAAAAGTATCCGCCGATAGTTTCGTACCAGGGGCGTGAAAGGATTGAGGTTTACGATCCCCCGATAACGCTCTGGCACCAACGTTTCCGGATAAATGATGGGGGTGAGGTACATCCAAGCCATCAGCAACAGGGTAATTCCCTGCACAATGTCGCGAACGAAAACCCCGAGCGAAGCTATCAGCCACGCCGCGCCAAAGGTTGCGAGCAGTTGAGGGATAACCAACAGCGGAAGGAAAACGATCGTCGCATGCAGTTCACCGCGAAGCAGAACCGCCGCCAGGAGAAGGGCCACCGTCCCAAACATCTGGTTCGCCACCGCGGCGAGCGACAACGAGACCGGCAGCGTCTCGAGGGGAAATACGACGCGCTTAACCAAATTCGCATGCCCGACAATCGTCGTCGAAGAAAGCTGTAGAGACTCCTGAAACGCATTCCACGGCAGCAGCCCGCAGAAAAGATATAAAGCATAGTCCCACTGCGAACTGCCGGAGCCGAACCTGGCCTTGAATATTCCCGCGAAGATAATCGTAAAGATAGCGATCATTACTACCGGCGTCAGCACCGCCCAGACAAAGCCCAGCACCGACCCGCGATATCGCGCGGCTAACTCACGTTTAGTCAGCGACAGGATCAGATCGAAGCGCCGCGGCAGTTGCCATAGCGGCCGCCACACTGCGCGTCGTGCTGTTTGAGCCGAGATCATCGAAGGTATTCTAGTTGGTCAGCTCGCGGTTGTCAGTAGGCGCGCCCAATTCGAACGGACGGGGTGCCTCGACTATCAGGGTGTGATACGCTGAGAAAAAAGAATGCAGGATCGACGCGTGCCCACTCTCTTTCCAGAAATGTCCGAGATCGACGACGCCACCGCTGGCTCAAAGACGGCGGCGCCGTTGGCTGATCGGATGCGGCCGCGTGCCCTGGCTGAGTTTGTCGGGCAGGAACATCTGGTGGGCGAGGGTCGCGTCCTTCGTCGTCTGATCGAAGGCGGCGGCACGCTGCCGTCAATGATCCTCTGGGGTCCACCGGGGACTGGCAAAACGACTCTGGCGCGGCTGCTGGCAGAGAGGACTGACGCTCGCTTCGTGGCCCTGTCGGCGGTCTTTTCGGGCGTTAAAGATTTGCGGGCTGCGATAGCAGAGGCGCGCCTCGACCGTCAACGAAGTCGCCGGACGATTCTGTTCATCGATGAAATTCATCGCTTCAACAAAGCGCAGCAGGACGCACTCCTACCCGCGGTCGAAAACGGAACCGTCACCTTGATTGGCGCTACCACTGAGAATCCTTCTTTCGAAGTCACCGGCGCTTTGCTCTCACGCACCCGAGTTCTGGTGCTGCATCCGCTTGACGAAGGCGAAGTCGCAACCATCCTGCGTCGCGCGCTAACTGATGACGAGCGCGGACTGGGAAATCTCAAGCCCGAACTCTCTGATGAATTGATTGCGCGGCTGGCGCATTCGTCGAGCGGCGACGCGCGGATGGCGCTGGCGGCGTTGGAGGCTGCGGTCGGGGCAACTCAGCCGAACGAGCTCGGCGTGCGCTCGATTACGGGCGATACGCTGATCGAAGCACTTGGCCGCGCGCAGTTTGCCTACGACAAGGGCGGCGAAGAGCATTACAACCTGGCCTCTGCGTTGATCAAGTCGGTGCGCGACTCCGACGTCAATGGCGCGCTCTATTGGCTGGCACGCATGATCGAAGGCGGCGCCGATCCGATCTTTATCGTGCGACGACTTTGCATCCTGGCTTCTGAAGACATCGGCCTGGCCGATCCTCAGGCGATGGTCCAGGCAGCCGCGGCTGCTGAAATCACCAAACTGATCGGCCTCCCCGAAGCGCTGTTCCCGCTGACGCAAGCGACGATCTATCTTGCGCGCGCGCCGAAGTCGAACGCCATCCTGCGCGCATACACGGCAGCGCAGAGTGACGCCGCGGAGACGGCGCGCGAGCCGGTGCCTCTGCACCTCAGAAACGCGCCGACGCCTCTCATGAAACACTTTGGTTATGGCAAGAACTATCGCTATGTTCACAGCGATGCCGCGGCGAAGGAAGAAATGTCGTGTTTGCCTGAGAAGCTGAAGGGGAAGGTTTATTATGAAGACGATCAAACCGCAGAGGAGACAGAAGCGAATAGCAGATGACGTTTGTTTTCCTGGTTTCGTATTCGTGTGATTTCGTGGATCGTCCCAATGCAGAAAGCTCGATCCAGGAATTCACACGAAACCAAACGAAAGAAGAGATCAGACTCAAGTCTAAAACCATTTCACTCCTATCTGAGTGAACTTCAAACTGGCTTATGGAAACTAAATCACCCAAGGAACTCGCGTTTCTTTACGACCTCTACATCGCTACCGACTGGTCGGAACGGTTTGCGGCTTTGGTCGACGAGAAGGTTGAATTACCAAAAGAAGGCCGCGCGCTTTACGTCGCCGCCGGCACGGCGGGGCATGCCCTGGCGTTGAAGGATCGTGACGAAGAGCTCAATCTTCTGGTCGTCGACGAGAACCCGGAGTGCCTGGAAATTGCCCAGGCTAAGGCCGTCGCAGTGCATCAGGAAGCGGAATTCCAACGTGAAGACCCACAGGCACTCTCCTTCAAAGACGATCAGTTTGATTTAGTGCTCGGCGATGCTTCGCTAACGCCGCCGACTAATCTGAGGTCCATGTTGGCTGAGTTGGTACGCGTGGCCAAATCGGGAGCCACCGTCGCAATGTGGTTTCCGACCGCGGCAAGTTTCGGCGAAGTCTTTTCCATCTATTGGGAAGCGTTAACGCGGGCGGGCCTGGGAGATCACAGTGCCGACGTCGAGAATCTAATCAACGAATTGCCGACGGTGGCGAAAGCCGAAAGCTGGGCCCATGAGCTGGGATTGCAGAGCGTCACTGCGACTAATGCAACTGAGGAATTCAGCTATGACTCTGGCGAAGGCTTTCTCGCTTCACCGCTGATTTCGGATTTCCTTTTGCCGAACTGGTTTCAGCGTGTACCGGCCGCCGATCAGGACCGGGTTATCCAGGAGCTAATCCAGATCATTGATGAGGAGCGGCACGACGGAGAGTTTTTGTTGACGCTGAAAGCCACGCTGGTAGTAGGAAAGAAGAGCGTGACCAACTGAGCGCCGTTAGGCGCGGAATATTTATAGCAACGCGCTACCTTGCCAAGAACAACGCAGGCGTGAAAGCTGGGCTTTCGCGCCTGCGTTGATGTATCTACCTCGCGAACTATAAATATTGCGCGCCTAACGGCGCTTTGAACTCAGACTCTAGCGCTCAATCTTCTTACTCTCCTCAGCCCGTATGTTTTGGGCGCGACGGCGCGCTTCTTCAAACAAGGCCTCGTCGTCAACCGCGTCCAGCTTCGCCCGCGAGTCCGGTCTTAGTCTGTCATCCCGATCAGCTTCGTCCATCCCATCCTTGAAGGCCTTCTTACTCTGGCCCAGCGCCTTCGCCAATTGCGGCAGCTTGCTACCGCCAAACAACAAGAAGATCGCCGCGACGACCATGATAATGATAGTAGGGCTTTCCAGTGCGAACAGCAGCACGTTCATAGGGTTCTCCTTCAGTCTTTCAGACGCAGCGTCATGCGCGCACGCACAGATCGCTGCCGCCGTCGGACTCATAGAAAAGATACTTGCGCCAGGTTTCGTCGGCTCGACCCAGATAGCGCATGATCTGGCGATTGACGTGCAGTGAAAACGCGCGCGGCCGGCGCAGCAGAGTCATATCCGACTCTTCCGGCGTGCGGTTGCCCTTGCGATGATTACAACGTTTGCAACAAGCAACCAGATTGTCCCACGCAGACTCGCCACCGCGCGAGCGGGGCACGATGTGGTCCAGCGTCAGTTCCGACGGCGCGAATTGTTTGCCGCAATACTGGCAGCACGAATGATCGCGGAGCAGGATATTCTTTCGCGAGAGTGAACGGCGTTCAAATGGAATGTGACGATACTCCGTCAGACGGATCACCGACGGCGCGTGTAAAGTGAACTTTTGCGAATGCAGCATGTGCCCGTTGTGTTCTTCCATGCGCGCCACGCCTTTAAAGATCATGACCACCGCGCGCCGTTCGTTGCACACGTTGATCGGCTCGAAGGAAGCATTTAAGACTAGTACGCGCGCGTTCATGATCGTTGGGATATTACGCGAGCCCGACGGAAAGTGTCAAAATTATGGTGGCGGCAGGCGCAATGGACGGGGTTAGGACGCCATTTAGCTGGGAGCGCGGACGTCCCGTCCGCACTGAGCGCGAAGCGCGAACAACGTTGTAAAGGCGGCCTCTGAAGCTGTACGACAAACTTCAGTTTGTCGAATGAGCCGGAACTTAACTTTGGAAAATTTGCGCCTCCGGCGCGCTGCGGACGGGACGACCGCGCTCCCAGCAATAGCTGGCTATATTCACCTAAACTTGTCCGTCGCTTCGACAAGCGCACTGGTGTTTCCCGGCTCCGTGATCGAGTGCCCCGCATCGGGCGTGATGTGCAGTTCAGCTTCCGGCCAGGCACAGTGAAGGTCCCACGCGCTGGTCATCGGACAAACGACATCATAGCGGCCCTGCACGATCACGCCGGGAATGTGACGAATCTTCTCAACGTTCTCGACCAGGAAGTTCTCGGTCGGAAAGAAGCAATTATTCATGAAGTAATGACATTCAATCCGCGCAAAAGCCAAAGCGAATTCAGGGTCGGCAAACTTCTCGATCGACTCGGGATCAAAGAAGAGCTTTGAAGTACTGCCCTCCCAGATTGACCAGGCGCGCGCGGCCTCAACCCGGACCTGTGGGTCTTCACTGGTCAGCCGGCGATAGTAAGCGCTCACCATATCTTCGCGCTCGCCCTCGGGAATGACTTTCAAGAACTCTTCCCAAACGTCGGCAAAGATCCAGCTGCATCCTTCCTGATAGAACCACTTGATCTCTTTCGGCCGGCAAAGAAAGATTCCGCGCAGCACGAGTTCAGTCGCGCGCTCGGGATGCTTCTCAGCATAAGCGAGCGACAAAGTGCTGCCCCACGACCCCCCGAACACCTGCCACTTCTTGATGCCCAAATGCTCGCGCAATTTCTCAATGTCCGCCACGAGATCCCAGGTAGTGTTCTCTTCAATCGAAGCATGCGGCGTGCTCTGCCCCGAGCCCCTTTGATCGAACAGCACGATGCGATAAGCCGCCGGGTCATGAAACTGCCGGTACTCCGGCACAATCCCCCCACCCGGTCCGCCGTGCAGAAACACAACCGGCTTGCCTTCGGGATTGCCGACCTGCTCGTAATAAATTTCGTGAATGTCCGACACCTTGAGACGGCCAGTGTCGTATGGTTCGATTGGCGGGTAAAGGGTTCTGAGTTGTGTCATGGGCAGGATTCTATCTTTGCGGCGGCATTTGAGCCAGTCGGAAAGCGCTTGCTGCTGGAGCGCCGAAGGCGCGCAATGTAATAGCCTGGTCCATCGGCCCAGGTTAAGTTGTTTAGAAATGTGATGAGCGCTGAAGGCGCGGAATAAATTTCGGTTGTGGCGAGATCTAGCTACGTGATTATGCCGCCGCTACAGGGCTCGGTTGTTTATGATTCACCTGATCCAGGGGCGGCGCGATTCTCGTCGCTTGCCCCTGGCTATTACATGTCACGCCTTCAGCGTGAATAGGAGGCCTGCGTTTCGCCATAGCGGGATTGCGAGCGCCTAAGCCTGCCTCACAGTCAGGCTACTGCCCCGCGACCAGAGCCGCCCACTCACCCAGGCAGATCCGCAGGCTCCGCTAAAGCATCTTCTCTAACCGCGAGTTTGTCATCAACGGATGCAGGCGTCGGCGGGCTGGGCGCTATCAGCAGCAAACCAACCACATAAAGGGCCAGCGCGAAGAAGGAGAGATATCCAGTGATCGGCGCAAACGCCGGAACGTCTATGGCGACGCCTTGCAGCAGCGCCGCGGCAATCGTCTTAAACCAACCACCTGAGGGAGCGTAAAGCCCGGACACCAGCAGATGCTTCAGCACGAACGCCGTGCTAAACAGAACGATCAGGCTCCTCAACAGACGTCGCGCGTCGAACGATGAAAACTGATTGGTCCACAGCGTCCAAAGAAAAAAGAAGGAGAACATCCAGTGCAGCAGACCGCTTTCCGGCAAGACAGAATTGAACGCTTGAGCTGACGCAAAAAAGAGCGCGGCCAGAGTCAGCAGATGCGCCAGGTTCGTCAGCATCGGTTGTTCGAGGGCGAGCCATTGACCGAGATCGATGGCCCTCGCGCGTACAAACAGTGAGCCCAGAAGAATCGCCAGCACCAGAGTCACCAGCGGCGGGGCAATGAATATGAACTGTTTCGTCTGAGCATCCACTCTCAGTCCGCCCAACAGTGCCACCGTCAGAAGGACCGTTGGCGTGACGACAAAATGCAGCAGCGCTCGATTTCTCTCGGTGTAGTTCTTCATTTGCGTTGCCGAAAAAGCTTCAATGGGTTCAGGTCTTTCCAGCTTGTTTCGGTTCCCTGTTCCAGTTCCGTCTTCAATTCAGCGGCAGTGTGCATTTGCAAATCCGGATCGTCGACTGTCAGCGTGCCGTTCGGCGACAAACTGATCGCCCGATTGACGGCCTCCAAGCCTTGCTTAAAAAAAGCATTATCGTAATAGACTCGGCCCCAGCCCTCTCGGTAACAGGCATAGGCGACATAGAACTGTGTGCGCGGATCTATCTGCGCCGGATCGGCCGCAGCCCACTCGTCGCGCGCGGCGCGAAATTGGTCGCGCCGAAAAAGCGCCAGACCGTTGTTGAATCTTTCCTGGTTGACCTCGTAGGTTCCGACAGCGACTTGTGAGTTCGTCGCCACCTCCTTAAAGGAGCGCGGTTCCGTGGCATAGATCCACACGATGATGCTCGCATAGAGCAGGGTCCAAACGACACCGGTGATCTGAATTATCTTTCGTTGCATAAGATGTCACGAGAATTATAGACAGGAATGGTTGGAATTCAGAGAGCAGCGGACAGGGGCCGGAAGTCAGCGGCCGGAAGTCAGCAGTCAGAAGTCAGGGGGCCTCTCCGGAAGTCTTTGCCGCGCGTCGGAAAACGTTGTCGTCACATCGGAAAACCTTCGAAATCCCACGGTTTTTGTGTGGGACACAACTTTAAGCTGATTCCAGCCTATTGTGTGTGCTAACGCACTGACAACGAATCAGGACTGCGATACCCTCAGTCCAAAATGAGCGCAATCCAACACATGAGAGCCGCAATCGAAAGATTCCGACGAAGTACCCTTCTCGCTCAACTCGGTCATCGACAAGCTCAGCCTCTCCCGATTGAAAGACCGCCCACAAAAGATAGCCAAGCGTATCGCTTGGCGACGGTTTAGCCTGACTCTGGAGGGCGCTGATGGAAAATCATAGAGTCAAAGCGAGTGTTCGCCCCTGGGCCCTGGCAATCGTTTCAATTGGTTGCTCGTTCGCCTTTTCGGCGCCCGTCGCAGGTCAGTCTGGAGGCGAGTCTAACGACGAACGGATGCAGGTAATGGATACGCGCGGGATCCAACTGAGCGGTCCTGTCGAATACAAAGGACGGCCGAACGATCCCAAAGCCATGAGGGCCCAGGTGAGCGAGGACTTTCAGCGAATCCTGACCCTTCATAACGAAATAGTGAGCGCGATTGGCGCGAACCGATCGCTCAGTTATCAGTTTATCTCCGATGCCACCGGCGAAATTAGAAAGCGCTCGGCCAGATTGCAATCTTCATTAAAGTTACAAAAGCCGGAGCCCACAACGGCAAATCGCCAGACGGAAACGGATCTAAAAGTGATGCAGACGAAGGATGAACTGATTCTGCT
>JAWVEM010000198.1:0-23163 GCA_033856735.1 Blastocatellia bacterium
CGCAGCTTTTGAACGAAATGGAAATGCTGCTGACCCGCAACGACCTTTCCGATCCCTATCAACTGGTGCCGCTATTGAATGAGCTAAAGACCGACGAACGCATCCCACTCATCGCCCGCAATCACGCCGATCGAATTCTGAAGAAGATCGAGAAGTAGAGCGGGGCACTAGCCCGACCGTAAGGAAGGGTTCCTGGCCACTGCCATCTCAGTTAATTACGCCGAAGGCGTTCCCTACATCAGCCCCGGGTAACACCCTGGGACTTGGACGAACACCTGGTCCTACGCTGAAGGCGTTGAATAGTTACCCAGGCAAAAGCCAATGAATTATCAAACCCTTACCAGGGTAATAAATCGTTCGGGAATCACTCATCCCCAGGGTATTACCCTGGGCTGAGTTAGCGAACGCCTTCGGCGTACGACGGTCGAATCTCTTCGGCGCCATCTAAGCGCTCTGAGTTTCCTTAGCCACATGAAACGCGAAGTGGTCGGCGAGAAAAAAATTGCAGATTGAGCAAGCGGCGACGCTGACTAAATTGGCGCCGACGATGGGCAGGCCCAGGCGTCCGACCAGAATGCTCATCAGGACCAGATTGCCGGTCAGCGAAACCGCGCCATTCGTCGTGTTGAACTTCGCCAGCCGGCGCAGGGTTTCCCCGGTCGTTGCCGAAGGCCGGTCTCTCCACGTCCAACGTTGATGCCAGACGAAATTATTTAGTATGGCCAGCTCGACCGCGGCGGCGGTCGCCAGCAGATAACCAAAGGGATGCGCGCTGTGAGTAAGAACAAACAGCGCACTGGATTGCACAGCAAACCCAACCAAGCCGACTACGTTGAACCTTAAGAAGTGAATCATTTAGCTTGGCACCAATCAACGACGATTACCGACCCCTCTACTGCTTAGGCAAGCGCTCCAATTCGTAGAGGGTATGCGTATTCTGAATCGACAAGACGATCAGAATAAATAACATCCCGAGTACCGCGACTACTCCGCCGACGTCGAACAGCAGATAGCGATGATGATGCACGCGCGGGTGATAGATCAGAAATACATTGCCGATCATGAGCAGCAGACGCATTTCAGTGGGCCCCATCTTCCATTGCGAGAGCTTGAACACTCCGAGCGCATAGGCGGCCAGATACGAGTTGATGGCCAGCATGAAAAAGGCAATTAGCACCGCCGCGGCCACGCGCTCGCTCATATAACCCGAGAGCGCAAGACCGAAAAGCAGAAACACCGCGCCGAAGGTATCTATGATGTGATCCACATAGAACCCATAGCGCGGACGCTGCCGATCTCTGTATCGCGCCAGCGTCCCGTCCAGACTGTCGCCAAACCAGTTGAGAAAGATGAAGAGGTTCACGAGGTGCAGCATCAACGGATTCTGCTTGCTCGCGGCATAGCACACACCGGCCCCGAGCATCCCCACCAGTCCCAGGACCGACAAGTGATCGGAATTCACCCAGGCGGGCATGCGGCGCGCGAGTCCGCGCAGGGCGGCCCTTTCAAGCGGGGCCAGGATACTTGTCTGCTCTCGCGCGGCATCGCGGAAAGGTTTGCTTTTCATCACTATTTCCATTTGCGAAGATTTGGAGTGCGCTCACTTGTCAGCGCTTTGAAAGCGGCGACGAGTCGCTGCCCTCCAAGACGTCCTCCTTCAAGGTCCGTCTTAAGGGCAATCACGATGCCAGAATGTCCGCGCGAGATCGGCAGCATTCCGAGAGGCGCTTTGGAAATGATTCAGTCGGGGGTGCAGGATTAATCCGATACTAGAGCGAAGTTGGTTGGTGCGGAGACTCGGGGCAGTAGACCGACCGTCAGAGAGGGCGTGAGTCGGCGCAGCCGACGCCATACCAATAGCCCACAGCGCAAGCCTGTGGGTAAGGGCCTAATGGAAGAAGGAGCCCGCGAACGTGGGCGGCATAACTGATCCCGGATATGCCTCGCTCATCGAAATGGATCTCATGTATGCGCGTCAGAGGATTTGTGATGGGTTGTGCTTGGTATGTCGCCCCTCCCGGGGCTCAGAATTGTTGTGGGGGTGCTTTACCCACAGCTTGCGCTGTGGGCTACTGATACATCGCTCGCTTCGCGAGCTGGTTGAGCCGTAGATCTAGAGAGGTTCTATCGCATCTTCGAGCGCTTTCTCTTGATAATGTTTTGGCAATCAAATGGATCATCCTTCACCCGTAGAGAGATAAGAAGAATAAGGTTTTTGTCCCCAGTCGGCGCAGCCGACGCCATACCAATAGCCCACAGCGCAAGCTGTGGGTAAGGGCCGAATGGAAGAAGGAGCCCGCGAACGAGGGCGGCATAAACACCACACCCTGATTCCACTTGCCATAACCACGAAGACTGTTAAGATTCCTTCGAGCCACGCTCTTCCTGCTGATGGAAAAGCTCAACCTCAAACCAACACACAAGCCCGTCCAGAATTATTACGACGCGCTGCGCCAGTTCAAGACGATCGGCGTCTCTGACGAAGGCGCAGTCCGCTCTGCGTTCCAGACTCTGCTGGAGCATTGCGGCAGGCAGTTTCTCCGTCAACTCAATATTCAAGACGTACTCTCTTGGGATTTCTACAAATCGTGACTCGGTCGTTTACGATTTTGACGCGGACCTGCTCGCCGCTCGCATGAGTGCATTTGCAGACGAATACAACTCAGAGGTAGATCGATACAAACGAAGCGGACCGCCAAAGGACCTTGACGATTTTCTTTCTTACGACAAGATAAAGTGGAGCCGAAACCTCAAGAGAGAACTTCGGAATCAGCACTATAGATACCCGTCGAATCCAACGCTGCCTTTATCGTCCATTTGCAGAGCGATACCTCTATTTCGGTGAGATTGCGGTCCACGAGTACGGCCAGATGGATAAATTCTTTCCTCCGAGCCGAGCGAATGACGCCAACCTTGCGATCTGCGTCAGCGACAAAGGATTTCGTTCACTTTTTAGCACGATAATGGCAAAGGGCATTGTCGACTTGCACGTCTGCGCAGGCGTAGATGGCTTCCAATGCTTCCCCTTCCAGACCTACAACGAAGACGGCACGAACCGCCGCGAGAACATCACTGACTGGGCGCTGGAACAGTTCCGCTCGCATTACAAAGACCGGCTCGTCACGAAGTGGGACATCTTTCATTACGTGTACGCCTTGCTACATCATCCGCTCTATCGCGAGCGTTACGCGGCGAACCTGAAACGCGAGCTGCCGCGCATTCCTTTCGCGCCTGACTTTCGAGCGTTCGCGGACATTGGCAAGCGTCTCGCAGAAATCCACGTCAACTACGAACAGCAGCCGGAATACCCGCTGGAAAGAATTGAGAAGCCGGGCGCGCAGCTTGATTGGCGCGTCGAGCGGATGAAGCTGAGCAAAGACAAGCGCTCGCTCGTCTACAACGACTTTCTAACTCTGAGTGGAATTCCGTCCGAAGTGTTTGAGTGTTCGGCTGGGCAATCGTTCCGCGCTCGAATGGATCATCGACCAATATCAAGTCAGCACCGACAAACGCAGCGGCATCACCAACGACCCCAACCGGCCGGAAGATCCCGAATACATTGTCCGCCTGATCGCGCGAGTGATTACGGTGAGCATGGCAACAGTCAAGCTTGCGCGGTCGCTATCCTCGAAGCCGTTAGTGGTCGAAACATCCTAGCTCCCATTGGACGCGGCAATGACCGGGCAACAGGGCACCGGTGAAGATCGCTACTTGGCTCCCCACCTCAGGAGAATATCAGAGTTGGCAGGCACGTTGTGGGCAACTAACGTGGCCGTCTTATCGTCCTTCACCGGATGGTGTATGACGGCTAGCGGTTCGGTCTGACGTTCTTTTCCCGGACCCGGTAGCTCAAGCTCACCCCTTATATCGCTCGGGGCGGGGAATTTAAGTCGTGAGTAGTCGATTACTACGAACACATAATCTGTGTGATACGGGAGGTGAGGTCCAACCTTTAGTTGGTCTGGGGTGATATTTATCTGCGCTAGTGCAACGACCTCAGCATCCAAGCTACTGCCCCATTGCGTCTTGT
Organism: Blastocatellia bacterium; assembly: GCA_033856735.1. Lineage (GTDB taxonomy): Bacteria > Acidobacteriota > Blastocatellia > Pyrinomonadales > Pyrinomonadaceae > UBA11740. The sequence goes on from JAWVEM010000198.1 coordinate 4,031, forward strand.
CTGGGATTCTAAAATCAAGAACATGCGGATCCTGTTTGACCTGATCTGAATTTAGCACCTTGGCGCTAGGGTTAGAGTCAACAGAAGGACCGCCCCCAAATGCCTTGATGCGGTCGTAATAAACAGCTTCTTGGCCTTCCGGCACTTCGAGCCGAAGGAAAACGTGGAACGTTGCTCTGCAGTTAGCGGGATTCGTCGCGGTAGGCTCTGGATCAAGGGTGATGTAAGCAACGTAACTCCTCAGGGTTGGCTCTTTCAGTATGGCCCCATAGAGATAGACACCTGCGGCAAGGATCAGAACACCAAGGGAAAAAACCAACAAACGGTACCGAAGCTGACGAGGCGGAGCCAGACTCAACCAGTTGACGCTGATTCTGAACGGAATCCAGATAAAAATAACAACAATAGCGCCCAGGACTATCAGAACAGCGGGCAGAGCACTACTTTTCATTCGGACTAACAATCCAGCCAGGACTGCCAGGAAAACAATAGTGCCAATTATCAAGGCGTAGCCATATTTTTTATGTCCAGGCCCAAGATCAAGCTGGGAGCGCTCCTTGCCGTCTGACGGGGCAACTGTTTCTCTCTGACTATCTTTTCTTTCTGATGACAACAAGTGAGTCTTTGGCGAAGGTTCTATTGCGGCCTCAATAGCTTCGGCTACTTTTTCCAGGATTGCTTCCTGCTCGCCTCTGGGCAAATTGATTATTGGGACGGAAGGGTCGTTCACTGCCTGGAATCGGGAAAGATTGGTGGTTCTTAGAAATCTAGATGCGCTAATGATAACGGGTAAAATCTTTGCTCCTTCCTTCTCTGCGGCATCTAGTAATAAGGGCAGTTCATCTGTTGCAATGAAGTCTGAGGCGAGAAACGACGCAGTCACTAAGAGAACGGCGACTTTGGCGTGGCTGATAGCTTGCTCAATCTCTTCGCGCCAGTTCGAACCTGGTCCTATCTTTCTATCATCCCAAAAGTCAATATCATCAGCACGCTCTCGCTCTAAGGGCCTTAGGTGATCTCTAAGACGCTTTAACCAATCTTCGTCGTCGTGGCTGTAACTAATGAAGACCTTGGTACGGTTTGCCATCGTCTTATTCTCAAGGAGTCAGCTTTAGAAACTTCCTACGCTACCGCAGGTGGTACTCACCCTTTCAATCCCGATTGCGATGAAGATTCCTCGTTGGTCTTCATCGCGCATCGAGGGGCATTAGGGTGATGCGGACGCAAGTTAACAACTTGCGCTCCAGGTTAGGGCGTTGGGGGCTTGGAGCCGCCGGGGCCTTTGCGCGGCGAACGTTTGCGTTCGCTGAGACGGGTGCCGCCGACCATCTCGTACTCGCTGCTGTCGGTGCCGTACTTCGCGCCGACCGCTGCCAGCACGCGCTTGTTCCAGTCGCTCGCTCCCTCTTCTTTGCGGTCGACGACGTTTTGTCTCTCGTCGAGCGCGGCGTTGTCCTGGTTATAGCCATCGAGCTCGTCGGAAAGATCGGTTACCAACGCCTGGCCGCCGGCCGCGTTAAGGTTGCCGCCGAAATCGGGTGCTGGGTCGATTTGTTTGAGTCCGGCGAGACGTTGCCGGGTCGTTTCCAGAGGTGCTGAGGTTCGTCTTTGTCTTGCCATTTGTCTCCTCCTGGGTTGGGACGTTAACTGAAGACCAGAAGCTTACGAGGCTTACGGCCCGGGAGTATATCGCTTCCTTGCAAGAAATCAAGCTTTTTGTTGGAGTTTTGTCGAAAAAGGCCGGAATTAGCGAGATTTGCGACGATATCTTAGTCGCTGAGATCCCAATCCAAGCCGATCGGATCGCGATCCAACTCGCTCAGATCGCGATCCAAGCGAATTAGGTCTCGCTCCGGGTCGGTCAGGTCGCAATTCAAGGGGGCTGGCTCGCGGTCCAAATGAGTTGGATCGGAAGTCGAGCGAGTTGGGTCGCGAGTCGAGTGAGTTGGGTTGCGAGTCAAGCGAGTTGAATAGCAGGTCAATCGAGTTGGCTCCAAGAAGAAGTCCGGTCAGTCACAGGTCGAGTGAGTCGGCGGAGCCGACGTCATTTCAGTACCACAGAGAGAGAGACCTGTGTCAGAAGCCCGCGCGTAAGCAAGGGCGACGCTCGTCTCAATTAACTACCGGCACCCGACAAAAGGTTAGACGCGATTCCTTATCATGAGAGTTCGCGCTGATTGCCCTCCCCTACGGCCGGGTTTCTGAAACATTCTGGCGCTGTGGGATAAACTAATCCCAGATATACCTCTCGTCGTAATCGATCTTATGCTGGCGCAGGAGATCGACGAACTCATCCTTGAAGGTCCACTTTCGATGGTGCTCCTCCTGATTGCCGATGTATTTGAGGACTTCGGGCGCGTTTGATTTGCTCACGCTGAACGCGCCGTAGCCAAGTTGCCATGCGAATGATCTTCGCGGCCATTTGTCATGCACCCATCCTGAAGAATTCGACTTGATGAATCGCAGCGCCTCCGAAATCGAAACAACCGGCGGCAGGCTGATCAGCAGATGAATGTGATCTTCCGTGCCGTTAATCCCGTAAGCCTTGCCTTTGAGCTCACGCGTCAGGCCACCGAGATATGCGAACAGCTCGAACTTGATCTCAGGCACAATGACCGGCTCGCGATCCTTTGTGCTGAAGATCAGATGCGTCAGAAGATTTGTGAAGGTTCGGCTCACTATGGCGCCCCTCCCGGCGCTCACGATTGTTGTGGGGTGCTTTACCCACAGCTTGCGCTGTGGGCTACTGATACATCGCTCGCTGCGCGAGCTCGTTGAGCCGTCAATTTAGAGAGGTTCTACCCCATCTTCAAGCGCTTTCTCTTGATAATGTTCTGGCAATCAGATGGATCATTCTTCGCCTGTAGGGAAATAAGAACAATAAAGTTTTTGTTTCCAGTCGGCGGCGCCGACGTCATACCAGTAGCCCACAGCGCAAGCTGTGGGTACCGAGGAGCGATTGAGATTGAGCCTGCGAAGGCGGGCGGCATGAGTGTTGGCGCGTCAGAAGATTGTGAGGCTTGGTATGTCGCCCCTCCCGGGGCTCAGAATTGTTGTGGGATGCCTTACCCACAGCTTGCGCTGTGGGCTACTGATAGATCGCTCGCTTCGCGAGCTGGTGGCGCCGGCAATCTAACTAGGTTCTATCGCATCTTCGAGCGCTTTATTTCCACCGGAGTCGGCGGCGCCGACGTCATGCCAGTAGCCCACAGCGCAAGCTGCGGGTACCGAGGAGCGATTGAGATTGAGCCCGCGAAGGCGGGCGGCATAAGTGTTGGCGCGTCAGATTTGTGAGGCTTGGTATGTCGCCCCTCCCGGGGCTCAGAATTGTTGTGGGGTGCTTTACCCACAGCTTGCGCTGTGGGCTACTGATAGATCGCTCGCTGCGCGAGCTGGTTGAGCCGTCAATTTAGAGAGGTTCTATCGCATCTTCGAGCGCTCCGCAGCCTGCGGTTAGGATTCCGCGGCCATCATTACAAAAAAATCTACCAGACGATTCTCGGCCCAGAAGCGATCCTCGCCATTGCTGGCCGACACGAACGCTACGTGGCCGCCGCGTTCGGGCGCCAACAACAGCACGTAAGGATTGGCCGCGATTGCCGGATTGCGCAGCGGGGCAAACGGGATGAAGGGATCGTCCTGAGCGTGCATGATCAAGGTTGGAAGTCGAATGCGGATGATGTAGGGAAGTGAACTCGCCTTCGCGTAATAATCGTTGGCGTCGGCAAAACCAAAAAGCGGTGCGATATAGCGATTGTCGAACTGCTCGACACTGCGCACGTCGCGCAGGAGGCTCGAGTCATAACGGTCGGGAAAGATCCCCTCCTTAACCTTGATCCGGTTCTTTAGACGCCGGAGAAAGTCCTGCTGATAAATCCAGTTGCGACGTTGGGCCATCAGGTTGGTGCTGGCGCGTAGATCGACCGCGGGTGAAATCGCGCAGAACGCTTTTACTTCCGCGGGCGGGTTCTCTCCATATTCACCGGCCAGCTTGAGGACCATGTTGCCGCCCAGGGAAAAGCCGGCGACGTAAAGGCGCGCCAGACCATCGCGCGCGATCAATTCGTCAATCACTACGCGCAGATCGTTTGTGAGTCCTCCGTGGTAGAGCGTCGGCGACAGATGTTCAGTTCCGCCGCAGTTGCGAAAGTTGACCCGCACGACATTGAAGCCCGCGCCAAATATCTTTCTGGCCGTGGCCAGCATGTATGAAGACGCGGTCGAGCCTTCCATGCCGTGCCACATCACGAGGGTTGGCCGGTCTGTTCGATTCGGCTGCCAGCGACAGTGCGCCAGGACCTGGCTGCCGGGCTCGACCTCGAAAAAGCGCTCTTCATCCCCGGTGTGATCGCCGGAGCGAAGCCGCCTGGGCCACAGATACGCTCCGATGGTTTGTGCGTCGCCTTGTTTGAGCAGGCGATGCGGAATGAAAGGCCTGGATTTGAACTCGTGGGCCAGACGGGCGAGCAGTTCGGAGATTGAGGTTTCATCGTGGGGCATGAGCTTTAGTCGGGGCGATCCGGCTCTTCACGCCGAAGGCGTGACATGTAATAGCCGGGGGCAACGCCCCCGGTTCACGACCAACAAAGGATTCCGACCCTGAAAGGGTCGCATATCGTCTGAGATTGTGCGACCCCTTCAGGGTCGTGGGTTCATTTTGGCAATGCGATCCGGGGGCGTCGCTTCGCTTTGCCCCCGGCTACTATCTTTGACGCTTTCAGCGTCAAGCAAATCAATCCACTCCCAACTCGCCTTCTTCACTTGAAATTAAGAATCACGTCGACGGTTTGTTTTTGCGCGTTGGGCTTTATCTCCACTTCTACTTTTGCGCGCGCGCCGGTCCGCTGCGAATAGCCCATGATGAATTCGCGCAGGCCCGTCTGTCTGAAACTATCGATGTATGACTCGTCGAATACTGCATTGGAACCGAGTGTCCACTTGGCCTTCAGTCGCTCGACCTCTTCAGCAGGCAGTCCATTGACGATCAAGTTACCCATGAAATACCGCGGGCCTTCGGTGATGTTGATTTGATAACTCACGCGCCGATTGGCATCGTCGAATTCCGACGATTCTTTGAGAACCACGCCGATATATCCTCGCCGGCCGTACGCCTTACGCACTTCCTTCAAACCCTTGTCGATCTTGAGACCATCGGCAAATTCCCCGGGCTTCATGTCCAGCGCGGCCGTCAGGTCTTCCTTAGTCAAAGCCTGATTCCCGGACCACTCGGCGAGTTCCCACGAATAGACCACGCCTTCGTCGACGGGAATGGTCAGCGCGACTCCGCCCGCGCACGAGCCGGGCGATTCTTCGAGCGCCGCGGAGGGCGGCTGAAACTGCGCGCGCAGATGACCGAGATGACGATAGAGCGGAAAGAGCGTGTAAGTAGCAAACCCGGCGGCGTCCTTGCGCGAGTAATCAGACTTAAGCAACGCCTGCGAAGCCTTGATCAGGTCGGCTTCAGAAATCGCCGTGGCTCCCGGAAAGTGTAGGGAGCAGACGGGGATCTTCACCCCTTCGACGGTGAAAAGAATTTCCTGCCTGCCAGTGGCGACGCTCGTATACGGCATGTGCTCGACCTTACCGGCGATTTGTTTCTGGCTCAGCAAACGCTGCAACGCCGCGGCGATCTTATCAGTGGTAATGCCGCCTTCAGGCGCAGTGCCGTCAAAGAAGGGCAGGTCCTGTCTGATCGCGCGCGCGATTTCGTCCTCGCTAAACCAGACAAAGTTTTCAAAGACCACGGGTAAGTTTCTCAACGCTTCTTCGACTTCAAATATGACTGTGGCTTCGTCGGCGGTAGTGCGGAGTTTGTAGCCAAGTTTCCTGAACAAGCCGGACTGCATCAGCTTTTCAGCCGCGGCATCGATGACGTCCGGACTGATCGGATCACCGATCTTGAGTCCGCTGGCTTCGATGGCCTGGGGCGCCGTCAGTTTTTTCAGGCCGACGAATTCTATGCGGCGCAGCGTTGCCGGCTTTTGCGCGAGGGAGGGCGCGCTCAAGCCGAAGAGCAAGAGCAGGAGAATCGCGAGCGACGCAGTCTTGTCCGAGAGACGAACGCGAAACTGCAAACTACGCATGTTACTCATCGGTTGACTCCGGACCCGTGGGTAAAGCATCTTCAGCATGATTCGATTCTATCTTGTATGGTTTGAGCATGGAAGGGACGCAATCCGCGCAGCGCAGCCGCAAGCCGACATTACCGCCCACGCGCGAACTGATAATTGAGGCGTGGGATCGCCTGGGGCGTGTCGCGATTGGCGAGTCGGAACTCCGCGACATTCAACAATCCGTGGGAGACGAAGCGAGCCCGGCGGCAATCGCGCGGGTGCTGGCGGATGAAGGCGTGGAGCTGCGTCATCCCGAAGTGATCGAGTTCGATGCGCGCTGGCGCGAAGGAAAGATTGAAAAGGACAGCCGGAATTCGAAGCCCCTTGAGGACCTGCTAACCGGAAGACCGCTGCACCTAAGAAAAGCCGAAGCGTTGATTAAGAAGTTAGAGCGGTTGCGTAAGCATGCGGAAAAATCCGGCGATCAGGTAACTGCAAAAGAGTTGGTGAGGATGGCAGTCAGCAGCCGGCAGAACGCGGAGTTCCTGGCGAAAGATCGAAAGCTAACGGTCCCGGAGCGCGCCGAACAGTCTGAGATAGCCGGGTGGCTCAAGGTTTGGATTCAAACGCCGGGTCTGTTTGCAGATTGGCTGGAGCTGCGGCGGCGGTCGGCGGAGTTTCAGAAGAAGTTTTCGGCAAGGGAAGTGGCTCCGTAGGAGTCGAATGTTTATAGCGCGCGCGGCACTCCGAGAATTAAGCTCCGCAGGAGCGACATGTGCCACGCCGATTTCGTTGAACGTTATATTTCGCTCCTAGCTCCTAAAGGAGCTCTCTGCAATCAATTGACGAGGCGGATCTATAAACATTGGGTCCCTACGGGACTGTTTGCTTCGACGCGACCCTGCGAGCTAGGCGTGGACTGTGGGTTTAGCGGTGATCGGATGGGCAGTCTGATATGCGTGGGCCAAGCGCAGCAGTCTCGCTTCGCTCCAGTAAGGCCCCATTAGTTGCAGACCAATCGGCAACCCTTCCCCAGACAGTCCGCAGGGGAGGCTGATGCCGGGAACTCCCGCCAGATTCGCCGTTACCGTAAAAATGTCGTTGAGGTACATCGCTAGCGGATCGTCAACCTTTTCACCAAAAAGAAACGCGGGCGTCGGCGTGGTCGGCGTCAACACGGCGTCACATTTCGCAAAGGCCTGGGTGAAGTCTTGTCGCAATAGGGTGCGCACCTTTTGCGCTTTCAAATAGTAGGCATCGTAGTAACCAGCAGAGAGTACGTACGTGCCGAGCATAATGCGGCGCTTCACTTCGGCGCCAAATCCTTCGTCGCGCGTCTTGCGATACATCTGCTTGAGCGCCGGCGCGTCTTCCGCGCGAAAGCCATAGCGCACGCCGTCATACCGAGCGAGGTTCGACGAAGCTTCGGCCGTGGCAATGATGTAGTAAACCGCGATCGCGTACTTTGCGTGCGGCAGCTCGATGTCGACAATCTCCGCGCCGAGATCGCGATAGTCTTCGATTGATTTCTCGATCGCCGCGCGCACTTCCGGGCTCAGTCCTTCGCCCAGCAACACTCGCGAGACGCCGAGGCGCATTCCTTTGATGTCTCTGTTCAGTTCCGCGGAATAGTCAGGGACCGGCACGTCGGCGGTGGTTGCATCGTGCGGGTCGCGTCCGGCAATGACTTGCATCACCGCCGCGGCGTCGCTCGCCGAGCGTGTCAGTACTCCGATTTGATCCAGTGAGGAGCCGAACGCGACGAGGCCGTAGCGCGACACGCGGCCATACGTCGGTTTCAATCCGATCACGCCGCAGAAGGCGGCAGGTTGGCGAACCGAGCCACCAGTGTCTGAGCCGAGAGCCAGCGGGACAATGCCCGCCGCGACCGCCGCTGCCGAGCCCCCGGAGGAACCGCCGGGTACTCTGGAAATGTCCCAGGGACTCTTGACCGGGCCAAACGCTGAGTTCTCGTTTGAGGAACCCATGGCGAACTCATCGCAGTTGGTCTTGCCAATAATCACCGCACCCGCGGCCAGCAAGCGATTGATTGCGGTCGCATCGTAAGGAGGGTGATAGGGTCCGAGGATACGCGAGCCGCAGGAGGTCTGCATGCCGCGGACACAGATATTGTCTTTGACGGCGAGAGGGACACCCGCGAGGGGCAAGTTTGATCTGTCAACCTGATCGATGGCGTCAACCTGCGCGGCGCGATTCAACGCCCCGTCGCGATCGATTTCCAGAAACGCGTTGAGCCTGCCGTTCAACTTCTCGGCTGAATTGAGCGCAGACTGCGTCACGGCGCGGGCGGTAGTTTCACCACGCATAATGCTGTCTCGCGTATTCACGATCGTTTGATCAGCCGTGGTCATGTTTTGTGGTTGCTGGTAGCCCGACTTAGAGTCGGGCTTATCCTTGTGTAAGTGATGGTTCGAATTCCCGGGCTAATTCGATGACCCATTCGCGCTGTTCTTCAGTTTCCGGAACCGCCACACCACGATCAATGCCCACCGATTCGATAGCTTCCAGTGGATCTGATCCGGACACTACCAATAGCGAAGCAGCGATCATTCCTGATCGTCCCACACTCTGTCGACAGTGGAGACCGACATTCTGTCCGGCGGCCAGTAGGTTTTCGATCTGACTGAGCACAGCCAGGGTCTCCTTTCGCGAGGACGGAACTCCGAGGTCGGAAATCGGTAGGGAGAAGAATCGCAAACCTTGCTCCTCCGAAGATTTTCTCTCTCCCCGCAATTCAAACTCAGTTTCTTCGTCTTTAGTGAGCAGGGAGACGACTACATTTAGTTCCGCATCCTTCCAGCCGGAAATTTCGTGTTCAAGCCAATCGCCTCCGCGAGGGCGCGAAACGATCGATAAGGTTCCTGCCCAGGGGCCCTTGATGCGATAGATACTCATATCATCTAACTTCTGGGAATTATTTCTCGCGGCAGCGAATCGACTTCGACGCCTCGGTCGCGCAGGACCTTGATGCGATGATGTCCGTCGACCATCGTACCATCGGGTCGGGCTTTGAGCGAGCCTGTTTTCCCCGGCCTCAAAGACTCAATTAGTACTTCGGTTGTAAGCGTGCAAAACGTCTCGAGCTTCAAATTAATTAGCGAATCTTCGCCATGCAGCGGTTGAAGTTTGGGACGTGTCGTCACAAGGCTCACAGAACTTTCGGCACGCGAAAATGCCCCGCTGCCGCATCGGGCGCCTGATCCAGCGCCAGCTCTTGTCCCAGCGACGGTTGCACTTCGTCTTTGCGCCACGAGACGGTCTGCGCGCCTTCAGGAGTGAGACCGCCGAGCGCCGGCTCGATCGCGCTCGTGTCAATCGCGTTCAGTTGTTCGACATAGGTGACAATCTCGGACATCTGCGGTGCGAATAGCCGGCGCTCATCATCCGTTATTTCCAGATGGGCGAGTTGGGCAATCTTTTCAATGTCGGCTTCGGTAATCGGCATAATTAAGTGTTCATCAGTGCTTCCCGCCGGGCGATGCAATTCTCAGCTGCGCGAAGGAATCGTTCTCTCAAATCCTGATCGGCTATTTGGCTGGCTGCGGAAATTAACTCGTCGGGAACGGGACCCAGGGGTTTGTCCCTCAATCCGCGTCGGGTCGGTAAATTTGCGCGAACCTCTTCGACCGCTGCCGGATCAATGCGGAATTCGATGGTCTCAACTACTTCACGGCCCAACAATTTATTAATCCGCGAGATCAGTTCGGGGCTCATTGACTGCATTTGCTTTTGCCAGATCGCATCGGCGACCGAAACCACCAGCGTTGTTCTAAACAGCCGGAAGGGAATAGCATGTCTGCGCAAACCGTCACCAGCGGCGCGAGTCCAGGCGATCTTCGCGGCAATCTCGGCCATCTCGGGATTCTCGCCGGTGGCATTCAGAAGTTTGGGCAATAAGCGCGCAACGTCTATCATCTGGTTCGTCGTCCCTTAGTGGCACAGACTTTAGTTTGTGATTGAGTTAGAGGCCAGCTCGGATCACAGACTGAAGTCTGTGCCACTATCCACCCGAAATGAGTTTGAAGTTTAATGGAAGAGAAGCGAAACAACCAAGCGAGTGCGCCAGGTGGTGATGATTCAAGCGAGGTCTTGCGTGCGATCGCGCTGCCAAAGATTATCCTGGCATCGGCGAGTCCGCGTCGGGCGGAAATTCTGCGCTCGGTCAATTGGCCCTTTGAAACGCTGCCAACGGATATTGACGAGACGCGCGAGCCAGGTGAAGTCGCCGTGGCTTACGTCCAACGCTTGGCTCGGGCCAAAGCCGAATCCGCCGCCCGTCGGTGTCCGGGTGCGACCATTGTCGGAGCTGACACAGTCGTGCTGATCAATCAACAGATATTGGGGAAGCCGCGCGATCAAAGTGACGCGCGCGAAATGCTGCGACAGTTAAGCGGCGAATGGCACCAGGTGCTCACCGGTATCGCGCTCGTCGATCCTTCAGCATCAAGAGTCGCCTGCCAAACAACCGAAGTGAAATTCGCCGTGATGAGCCGGGATGAAATTGACTGGTATGTGTCGAGCGGCGAGCCAGAGGACAAAGCGGGCGCCTATGCGATTCAGGGACTCGGCGCGCGCTTTATCGAAGAGATTCGGGGTGACTATTTCAATGTCGTGGGATTGCCGGTGCGTTTGCTTTATGAGATGGTGCAGGTTCCTCGGCTGGGCGATAGGACTATCCACGAAATCACACGAAATAGCAGGAAGACTGCTTTAGTGGATAAAATTTGATCGGTTGAAGCTGAGGGTGCTGCGCACGATGGCGGATAGGAATGGCGCTCCGAAAACGAATTAATCGGCAATCGGCATTTGGCAATTGGCAATTGGAAATGCTCAGAGAATCTTGTTCAGCCGGTCGGCCAATTGCTTCGCGAGGTCAGCAGTCGGATCCATGCCGCCGACGGTTGCGGCCACATTCCCCTGCTTGTCTATGATTACTACCGAAGGAAGCTGATCGACGCCCAGTCTCTTTGAGACCGTGCCGTCCGGATCGCGCAGCACCGTAACTTTATACTTTCGTCCCAACTCGCGCAGCTGTTCGTCCGCGGCGTAGTTTTTGGATTTGGGCGATTCCGATTCGGTGCTGACCCAGTAAACCGCAACGCCGCGGCCCGCGTACTGGTCCGCGAGTTTCTTGACTGCCTCCATCTGGTTTCGGGTCAGCGGCAACCATGAAGCCCCAAACGCCAGCACCACAACTTCACCGCGCAAGCTTGCTGACGTGATCGTGTCGCCGTCAACCGCGCGCAGAGAAAACTCCGGCGACTGATTGTAGGCCGACGCGGGCAGCGCGACCGTCAGCGCTAACGCTAATATAGATGCCGCCACGGCGGTGGCTTTGCGGATTTTGGTAAACATCGTGACTCCCTTTTCCTGGCCACTGGTTAGCGTCCCATTCGGGACGAGCGGCCAACCGACGAGCGTTTAGATGATCACAGAGAGGGTCTCGTTGGACTATTTTATCATCGCCCAAAACGCGCCTAAAATGGGCTCAATCCTTCACCGGGTCAACTCCAAAGACATCCTGGTGCAGCCGCCGGTAATCTTCCCACGTGTCCATGTCGCGCGCAACGAACGGCGATGAAACCGGCACCCGTCTTACTTCTGCGCGGTGCGAGGTGAACAGAGCGCGCAGACCGCTTTCAGGATTCAGCGCGAGCAATTCATCGCGATAAGCGAGATCAATCAAGACCGGATGGCCTCCTCGTCCTTCGTGTTCGGGCTGTACGAGCCGTGCGCCACGTCGCCATTCGTCGATCAGAACCTCGATAATTTCAGCAGGTACGGCCGGGTGATCGACCAGGGCAACGATCAACCCTTTGGCGCTGAGGCTCACTGCGGCGACTCCGCAAGCGATCGACGCACTCATCTCACTATCCGGATCGGGATTGATCGCAAAGGTAAGGTTGAGAGTTTGTAGCTGCCTTCGAATGTCTTCAGCGCGATGACCGACAACTACCACGATGTCTTCAACCCCGGCAGCACGCAGGTTGTTGAGGCAGCACTCGATAACTGTTCGATCACCAAAAGGGAGCAGCGGCTTGAAGGCGCCCATGCGGCGCGAGCGGCCGGCGGCGAGAAGAATTGCGCTGATGTCATTCAAGTTGGGCGTGACTAACCGTTCTTCTGTGCCGAGCGGCTTCGCCGCCTGATGTGCGGAAAGCCCTGGGCTTTCCGGTGGATGGTTAGCTTAAATCTTGCAAGAGGCTACGCCTTAGCATGCGAGGCGTAGCCTCGCCTGAATCCAACCCCAAGTGTTTCGGAAAGGCCGAGCATTTCCGCACATCTGGCGGCAGAGCCGCAACGCTTTTCTCTTCTGCTCTAGCTTGAGCAATCGACTGCGGCGATCAGCATCAATCATCCGGAAGCAATCTGATTACTGTAACTCGTGAAGCGCTCGGAGCGTATATTCCCGGGTCATCTGCTTGCGCCAGTTCATGACGAAGTCGGTGTTGTCGAGGGGGCGGGCTTTGACATAGCACGCTTCGGCGGCGGCGCGGATGTGCTCTTCGTCAAACGGCTGGCCGATCAATTCCTGCTCAGCTTCTTTGACCTGTAAAGGCGAAGGGGCAACTGCGCCGAGTACCAGACGCGCATCGCGAACGGTTCCGGCCTGATCGAGACTCACCCAGGCGGCCACGCCAAGCACCGGAAAATCAAAAGCACCGCGACGGCGAAGCTTCTGATAAGACGCGCGCCAACCGTTTGTCGGCGGCAGATGAATATCAACCAGGAGTTCATCAGGCCGCTTCTTGAGATAATCGATGCCGTCGTCGTTGTAGAATCCCGACGCATCAATCATCCGTTCGCCCAGCGTGGAAGCGAGACGAAACTTCGCGCCGATGGCCACCATCACTGGGACCAGATCGGAAGACTGCACGGCCCAACACTTCGAACTTCCCGGCGCGACCCAGCAAACATCGCCGTCTTTCTTCAAACAGAAATTGATCGCCTTGCGCCACTCGTAGTTCTGATCGTAGTAGTTGCAGCGCGTGTCCAACAAAAGGTTCCCGCCAATCGTGCCCATGTTGCGCAAAAGCGGCGTCGAGATCGTGCGCGCCGCCGCCGCGATTACCGGATAGTCGCGTTTGATAACTGGATTTTCAACGAGGTCGGTGAGTAAGACCGACGCGCCAATCCTAATTCCGCCTTTACCGTCTCCGTCGATACTGTTCAGCTCCGGCAAACGCATGACTGAGATTACCGTGCGCGGCGTCTGCTGCCGCCGTTTCATATTCGGATACAGATCGGTGCCGCCGGCCACGAACTGCGCCTCCGGCCCAACGTCGCCGATGACCTTCACCGCCTCCGCCATCGTGCGCGGAGTGCGGTAGTCGAATTTGGGAAGTCGCATCATGGGCTAGTCAATCTGTGAAGGCATAGTTAAGGATTCCATTCTCAGTGGACGGTCTCAGTTTGTTCCTTCATGTTTCTTTCTCTTAGTCGGCTAAGACTGTCGCGGAATTCCTGTAGCTTAAAGGGAAGAACGTAAACGTGCTCGATCACTGCGCGAAAGTAATCGTCAATTGTATTTGCTTGCCATGTCTTTATTCTTTCGTCAGGATCGTGGGTAGTCTTGTTCCCGAGGTCTCTTATTTCACCCGCTGCCTCAAACAGAACTTTAGGAAGCTCACCTTTGGAAAAGAGTTCAGCGAGTCGTGCTTTCAAATCACCCCGCCGTGTGTCACGGTCTTTGCAATCACGCGCAGAGCCTCATTAACAGATTCATCATCAGGAAAGGCTTTTCTAACGTCGGGTTCCAACAAAACGAGATTCGTGCCGGACTGATATCGTTCACGATAGATTCCACGCCCGACGATCTTCATTTTGCTGAGGTCGTATTCAGGCCGCATTTCATCTTCCAACTCTGAATCGTTCTTTTTCTTCTTCACAACGGTTTGTCTATTGCGATCCTAGTCTACTGAGGTTAGGTGTGACGAGCAAACGCCTTTGGTGTGCGGCGGCAAGCGAAGCGCGACGCCGCTTTGGATTGTTCCTTTATTACGCAGGACAAGGGAGGAAGGAGGGGGGGGGCTCGATCTCTACGCTTCGCGCCCTCACCCCTGGCCCCTCTCCCATTGGGAGAGGGGGAATAAGACAAGAACCAAAGCGCCTACAAGTTGGCGCGCTCCAAACTATTTCCCCACGTCCTTCCTCGCATACAGCAACAGATCAACCCCGGGTCGCAGATCATAACTGCCGTCATCCTTGGCGGACGGGATCAGCAGGTAGCGATCGCCGTAGGTTTGTTTAAGCTGTTCTTCCTGCGCCATCGACCCGACGATGATTGGCTCGTTGGTGGCCACGATTTGCTGGTAGTAACCGACCTTCTTGTAGTCGCGAAGGTACCAGGGCATTGGCCAATAGTCGGGCGACACGATCGCTATTCCAGTATCCGTGCCGGTGCCCGCGCGCTTCGCCACCCGATCGATTTCGTCGAGCATCTGCAGCATCTCCCGCCGCGTGTGCGCATACACGTAGGGGTAGGCGTCATCGTCGTAGTGAACAAAGTTAAGCTCGTACATTTGATAGACGCAGGGCGCGGCGATCAAAACGGCGAGGGCAATGGAATGATGACGCGGTTGCCCAAACTCTCTCAGCTTTCGGTAGGCGACGTCGAGCGCATAACCGGAGGTGAGCGCCAGCGGCACGATGAAGTTGAGACTGATCCACGGCGTCTTGTAACCAACCAGGGAATACGCCGCGAGCAATCCGAACGACCACAGCGAAAGGAAAACCGCCAAACGATTGTTCGCCCGCCACACAGCAACTAACGCTCCGAGGCCGCCAAGGATCATCAACGGTGATTCTTCCCGCAGCAGCCAGTAAACATACTGGTACCACGGATGCTCGTGTTCGTGCGTGCGATGCGACCAAAACCGCAGCGTCTGCATCGCGTCGCTGACGCCCTTTGGATAGTTGGTAAAGAACGACGAATAGAACAGCACGTTGACGGTGATGAAGACGGCAAAGGCCACCAGCGCCACCGTCGTCAGCGGCACAGGTCCGCCAAAGCGCTCAATCGTTTGCCGCAAACGCTCGCCCAAGGACGATTCGCTTTGACTTCCAGCCAACTTCTCACGCAGCCAGAAATAGATACTGGTCGTAACCAGCGCGATCAGGAGGACCGGCCCGTTGATGATCCAGGTCTCTTTAGTTGCCACCATTAAGGCCGCGGATATCGAAGCTAATATTAGATAGGTGGCGCGCCCAGTGTCGTAGTACTTCAAAGCGGCGACGACGATTCCGAGGGTGAAAAAGACGAAAAGAGATTCATGAATGAAATAGCGCGAGAGATAAACCGCGCCCGGGGAGATTGCGATCAAGCCGGCCGCCGATAACGCTCCGATCGTTCCAATCCGTTTGCGCAGTAGCAACGCGAGCCAGATCGTGCCGACGCCAAATGCCGCGGTGACCAGACGAACATTGAAAGTCGTCAATCCGTAATTGTCGCCGAAGCTTTTCCCGCCTAAGAACCGGGCAATCCAGGGAATCACCGCGGAAAAGAAATAGAGCGTGGGACCGTGATAGTTTTCCGGGTTGTAAGTGTATTTGCCTTCGCGAACCAGCGTGACGAGAAAATTTCCGTTGACGCCTTCGTCATGGTGGAAGGGAACCAGGGACAAATTGTAGAGCCGGAGGAAAGCGCCGATGATCAGAATCGCCAGAGACGACAGTTTCCAGGCACGCTCAGACAAATCCGCACTGTCGTTTGCCGCGCGGGTTTCGCTGGTCTGATTTGCCGGCGCGGCTTTAGCGCGAGAATTCTTACGGCTTGATTTTGTAGAGGTGGTACTCACCTATTCTCATAACTTCCGGGTAACGACTGAAGAAGTCCGTGTTCACAGTCATGACCGAATGTTCCTGCGGATCGATTACAACATAATCGACCCCGTATTTGCTGAGCAAGCTCGCAGCGTCGGGCGAGCCGGAATAGATTTTCTTGATATCGGTTTCGCGTTGGCCAAAGTCGATCCCGTGCGTCCAGATGTGCCCGGGATAACCCATCAGCGATCGCCGGCCCGTCAGGAAGACAGGTGTGTTATGAATCGGTGCGTGCAGGATCGTTGCGCGCGGCGGCGTTTGCTGCTTGATCATTTCGGCAAACGTAACACCGTCGCGATCGAACTCCTGATACTCGCCCTGACTGGTGACCAGAGCGAAAACATCCAGGGCGCCGGCCAGAGTGAGCACGACAAACAAGCCGCCGGCCAGCACGCGATGCCATGCTTTTCCTTCCCACAGGCGCGCCAGGAGTAATGCGACGATGGGCGCGGACGCGATCCACGAATAGAAGAGGACTTTTACGTTGTCCCAAATCCAGGGCGCCAGCTTAACCATGTTCGGAATGATGAAGCAGAGCGTGAACGGCAGGAAAAAGAACAAGAGCTTGCGGGAAACGAGATAGTCTTCGCGATTCCACAGCAGGGCCAGGATCAGCAGCGGGATGAATAGCCCGGTGTTCTTGAACCAGAACCAGAAGAAATTGGCATTGCTGTTATCCCAGCCGAACTGCCAGCCGATAAATGCGTGCGTGCTGACCGCACTGCCGTGCGTCGACCAAAGCAACTGTGGGATAGCGATTAGCGATCCCACGACCAGGAAAACAAGCCACTCGCGCCAGCGGTACCAGTTGATCACAGCCAGACAGGCGCCCACTCCCATCACCACGATATAGCTGTGCGCATGCACCAGGGGCAATAGACCCGCGACCACTCCGGCGGCGAGCATCCGCCGCGACGAAGGCAAAAGTAAAAAGGAAAAGGTAAAAAGAGAAGAGTTCCCGACGACTGACCCAGCTCCGCTACTCGCGCTCTTTGCAGACGCCAGCCTCTTCTCCCGACGCTCTTCACTTTTGCCTTTTACCTTTTTACTTTTTACTTCCTCATCGCCTTGCGACGCGGCCCACCATTGCGTGAACACAATCACCGCCAGAGGGATGCCCAGAAGGAATCCGCGTTGCGGCACCAGCAAACTGGTCACTGCATTACCCCAGCGCCACCCTGCGGCAACTTCAGGCAGGATTGTGTACGAGTGTGGAATGTGCGCCAGGACCTGGAAGACTCCGCCATCGGTCTTGTTCACATCCTGAGCCAACATCGCCCAGCCCAAGCCGCCGTTCAGAATGATCAGCAGCGGCGTCAGAATCGCGGCCGTGCGATTGCGCAGAAGCTTCTGGCCAAAGCGATGCAGCACTCCGACGAGCGCTACGCCAATGAAGTAGTTTTCGATGAAGAGAGAATCGCGCAAGCTGGCGCCGGCGCGCACGAACATCGCCGAGACAAAGTCGGTCATGAATGGATAGGTAAATCGGGCGCCGGCAAACGTGGGGTCTTCGGGTGGAAAGTTTTGCCCAAAGGCGAAACGCGTGATCACGCTGAGGTGAAAAGGCAGGTCGCCATAGTTGTTCAGCACGCCGGTATAGATGCCCTCCGGCTTTTCAAAAATCGCGCGCGCGAACACCAGCCACATGACGATCGCGACCCCTGCATAAAATAGAAAATAGATAAACGACCAGCGATCGGGGCGAGTGGTCGCGCGGCTGATCGCCCGAGTCGCCTGCTTAAGATCCTGATCAATTTGATCTCGGATCTGTGGTTTGCGGAGCAGCAGCGCCGGCGTTGCCAACAGGAGCGCCGTCACGGCTAAGGTCGTGGCCGTCAGGCCGATCATTAACACGACCGCAAGCCCAACCAGCCCTAGTAGCGCAAATCCGATACATGTGCCGGTGCATAAACGCGAAGCGAGCGGCGCATCCTCATCCCAGGTGTAGGTGAGCAGCGCGCCACTCGCGATGGCAATCAAGGATAGGGCGAGAGATATAAACATTGTGGCACAGACTTCAGTCTGTGATTAGCCGGGTCAAGTCACAGACTGAAGTCTGTGCCACTAGTCAGATGCTCATCAGTTCGTGTTCTTTTGACTTTGAGAGATCGTCGATCTTAGAGATGTACGAGTCGGTGAGTTTTTGCACCTCATCCAGGCCGGAGCGTTCAGCATCCTCGGAGATCGTCTTATCCTTGAGCATCTTCTTCAGCTTGTCGTTCTCATCGCGGCGGATGTTGCGAATGGCGGTGCGATGTTCTTCGGCGATTTCATGGACCTGTTTGGCTAGTTGCTTGCGGCGTTCTTCGGTGAGCGGCGGAATGGGAATCCGCACCAGCTTGCCGTCGTTCGATGGATTCAGACCAAGATCCGCGACCCGAATAGCCTTCTCAATATTTGCCACTTGCGTCTGGTCCCAGGGCTGCACGGTGAGCATCTGAGGTTCGGGCGCGTGTACGGAAGCCACCTGGTTTAGCGGGGTCGGCGTGCCGTAATAGTCAACCATAACGGCGTCGAGCAGGCTTACCGCCGCGCGTCCGGTGCGCACGGTGGACAGCTTGCGGCGCACATCCTCAATCGCTGCATCCATGCGCGGCTTGGTTTCTTTGATGACGTCTTTTTCGCTCATGACGATCTCCGATGACTGTGAACCGTAACCGTGAATAGAAAAACCGCGGACTTAGTCAAACGTCAACACTAGGGCCTTTGCAAACAAACGCGGGTCCCGATCCCAGAGTCGTTGGCGACTGCGCGCGCGATGTTTCCGGTTGTACGCATGTTGAAGACTACGATGGGGAGGTTGTTGTCCATGCAGAGGGAAATTGCCGATGCGTCCATCACTTTCAACTGCTTCTCTAAAACTTCCTGATAGGTAATGCAGTCAAATCGCGTCGCCTCAGGATTCGTCACGGGATCGGCTGAGTACACACCGTCTACCTTGGTCGCCTTCAAAATTACCTCGGCCTTGATCTCGAGCGCGCGCAGGGCCGCGGCCGAGTCAGTCGAGAAGAAAGGATTGCCGGTCCCAGCGGCGAAGATCACCATCCGGCCTTTTTCCAAATGACGGATAGCGCGGCGGCGAATGAACGGTTCAGCAAGTTGGGGAATGTGAATCGCTGAGAGCACGCGCGTCTGGATGCCGGTTCTTTCCAGGGCATCCTGCAACACGACGGCGTTCATCACGGTCGCCAGCATGCCGATATAGTCAGCGGACGAGCGGTCCATGTCGCCGGCGCT
>JAWVEM010000199.1:0-3323 GCA_033856735.1 Blastocatellia bacterium
CGCGGCATGTTTCGATTCGCGTTGAGCACGCTGAAAGAATCCAGATGATCGGCCGGCTCGATACAATTGCCAGGGATAGTCATCTGGCCCGCCATCGTATCGAGTGGCCAGTTGATGTAGCTCAAGATCTTTGTGCAGCGGTTGAAAGATGCTTCGAATCACCCGCGCAAAGCCGTTGGGAGCGACGGCGTCGCCGATGAGCAGAATCTTCTGCACCATAATGAAAATGTCCTGGATGTAGCGCAAGTTGTTAACTTGCGATTCTTTTCCGTTTAGCGAAGAAGAAACGCAAGTTATAAACTTGCGCTGCTCCAGAAGCGAGTTACTTGCGGCTGAAATACCAGAAAAGAAACCCGGCCAGCGCAAGTAAAAACATTGCGACCATTGCCGCTATCCTGTAACCGACGGATCCGTCCCCACTGGGCGCCTCATCGGAGCGAGGATCCGGTTTAGTCAGAAAGCGCTCGTCGTTTGCGAATGCGAGGTTCTGCTCATTCTTCCTGATTTTGCTCCGGTCTGATTCCTTCATTTTGTGGTCCGGTATTGAAGAACGGCTTATCTCAAACTGAATATCGAGATCTTGTTCTTGAAGAAATTCCCGCAACCCCTTATGACTAACAGAGCGAATCATTTCTCGAACACAGGTTGCACCTTCTCCTACGCCGCCTCATTGATCTCTTTCACCGCCCGCAGCCCCGACTCTAAAGCACCCTGCATCCACGAAGACGCGGCCGAAAGATGTTCGCCGGCAAAATGAATGCGGCCTTCGACTGCCGCCTTTGATCTTGGACCATCGGGCCGGATTGCCGCCCAGCTCACTACCAAAGTTTTTGCCCAAAGCCTCGGTAAAACCTTCCGGACCGACCAGGCGCCTTGGCCCACCATCCAGACGCACTGCTGAGAGTCGCGTGGGATACATCGGCTCAAGCGGCACATCGAAAAGCTTGAGGTACTTCAGAGTCAAATCGTGATCGTCGGGAATGCGCGCAGCGCCCGCTTCCGCATACAGCTCGTCAGAGAAAGGCTCGCGCAAGGTGTGCACACGTCCGCCCGGACGCATGCGGGCCTCGAGTATGGTCACGTTGTGTCCGAGCTGAGACAGTTCGTATCCGGCCACCATGCCGGCCAGGCCGGCGCCGAGAATCAGCATCCGCTTAGGCGCAAACGGTCCGCGCAGATCAATCAGCGCGCTGGCGACCAATTTTCCGGGAAACACAGAGACGGCCGCAGCGGCCAGGGAACTGCGTAGGAGAAACTGACGTCGATTGAGGCCGCGGGCTTTCTGCTTCTTACTCGACATTGGCGTGCATCTTAGCCGAGAACTTTCACGTGCGCCAGATTCTTGAGTGGCACAAACGTTGGTCTGTGTTTCCTCTCCCCGCATCACACCCTGAAGTCTGAGCCACAAAAATCTCGTCCACTGGCGCCGCTGCCGCGTCTAAACGCGTTGGTAAGGGGTTCGCCGCGAAAGATAACGTGGATTTTCGACAGGCACTGTCGGCCAGCGTTCTCTCTCCTCCTGCCTCTTCGGAGGCGGACCTTGGGCTTGCAGAACTTGCGCAAGCGGGGACCGAATTCAAAATTCAGGAGGAATCGAAACGATGAAAAATAAACTTTTTCTTTTAGTTTTAATAAGCGTACCAATGCTGACGCTGGCGGGAACGGCGGCAGCGCAAGGGGCGGGACGGATCGACCGGGAAGAGCGCCGGGAGGTGCGCGCCGATCGCCGCGAAATCAGAGCCGATACCCGAGACATTCGCAGCGACCATCGCGACATTCGCACAGACGTCCGAGATCGCCAAGGCGACTTCCGCGAACTTCGGCAGGACAAGCGCGAGGGCGCGTCGCAGGCCGAGTTGCGAGCCGATCGGCAGGGGATCAGAGTCGATACGCGCGACCTGCGTAGCGATCGCCGTGGTATCCGTGGAGACTTTCGTGATCGACGCGGCGACGTGCGCGACTTCAGGCAAGATCGCCGAGAGGCGCGCCACAATTAACGAACATCGGGACAGGAGCCCAACTGAGGATCGGGGCAGTAGCCCGACAGCGAGGGAGGGCTTAGCAAAAGCGGCAACCAGTCGCCGCGCTCCAAAAGATCAGCGTGACTAAAGTTTCAACCCGGAGCGGCTGAAATCCGGATAACCTGCTTGGTCATGCTGCTGGGGACGAGTGTTGAGGCACACTCGTCCCCTTTTTATTTCGGAGTGCGCTAACTTGTTAGCGCTTTGGAACGCGGGCGACAATCCAAAACGGCGACCAGCGCCGCACTCCAAATGCGCCCTTCGCAACTTCCTCGCGCAACTGCTAAACTATGCTCACCGACGGAGGTAATCGAGTGGCACTGGTTATTTACACCAAGCCTGGCTGTCCTTACTGCCAGCAAGCGCGCGAATATTACAACTCAAAGGGCATGACGTTTATTGATCACGACGCCCAGACCGATCGCGCCCTGCGGGCAGAGATGCTCAAGTTTTCCGGCGGTGATCCGACGGTCCCCTGCATCGTCAAGGACGGCAAGTATGTCCAATCAGGATGGGGCGATCCGCTTCGAGGTTGAACGGTCCACGACTGACGAGCCGTGCGTTCGTCGAGAGATCAAATATCTGTTGGAAGGTTTAGAGGCGGGCTACTGCCCGCCATTGATCATGAGTGACAAGCAAGGCGGGCAGTAGCCCGCCTCTAAACGATCCCTTCACCCCGGAGAGTCGCATGAAGCCAAACAAATCCCTGCTGTTCATTTCACTCTTATTCATTTCAATAATTGCTATGAAAGTCTCGGCCCAGGATGGAAACTCATCTATGATGCTGCAACCCCCGCCCACCGAAAAGAAACCGAAGATTACCGAGATTAACGGCGACCGGCTGGTTGATAATTATTTTTGGCTGCGCGAAAAGACGAGCCCGGCAGTGATTGCACATCTGGAAGCAGAAAACGCTTACACCGCGGCCGTGATGAAGCCCACCGAGGCTTTGCAGGACAAACTCTATAACGAGATTCTCAGTCACATCAAACAGACAGATACGAACGTACCGTATCGCTGGGGTGGTTACTTCTATTACAGCCGCACCGTCGAAGGAAAGCAGTACCCTATCTATTGCCGCAAGCAGGGCAGCGTGACTGCGCCTGAAGAAATCCTGCTCGATTTGAACGGGTTGGCCAAAGGACAGAAGTTCATGGCCGTCGGCAGCTTTGCTCCCAGCGATGACGGCACGCTGCTGGCTTACTCGACCGACAACACGGGTTATCGACAGTACACTTTACAGATCAAAAATCTGACCACCGGCGAACTGTTGCCTGAGAAGATCGAGCGCGTCGATGACCT